>NZ_JAGJBZ010000008.1 GCF_020010925.1 Streptomyces griseiscabiei | reverse complement strand
GGGGAATCCAAGGAGGGGTTTATGGGTGACGAACTGTTTGACCCGGACGGGAATTCGCTTCCCGCTCCGGAAGCCGCCAGTTTCGACCTGCTTATTCGCGTGCTTGGGCTTTTCTCTTCTCTGGCGGATGAGATGGACCGGGAGCCGCACAGCTTCACCATCCATGGTGATGTTCTGCTCGCCCAGTTCGGCCGGGTCGCGGATGTGGCGCAGTGGGTCGGGCTGGCTGCAACGGCCTTGCGCCGGGAGCTTCTTGAGGATCTCGGGCGGGTTCCGGCTGCTGGCGAGCCGTCAGCCGAGTCGGCGAGTGAGGGTCTGAGGCGCTTCCGCGTAGTGGCCGTGCCGAACCAGGCGGAGTATCCGGGTGCGTCCTCGCTGACCCACTTCGCGTACGCGCGGTCGGTGGAGGAGGCCGTGGGGAAGGTGCGTGCGGCGCACGAGCGGCCGGGCGGTGTGTACGGGGACAAGGGCCTGTACCGGGTTGTAGAGGTGACCGAGGAGGGGCCGTCCGGCGAGGCCCGGCAGAAGGAGGCGGCCCGCCGGCTGTTCGTCACCACTGTCATGCTGGCCGCGCGTGCCGAGGCCAGCCAGGAGATCACCCACCTGCCGCACCCGGAGATGTTCGGCATCCTGTGCGACTTCTTCACCCGCGCCATCGTCTTTCCCGGCAAGTTCGGCTTCCCCAGCGGCACCGCCACCGATGACGTCCAGCTGCACACCAGCGACCCCGCCCGCGCACTGTCCCGCCTGCTCCTGGAACACCTCACCCACCACGCCCTGGACCTCGTAGAGGCCGACGACCGGGCGCCCCTGGGCCTGGAGGACTACAACACGGGCTCCTGGCCTGCCGAGGGCCGTCCCTCCACCCGCGCCGAAGGGAACGAGGCGTCGACGGAGCTCATCGAGCGGGTCCTCGCCATCTGCGAGCAGCACTACGCGGCCGTCACCGGCACCAGCTCCGAGCAGTGGGACCAGGAGTCGGCCCGGGAGGTCGTGGACATCGCCCTGCGGACCGTGCACCTGGCGGAGCGGGACACCTACTACCCGAAAGCGCTGGAGACCTACCTGCAGACGCACCGGGCGCGGCTGGAGCGGCTGTGGCGCCGCTACGGGCCCGGCAGCACGTTCGCGGGCGAGCTCGTTCTGATCGACCTGCCCGCCTGCTTCGTCCTGTGCGAGAGGATCGACAACACTCCGGTCTCGCTCGGAGGGATCTGGACGCGGGAAGGCCAAGAGGAAATCACGCTGGAAAGGCTTCATAACGCCTGGCTGTACGACACCGGAGAGGAGGACGGACGATGAGCAGGATTCCGCTCAAGAAACACCAGATCGACCAGAAGTCGAGTTTCCGTAAGTGGGTCGGATTCCCTGCAAGGTCATCCGTACCCCCTCAGGGTGCCCGTGGCACGATCGTGTCAGCGACCGGCTCCGGTAAAACGATCATGGCTGCCGCGAGCGCGCTGGAGTGCTTCCCCGAGGGCCGGATTCTCGTGACCGTGCCGACCCTGGACCTGCTCGTGCAGACCGCCCAGGCCTGGCGGGCGGTGGGTCACCGCTCCCCCATGGTCGCGGTGTGCTCGCTGGAGAACGACCCGGTGCTGAACGAGCTGGGGGTGCGCACCACCACCAACCCGATCCAGCTCGCCCTGTGGGCCGCCCACGGGCCGGTCATCGTGTTCGCCACGTACGCCTCTCTCGTGGACCGCGAGGACTTCGACGACCCGATGGGCCAGGGACGCGTTCGCGGGCCGCTGGAGGCCGCTCTGGCGGGCGGAGAGCGCCTGTACGGCCAGCGCATGGACGGATTTTCGCTCGCCATCGTGGACGAAGCCCACGGAACCACTGGTGATCTTGGTCGGCCGTGGGCGGCGATCCACGACAACGCCCGCATCCCCGCCGACTTCCGGCTCTATCTCACCGCCACCCCGCGCATCCTCGCCTCTCCCCGGCCCCAGAAGGGCACGGACGGCCAGGAGCTGGAGATCGCGAGCATGGCCGACGACCCGGACGGCCCGTTCGGCGCCTGGCTGCCTGGGGCTGAACTCGGGCTGTCGGAGGCGATCGAGCGGGAGATCCTCGCCCCGTTCGAGATCGACGTCCTCGAGATCCGCGACCCCTCGCCCGTCCTCGGGCTGTCGGAGGAGGCACTGCGGGGCCGGCGCCTGGCCCTGCTGCAGACCGCGCTCCTGGAGCACGCCGCCGCGTTCAACCTGCGGACGACGATGACCTTCCATCAGAAGGTGGAGGAGGCGGCGGCGTTCGCGGAGGCGCTGCCGAAGACCGCTGCCGAGCTGTACGTCACCGAGACCGATGACGAGACCATGGTCACGGCGGAGAAGGCGCTGCCCGCATCCTCGATCGACGCGGAGTTCTACGGCCTGGAGGCCGGCCGCCACGTACCCCCGGACCGGGTGTGGGCGGCGTGGCTGTGCGGCGACCACACCGTCGCCGAACGACGCGAGAAGATCCGCCAGTTCGCCAACGGCATCGACGCCAACAACCGGCGCGTACACAGGGCGTTCCTCGCCAGCGTTCGCGTGCTCGGGGAAGGCGTCGACATCGTGGGCACCAGGGGTGTCGAAGCGATCTGCTTCGCCGACACCCGCGGCTCCCAGGTGGAGATCGTGCAGAACATCGGCCGGGCCCTGCGGTTGAACCGCGACGGCTCCACCAAGGTGGCCAGGATCATCGTGCCGATCTTCCTGGAGCCGAACGAAGACCCGAACGACATGGTCGCCAGCGCCAGTTTTCGCCCCCTTGTAGCGGTCCTCCAGGGCCTACGTTCGCATGACGAACGTCTGGTCGAGCAGCTCGCCTCACGGGCGCTCACCAGCGGCAAGCGCAAGGTCCACGTCCAGCGCGACGAGAACGGCCAGATCATCGGTGCCGACGGCGCGGGCGACGGCGAGGACCAGGAGCACGACGACACCCAGGCCGCCGCCGAATCCGCCCTGCTGCACTTCTCCACTCCCCGGGACGCGGCGACCATCGCCGCGTTCCTGCGCACCCGCGTCTACCGGCCGGACAGCCTCGTCTGGTTGGAGGGTTACCAGGCCCTCATCCGCTGGCGGTCCGAGAACGAGATCACCGGTCTCTACGCCGTTCCCTACGACACCGAGACCCAGGTCGGAGTCACGAAAGATTTTCCCCTTGGGCGCTGGGTGCACCAGCAGAGGAAGGCGCTGCGGGCCGGGGAGCTGGAGGAGCGGCGCAAGACGCTGCTGGACGCGCCGGAGGCCGGGATGCTCTGGGAGCCGGGCGAGGAGGCGTGGGAGGCCAAGCTGGCCGCGCTCCGCTCCTTCCGGAGGGCCACCGGGCACCTTGCGCCGCGTCAGGACGCGGTCTGGGGTGAGGGCGAGGCAATGGTGCCCATCGGGCAGCACATCGCCAACCTCCGGCGGAAGGGCGGGCTCGGGAAGGACCCGAAGCGCGCGGCGGAACGCGCGGCGCAGCTGACGGCGATCGACCAGGACTGGGACTGCCCGTGGCCGCTGAGCTGGCAGCGCCACTACCGGGTCCTCGCCGACCTGGTCGACGCCGACGGCGTCCTGCCCTACATCGCGCCCGGCGTCGTCTACGACGGCGACGACATCGGCACCTGGAGGTGGCGGCAGCAGGAGCCGGGCACCTGGGCGCAGCTCCTGCCCGAGCAGCGCGAGCGGCTGACCGCGCTGGGCGTACGGGGCGCCGCCCTCCCCGTGACGGCCGCCGCCCCGGCGGAGCTCCCCCCTGCGCCGACCGACGCAGCCAAGAACCCGAAGAAGGCCGGGAGCAAGGCTGAGGCTGCATTCCAGCGGGGACTGGCCGCCCTGACGCAGTGGGTGGAGAAGGAAGGGCAGCGGACCGTCCCGCGCAGCACGGTCGTGGAGATCACGGTCGACGGCGAGACGGAGCCGGTGCCGGTGAAACTGGGGGTGTGGCTTTCGAACACCAAGTCGAGGCGCGACAAGCTCACGGCGGAGCAACTCGCCGCTCTCGCTGCGCTGGGCATGGACTGGGCGGGCGCGGTCCTGGCGGTCGAGGCCGCCCCGGCGCAGCCCGCTCCGTCGGCGGCCCCGACGCAGCGGCAGCCGTGGGATCACCATGAGGAGTGCGACAAGACGGTGTACGAGGGCGGGACTTGCACCTGCGACCTCATCGAGCGGTACGGGCCGAACTCCGAACGCGACGACTACTGAGACGGCCTCGGGCCGCTCCCCCACCGGACCCCGGGCCTGTCGAGGCCCGGGGTCCGGTGGGTTCACTGGGTGAGGCGGTGCCAGATGAAGACGCAGCTCTCCAGGCTGGCGAGTGACGGCCGGCGCAGCACGGACCGGATCCGCTCGGGCCCCACCAGGACGACGGGCATCCGGCGCTCATGCTCCTGGAACAGGCTCCACAACCCGTAGACGTACAGCAGGGCCTCGGTCCTCAGCAGGTGGGCATCGCGTACGACCACCACCGGCCAGGCCCGGCGGGCGAGTTCGTTCTCGACAGCCCGCTGTGCGTCGGCCAGCCGTCGCGGCCGGACACCGAGGTGCAGAGCGTCGTGGAACGCGTCCAGGAGCGCCGCCAGGGTCCCCGGCGCGGCGGTCGTGACCACGACGGGGTCGGCTCCGTCGCAGCGGCTGAGAGCGGCCTCCACCACGGCCTCACCCTGGACGTCCTCCGGCGCGATGACGCACAGCAGCGCACGGGTCTCCAGGATGTGGCCCAAGTTGTCGGCAAGTGCGGAGAACGCTTCGTCGGACACGGCCGTGGCGACCTCGCCCATGGCCCCTCCTTGGGAGTTGCGTACGGGACGCTGCCAGTCCAGCACGGTCGCGGACAGCTGCGGGCACATCGACGTCATCACGGCGCAGATTGACCGGGCCCGTTCGGGACGTGAGCGGCCGTGCCAGGTGGGGCAGACCGCGCTGTGGGGCAGCAGCGTGCGCGAACCCGACGGCAGCCAAGGCTGTGATCTCGGTACAGCGGACAGGGGGCGGTGATCACCAGGAGGATGACGGGATGCACTCACAACTGCGTTTCACAGCCTGGTTCAAGGACCCCGCGCCGGATGCCGAGAAGGACGACGTGATCAGTCGGCCGGTCGTGGGATGGCGGGAGTCGGACGGCGCCGCGATGGTGCTGCTGGACGAGAAGTCAGGCCGGGTGGTGCCAGCAGTGGAGCAGGACGGGTTCGTGGAGATTGAACGACTCCCGGATGAACGGCCGCTGGGAGTAGTGCCAGGCGATGGCTGGCGGGTGTCCCAGACCAAGCAGGGGCCGGTCCGGGACTCCGCACGTACGGTGGCGGCCTTCATCGTCTACGCCGATCACGTGGTGCCGGTGGTCAACCTGCCGACAGGCGGTGACTACCGAGGTGCCTGGAAGGCCGGCGAGTGGCAGCTCCTGGAGCCGCACGAGTAGACGCTGAAGCCCGGGGCAAGGCCGGGCGGCTGGTCTCCCCTGGCCGTCGTACCATCGGCGGCTTGGCGCGGCGGCCCCGCCCGGCGCAACACCGGCGAGCGCCCCGATCCCCGGCCGTGGCCGCGCCGCCCATCCCGCCCGTCCCTTCCTCCTTCACACCAGCCAGGGGACATGGGCAGAGCAGCCGCAACGGGGATGTCAGCAGGCCGACCACGGCAAAACCGCGTGGTGACCTGCACGGACGCAGGGGCATTCCTGCGGGCCGCGCAACACCTACCGCAACCCTTGGCGCAACACCCAGCGCAACAGACAGGCGCAACCCCTGGCGCAACCCCGTGCTCCTGGTCGACCGGGACGGCCGGTCACGCGGCCCGGACGGCTCCGTGGGCGCGGGCGAGGTGGCGCAGCTCGGAGCGGGCCGCCGGCACCGAGGGGACGGTCTCCCAGTACGGGTGCCACCACAGCCGTACGGACAGGCGCAGCAGGCGGCGGCGCAGGGCCGTCGTGTCGCGGGGGCGGGGTGCGGCGAGCGCGTCGTAGGTGGCGTTCCAGGCGGCTTGCGTCTGCACCAGGTCGTCGGGGAAGTCGGTCGCGTCCATACCCGTATTAGATCGCTTGTTCGAATTGCGTGTCACTTCGGACACGCCCGCCCCCGGCGCGGCAGATCCGGGCGCGGACCAGCGTGGTCGGCCTCATGGTCGGGTCCCGGACGCCTTGGGCGGAAGCGCGCCCCCTTGTGGTCTGCGTCGGCTATACCGGGATGGATCCGATCACCTCGCCCGCCGTAGCAGAAGGAGTCCACTGCCTCATGACCGACGCCGCGAACGCCGCTTCCGTCAGCCGCGCCAACCGTGTGATCACGATCGTGGCCGTCGTCATCGGCCTCGCCTTCACCGGCTTATGGACCTTCATCTCCGTCCCGCAGCTCATGGACTACATCGGCGACCGGGACATCACCGCGCCGCTGTTCCTGGCCATCGGGGTTCTTGCCGGTCCCGCCCTGTTCTGGGCATTCATCGGTCTCGGCTTCGGCCTGAGCGCGCTGGGCTGGGCTGCCGGGCTCGCCAGCACCGGCATCCTCGTCAGCCTCACCTACGGCTCTCTCGTCGCGGCTTCCGACGGCCACGGCTTCGCCTACTGGCTGTTTCTCACCCTGCTCGTCGCCTGCAACGTCGCCGCCTTCTGCGTGATCCCCTACGTCCTTGTCCGTGGCACGGTCGGGCGCCGCCGTTGACCCGTCGGTCCCCGAGGTGAGCGAAGTGGCCGGAAGCCCGGACCGCCCCTGCCAGGCGCTGACACACTCAGCACCGTTGTGATCACCGCGTATCGACGGAGGACATGTTGAGCCAGCCGGAGCAGCCCTGGCAGCCGGGCCCGAACGATCTGCCCTTCACCACCCACCTGATCAACCCGCATGGTGACCGGCACCTCGGGTTCAACGACGTCGAGGGCCGCTTCTACCGGCTGTGGCAGCACCGCGATCCCGAGCCGCTCCACACCGGCGACGCGATCCTGCTGCGTCCCAGCGACATCGACCAGATCATCAAGTTCTCCATGATCTGGGTGAAGAACCACCCCACCAACCCGCGCAGCAGCGACCTTTCGGACGAACTCGCCGCCGGGGCCAAGGCAGTCGTGCTGCACTTCGCCCAAGCCGCGCAGGCCCCCGTACAGCGCTAAGCCGGTCACTCGCTCGCCGCGCCCCACCGGCCGACGAACTCCTCCAGGGCGCGGCGCTGCTGTTCCTCGCGGGCGATCTGCTGCGCGAGGACGTCGCGGTCGATGTGCGGGTCGACGGCGGCGAGGACCAGGCGCTGGAGTTCGGCCGGCTCCAGCGCCTCCACCTCCCACTGCACCGGGCGGCGGGGGTCGAAGCCGTAGCGGTCGGCGAAGGCCGGCCATCGCGGGTCGCCCTGCTTGCCCTCGGTCGCGGGCAGCTCGTAGGCGCGGACCTGGTCGTAGGTCAGCAGGATTCGTTCCGTCCGGCTCCAGCAGCCGGTGCGCGCTACCCAGTCCCGCTCGATGTCCTCGCCGGAGCAGTCGAAGTCGCCGACCACGAGTAGAACGCCGGCGCGCGGGTCGGCGGTGACGCGGTCGTGGACGACGTCGGCGTACGACTGCGAGCCGAAGCCGCGGACCACCAGGACCGGGATGCCCGCGTCGGCGAGCCAGCCGGTCAGCTGCTGGCGCAGGGTGTCCTTCTCCGCCGCGACGTACAGGGCGTGCTCCTGGCCCTCGGTGCGGTCGAGGCGGAACCAGCCGGGCATCTCCGCGACGAACGCGTCCGCGCCCGTCCAGGCCGGCGGGACGTGGACCTCCCTGACGGTGTCGATCAGGTCGGGGAACCGGCCCTCCCGGCGGGCCTTGGCCAGCTGTGCGGACAGACGGCGGTACATCGGCGCCGTGTGCGGCAGCGTTCCCTCGGAGGCCAGTCGGTACATGACCTGGCGCAGCGTGACCTTCATCGGCGCGTACCCGTTCACGATCTCCCGCGCCCGGTCCACCACGGACGGCCACCGCACCCGCTCACGCGCCATACCGGTACTTGTACCCCTCGCGGGCCTGCGGACCCGGGTACCGGGTGCGTGAGCTGGGCTCAGGGCTGTCGGCGGCGGAGGTCCTCGGACCAGTCCCGGAGCCGGTCCTCGATGACGAGGTTGTCGCCGCGGCTGACGGTCTGGAGCAGCTGCGCGCACACGGTCGCTTCGGCGGCGAGGCCGGCCGGGCTGCCCAGGACGGTGAAGGCGGCGCGGACGCGGGCCGCGGTGTCCGGGCGGAGCAGCGAGTAGGCGTAGAGCGTGGCGGCGTCGAAGCCCTCCGGGGCCTTGCCCCATCCTTCCCAGTCCAGCAGGCGCAGCGGTGCGGTGAGGTTCGCCCAGTGCACGTCCGCGTGGGCTGTGGTCCAGCAGGAGACGGCCGGGGCCGGAATCCCGAGGAACTCGGGGATGGCCCGTTCCATGTACTGCTGTCGTACGGCGACGCGGGCGGTGTCGACGGCCGCCACTTTCTCCAGCGTCCCGGCGAGGTCGTTCCACCAGGAGTCCGGCAGTTGGAGGTCGTGCTGGAGGATCGGGTCGTCGGACAGGACCGGGTCGTCGACGCGGACCGACAGTTCCGCCCGGTAGGCGGTGGTGTCGTCGACGGCGTCGTGGACGGCCAGGAGGGCGGGCCGGTGGCCGTCGAGGTTGCCGAAGGCGTGCTGGGCATCGAGGGCGCCGTCCCAGAGTTTCCCCGCGGCCTTGTCCTCCGGCGCGGACACCAGGCGCAGCCATGCGGGCGCACCTGTGGCGGTGCGGGCCGGGGCACCCAGGGTGCGCCCGGCCCATCCCCAGAACTCCGTGCCCGGCTCCACCGTGACGTCCAGGGCCTTCGCGGTGTGCGCGTGGTGGGCGCGCATGCGCTGTTCGGTGTCCGGGTCAGGTGGAGGCGAGTACACCAGTGATCTCCCGCAACTTGGCGGCGGTCAGGGAGGGTTGAGCGACGGCGTCGGCCGCCTCCCTCCAGTGTGACGTACCGGAGGCGGCCAGAAGGACGTTCGTCACTCCTGGGCATGAGGCGACCGCCAGGACGCACGCCTGTGCGGGAGTCAGCTCCGGCCGGATGAGGTCGGCGAGCTCCTGGTCGACCATGGCGGGGAGCTCGCCTCCGTGCAGCGGCGCGGAGGCCATCACCCGCAGACCCGCGTCTGCGGCGGCCGGGAGCGGGCCCCGGCCGTCAAGGGCCTGCACGATCGGCGTCATCATCACCAGGCTGACCGGCAACTGGATGGCGACCAGGTGGTGCCGGCCGCCCGCGGCTTCCGTGGCCAGGGCGAGCAACTGCCCCACCGTGAACGCCTCTTCTTCCAGGCCCGCCCAGGTGGCGACGCCGTAACCCGCCACGTTCCCGGCCGCCGCCTCCGCCTCCAGGACGACGAACGCGTCCCGCATCGCGGCGTGCAGGGCTGCGCGGTCGCCGGGATGGGCGCGCTCGGGGTTGTGCAGCAGGACCAGGTCGAGCCGGTCGCGCCCGAGCTGGGCGCGGTTGCGGCTGGTCTGCCAGCGCACGTAGTCCGCGGCGAGGCTGTGCCCGGCGGCGGCCTGGTCCTGGTTGAGGACACCGGCGTCCACGGCGTCCACGCCGGTGGCTGCGGTGAAGTAGCCGGCCTTCGTCGCGATCCGCAAGGACGGATGGGCGGCCAGGGCCGGGGCCAGCAAGTCCTGGGCGCGGCCGGTGGCGTAGTTGGGGGCGGTGTCGATCCACTGCGCGCCGGAGGCGGCCGCACGGACGGCCGCCTCCGGGATCGCCCGGCACCGGTAGGTGCCCAGAGCGAGCTCCGCTGTCACAGAAGGCTCCCCACCGTCGCGGCCTGCCCGGCAACGAGCTCCTGGACCAAGCCGACGACGTCCTCCAGGGCGAGGTCGGCCGTCTCCGCGAGCGCGGCCAGGTCCACGGTCCGCCCGTCGACCAGCGGGCGCAGCACCGCCTCCGCTTCGGGCGCGAACTCGAACGTGCTCCCGGCGGCGGACAGCGTGACCGTGTCCTCGCCGACGTCCAGCACCGCTCGGGCGGTCGTCAGCCGCACCCGCAGAGCGCCGTCGGCGGGGACGGTGTCGATGTACGGCAGGCTCGGCATCATCCGGCCCACGGCCTGCCCGTCCATCGCCGCCCGGTAGCGGGCGATCAGCGTCGGGTCGTCCAGCAGTTCGGCGAGCCGCTTGCGCATCGCGTCCACGGTGTCGGCCTGGACGTCCGGTGCGGCGAGCAGGGGCAGGTCGCGGCGCCAGTCCTCGTGCGTGAGCAGCTGCTCGGACACCCACGTCATCAGGTCGGTGGGGGTGTGGGTCTGCAGTCCGCAGGTGACGTGCAGGGAGCGGGTGCCCTGGTCGGCGGAGACCGCGTGCCACACGCCGCGCGGCACGTACAGGACGTCGCCCGGCCACAGGACCAGGTCGGCGACCGGCTCGGTGGGAGCCTCGCCCGGGTCCTCGATGTCGCGGTACAGCGGGAACGGGCGGGTGGTGCCGTAGATACGCCATCGCTTCGCGCCGTCCAGCTGGACGATGACCGTGTCGTGGTCGTCCCAGTGGACGCCGAAGCCCTCGGTGCTGGTCCACGACGCGTAGAGGTTCGCCTGCACGCGGGTGCGCAGCTCGCGCTCGATCGCTTCGCAGAGGCGGGCGATCGGCGGGTGGAGTTCGTCGACGCTGTCCAGGGCGAGCGAGGCGCCGTCCTTCAGGCGGGCGTGCAGTTCGGCCGGGTGGAGGCGGTGCCACACCGTGTGGCGGCGGGTGGCCACCGGGGTGGTGTAGCCGCCGACCAGCAGCGTCTCGCCGTCGCGGGACAGCCGCATGCGCGGCGGCTCCAGGCGGTGGGCGGCGAGGATCTGGTTGAGGTCGTCGAAGGTCATCAGTCCGGCGACGTCGAGGGCGCCGGGTACGTGGCGGTGTTCGCGGTGCAGTGCCTGGGCGAGGAAGTCCTCGCCCAGG
>NZ_JAGJBZ010000007.1 GCF_020010925.1 Streptomyces griseiscabiei | reverse complement strand
GGTGTCAGACTTCGTCCGCTGTCGTTGTCCTTGCCGTGACGACGAACACACTCGCCAGTTCCTGTACGCGACTCGCAGCCAGCCTCGCCCTGTTCAGCATCGATCACTACATCGAGCAGCAGGACGACGGCTACGCGTTGCTCGCGCTCGGCCACTCGCAGCGCCTCGCACTTCAGGCACTGCCCGCCGCAGAAGATCTGCTTCCCATCGACCGGCAAGACCGGGGTGTCGACACCACCCGGTTCGTCCTGACGGCAACAGAGGCAGAACGTCTCGCAACGCACCTGGAATCCACGCACGCACTGGCCAGGGGCGGCACGGATCGCTGACTACCGGCCGACGGCGATGAGCGCCGGCGCCTCCGGCGACGAAGGCCTCCACGATCGCTCGAGGCCGCGACGGCCGGCCACGTCCCCCACTCCCAGGGGCCAGAGCTGTCATCCCAGGGCGCTGGCTTGGACGGCGCGAAGGAGGGAATCCGAGTGGTGGTTCACGCCATCGGCGTCCAGGGCCTGCCGGGCGGCTTCCACGAACGTCTCAAGGGCCTCTTCCAGTGTTCCAAGCCCGTCGCCGCACTGCTCGATCAGCTCTTCGCGGGGCATTGCTTGGAGCTCCGGGGGAGCTCCGGGTATGGAGGCCAGCGCCATCAGCCGGTGGCGGCAGGCCGTGATCGTGCCGACGATGTCCTCGGTGCTGTCCGCAACGTCGCCGGGCCCTTCGACCATCACGCGAGCGCGGGCCCGGAGCACCTTGATGATCTCCTCCAGCGCGGCGCGGACATCGTCCTGGGTGTAGCTCTGGGAGTGGTGCATCGAGCTGATCAGAGTGCCGACGGACTGGGTCTGAGCGATGAGTTCGGCGTACGCCTGGCTGCGGGGTTCTCGGCGTTCTCGGGTGTGCTCGAAGCGCCGTTGGTGATCTGCCTGGATGAACTGCGCAACGATCTGCTGCTGCACGTTGCGGGCTCCTAGCCATCCACTGGCCAGAGCGGCTAACCCGGTTCCGACTGCTCCAACTGCCGCTCCAAGCACGGCGGCTATCCCTGCGTCCATCGGCTGAGTCTCACCGATGCGGATGCTGACGGACAGAGCACCTATGCACAGGCTCTGCCTCGAGTCGGGCGGGAGATGCCGTGGCAGGCGCGAGCCGGGCCGAGCCGCGGTCAGTCGTCCTCCCGTGCACGCCTTCGTCCCCGACGTGCCCGCCGTGCCTCCTCTGCGGCGGCCGCCTCAAGACGCACGGGGCAGAGGGCATCAAGCGTCCACTCGCGCAGCCGTGCCCGCAGATCCTTGCCTGGAGGCAGGAGATTCTTCCCCTTCGCGTGTCGCTCCACGGTGCGCTGGCTGACATGCAGCATGGCCGCCACGGCCCCGGAGTTCCCTTGGTACTTCATGAGTAGGAACGCCATCTGTTCCTGCGTGCTTCGCGGCATGAGCCGGGCGCAGGCCTCCTTGTCGACTTGGGCGAGGTCGTGGTGAGGGCTGCAGGTGAACTGCTGTTTGCGGGACATGGGGCCAAGCCTGGTCGGGTTCTCCTGTGGACACGGGCCGAGGTCGGCGCGGCCGGGTGCTACTCCCCCAGTTCGTCCAGCAGCTGCTGGCGCTCGGCTGCCTCCTGGTCCAGGACGGCCTGGTGGACGTCGGCGTCACGGCGTTCCTCGATGGCGGCTCGCACGAGTTGGGTGAGGACGTCGGGCGGGAGGGCCTCGGCCTGTGTGGTGCCGGCGGCGGTGAACGAGCGGCGGTCGGTGGCCTTCGGTGGTGCCGTGGGCAGCCCGTAGTGCTCGACTTGGGCTTCGGTGACGGCGACGCGTACGAGTTCGACACGGCCGCCGTGGGCGGCTGCGAACGCGGCGACGTCCTCGGCCAGGGCGCGGTGCAGATGGGTGCCCGACGGGTCCAGGTCCCCGACGTGCAGGATGCAAAGGCCCCTTGGATCGCGCGCTGCCCGCAGTGCGGCATCGTGCTTGCCGGGCAGCGAGTTGAAGCCCCCGCCGCTGTAGACGGGGACACCGTACGGGCTGGCGAGGATCGCCAGTTGCGGGACCATCCCGCTGGCCTCCGACCAGAGTTCGAGCCGGATGGGCTGGCCCTCCTGGCGGTCGCGCCGGTACGCCTCGGCAGCACGGAGTAGTCCGTCGCGGAACGCTTGGAGGCCAGCGAAGGCGATCGGTGACTCGGCCCGGGCTCCTGAGTCGTCCCGGATCACCTCCCACGGGATCCTCCCGGACCGGCGCCCCATGCCGACGACTTCGACCAGGCGCTTGTACGCGCGCTCGGTCTTGGGCAGCACTCCGTCGGACACGGCGGCGTAGAAGGCCTGTCGGATGCTGATCGGGAGGTGCCCGGCGTAGCGGTTCAGGATGGCGTCGACGGCCGCCAGGAGCTCTCGCGTGTTCGGCCGTGGCCGCCAGTCCGGCTGGTAGCCGCGGGGGCGTTTGTCGGGCATGGGGAGCCTCCTCCCGCGAAGGACGCCATGACGTCCCTTACTCCCAGCCTCCCAGATCCTCACAGCTCCCGGGCGACTCGATCACCAGGGAAAACAGAGGTGTCACCTCACAGGAGAACCTGAGAGGAACGGACATATTGACGTGGCCCTGCGCAGCGGGGAGGAACGGCCAGACGCGGGCGCTCCCGTCAGCGTGGAGGGGAAGAGATCGGCGCAGATGATCACCCATGGGTGATTCGTCGGCTTGTTGTAACAACCCTGGTCGCGGCATCTGGCATCCTGTGCGGGATCCGAGTACCTACGGGGAAGCGACGGAGGCTCTCTTGTCCCCTGCCCTGCAATCCGCCACCGACGTGGCGGCAGCGGCCACTGGCCCGAAGTTCATCATCGTCATCCAGCAGAAGGGTGGCGCGGGGAAGTCGACGATAACGGTCAACCTTGCGGCTGTTGCCGGGCGCAGCAGTGTCATGCAGAACGACATCGAGGAGGCCGCCGTCATCGCGGCCGGCATCGACCCCCAGGGCAGCCTGGAGTCGTGGGCGGATCGCGTCCCGGAGGAGGCGCTGCCGTTCGACTACCTCGTGACGCGGGGCAAGGTCGGCATGCTGTCGGGCTACAAGAACGATCCGAACCGCAAGCGCATCGTGGTCGACACCCCCGGCTTCATGGAGATCGACCCTGACGCGGCGTGGGGAGACGACCCGCTTGGGGAGAGCCGGGTGGCCGACGCCTTGCGCGAGGTTCTCGAGCTGGCGAATCTGGCGATCGTGCCGATCACTCCTGAGTGGCTGTCGTGGGCGCCGGCCGAGTTCACGATCGAGCGGATTCTGAAGCCGCGGGGCATCCCGTTCCTGGTCGTGATCAACCTGCACGACCCGCGCGACGGGGACACTGCGCTGGACGCGGTGAAGAAGTGGATCGATGAGCGCGGCTATCCCCGCATGGCCGATCCGATCCGCAAGTACAAGATCCATGCGCATGCGGCCGAGAACGGGCTGACGGTCGTGGAGTACAAGGAGTCGGGCACCGCCTTGCGGGCACGGGAGGACTTCATGAGCCTCGCCCTCTGCGTTGAGCAGGCGCTGTAATGGGGCGCCGCGTAGAGCCCGGGAAGCCGGGCGCCGGGGCAGGCGGGCACCGGCGACCGCAGACGACGACCGAGCTGGCGCTCGCTCTGCCGGAGCCGCCGTCGCGTCCAATCGCGAGCACGCCCGTCCTGATCACGGAGGAGGAGGACGTCTTCCTCCGCTGTGAGGTGGCGATCGAGAACCTCAAGGTCGCGTTCTGGGCGGCTGGCAAGGCGCTGGGCATCATCAGGGAAGGGCGGCTGTACCGGGCCGAGTACGCCACGTTCGACGACTACTGCTGGCAGCGGTGGGGGATGGGCCGCGGGCAGGCCAACAAGCTGATCCGCATGTGGCCGATCGCTGAGGCCATGTTCGAATCCCTGCCGTCTGAATCGAACGATTTGGCTCGAACTCGAGCCAAAAAGCTGAGCCAGTCCGTGGTCTGGGAGCTGGTCCCGATAGCCGAGAGCTACGACGTGGAGGCGGCTACGGCCGTCTACACGACGACTGCCGAGGCTGACGAAGCGCCGGTCACCGCTGAGGTGTTGAGGGGCATCGTCAAGGACGTCGTGAAGGTGCTGCCGAAGGGGCAGAGCGTCGACAAGGAGGCGCTGGCTTCGGTCGTCCGGGAAGCCCTCCAGCGGGTGCCATCCGACAAGAAGCAGGCGGCACCGAAGAAGAAGGCGGCACCCGCAGCAGCGAAGACTGATCCGGCTGCGCTGACGCTGCCGTGGGATTCGCCGGAGGCGCTGAACCGCCTGCTGCGCCAGCACATGACGGATGAGAACCGGCGCACCCTCGGCAAGTTGCTCGCAGAGGACTGACCGCGGCCTGGTCGACACGAAGCCGCCCCTGCCATCCCTGGCGGGGGCGGCTTCGTGTTCCGGCCGTGGCGGTCACACCTCTTGAGCGCGCTTCTGGCGCTCGTCTTCGACGATGGCCGTGACGAGGTCGATGCATTCGCTGCAGATGGTGGTTCCCGGCCCCTGGCACAGGACCCAGCGCGGGTCCTTCTCTCCCTGGCTCTGGCGCGTGCCGCACCACCAGCAGTACGGCTCGGGGTCTTGTTGTGCGGCGCTCATGATCCGTTCTCTGGGGAGTTGGGGTGCGGGCAGGACGTCAGCCTGCCCAGACGATGTCGAGGACGTACAGGTGGGGCGGCTCGGTTGTGCGGTTGATCCAGTAGATGAGGCTGAGCTGGCCGACGGCGGCCGCGCGCAGGTCGGTGCCTTCGGGGTCGGAGGTGTCCCATTGGGGCCAGTGGAGCGGGGCCCGGGAGGCGATGTCGAGGATGTCGCCGACCAGTTCCTGGACGGCTGGTTCGAGGGCGGCGAGGTAGCGGGAGGCGGTGGGGGACAGCCGTGCGGGCCAGGCCTGGTCGCTCACCGGCGGGGGCCGAGGACGTCCTCGAGCGGAACGCCGTCGGCGGTGTCGCATCCGCCCTCGAGGAACGCGTCGACGACGGGGGCGGTGTCGAGGCGGCGGGTCCAGGTGGCGATGGTCTCGTACACCTTGTCCAGGCTGAGCGTCTGGCGGGCGGTCTCCAGGGCCTGCGTCCACTCCAGGTCCCAGGCGGGCAGCCAGCGGTCGGCGCGCGGCGATGCGGCGATGCGGGCGCGCAGCTGAGCGCCGGCGGCGGGCGACGGAGGAGGGGCGGGGGAGTCGAGCGGCTGCGCGGTCATCGCGGGGCGCCTCCTTCGGGGGGCTCTTGGGAACACGGTACGCCCGGCGCGCGGGGCGCCGGGCGTGGTCGTGCAGGTGGGCGGCGGTCAGTCCCGGGAGGGGAGTTGGTCGTGGTGGAGCCAGTCGTAGGCGGCGGCCGCCTGCAGCCAGATGTCGCGGGCGGGTTCGTAGCCGAGCTGGGCCTGCAGGCGGGCGTAGAGGTTGGGGAAGCCGGCCTCCTGGCTGGCGTCGGCTTCGGCGGCGTCCATGCCGTAGGCGAGCTGCTTGGGTTCGGTGGTGACGTACGGCTCGCTGTGGGGGAGTGCGTAGTCGTACGGCACGACGGTGATGGTGGTGCCGGCGACGTGGACGGCGTCGTCCAGTTGGGCGCGCAGCCCGTCGGCGATGGCGTCGGCCTGGTCGTGGCTGTCGTACGGGCCGAACCGCAGCTCGGTGTGGCCGGGGCGGGTCAGCAGCACGGTGCGGCGGGCGGTGCGGCGCTTGGCCATGATGTCGGCCAGGCCGTGCCGGTCGATTTCGACGGCACCGAGCTGGAGGGCGCGGGCGCGCTTGGGCGGGGTGATGTCGTAGTGCCAGCGGATGCCGTGGTCCTGGAACCAGGTGCGGCGCAGGCCGAGGCGCTTGGCGAAGGCGTGCAGTTCGTCGCGGGTGTCGGCCGTCAGGTGGCACCAGTGGGTGTGCCGCAGGCGGCGGGCCTTGGCGATCCGCGTGTAGTCCTGGGTTTCGTCGACGTAGATGGTCATGGGGTCATCTGCCTCGGGGTCGTGGGGACTTCCGGCGGCAGGGGCGTTCCGTGGCCGCGGAACGCCCCTGTGCGGGCTCAGAACGGCGGTTCGTTGGCCCAGGGGTCGTCCGGGTCGGCGACGCGTGTGGGGGTGTCCTGGCCGGGCTGGGGGCGGTAGGACAGGCAGAGGTTGCGCTCGCCGTAGCGCCGGTCGTAGGTGTAGCCGGTGCCGCGGCACTCGCAGTCGGAACCGTGCGGGTCTTCCGGCTCGCCCCGGTTGCACCAGACGGGTTCCTGGTGGAGGGGTGTGCCGTCGTCCTGCCAGGTGAGGATCGTCAGCACCTCGCCGGTTCCGCCGCAGCCGCCGGGGCAGTTCGGCGGGTGCGGGGCGGGGCTTTCCTCCCACTCCCGGTACTGCTCGCGCAGCCACTCGCGTGCGGCCTGCGCGGGCAGCGTCATGTACCAGCCGTTGCTGCGTACGGCGTTGGCGGCCAGGGCGGCGTCGGCGGCGGCGTGTTCGTTGGTCGGGTCGGCGAGTGCGACCAGGTCGGCGATGACGGCGCGCAGCAGCAGGGCAGTGCGCTTGCGGTCGTTGAGGTAGTCGGCGTCGAAGGATTCGGCGTCGCCGCGGACGCGGGCGTACCGGTGCCAGAAGTCCTCGGCCATGAGCTCGGTGATCAGACGGGGGATGGAGGGCATCGGGTCGTACGGCGGGTGGGCGGGGGTTTCCGGTTCCTGGGACGCGGGCGGTGCCGTCTGCAGGGCGTTGGTCATGCTCTTGGGCTCCTGTGTGCGGTTCGGGATGGGGCAGGGCCCGGGGCGGCCGGCTTTTCCTGGCCGGGATGGCGGCCGCCCCAGGGCAGGGTCAGCCGAGGCGGACAGGCATCAGGAGGTAGCGCAGGGCGTCCTCGGGTTCGCCGTTGCCGCGCAGCAGGGAGGGCTTGGTGGACGTGACGAAGCCGAACTGGGTGGCGTCGGCGCCGATGGCGTTCAGGCCGTCCAGCAAGTAGGTGGGGTTGTAGGCGATGCTGATCGGCTCGCCGTCGAGGTCGGTGTCGATGCGGTCGACGGCGAGGGCGTCGTCGCTGGTGCCGGCCTCGATGGTGAGGGTGCCGGGCTCGAAGCCGAGCCGGACCGGGGTGTTGCCGGTGGCGACCAGGGCGACGCGCTTGACGGCGTCGGCCAGCGCGGCGGTGTTCACGCTCGCCTGTGCGCTGAACTCGGTGGGGAACAGGCTCTTGTACTTGGGCAGGTCGCCTTCCAGGGCGCGGACGGTGCTGTGGGTGTGCTCGCCGGTGAGGCCGAAGGTGCCCTGGGTGTCGGGGAGTCCGACGGTGATCTGGTGGTCGTCGGCGAGGTGCTTAGCGATGTCCTGGAGGACCTTGGCCGGGATCAGGGCGCGGGCGTCGGCGGGGCCGTCCGTCATCCGCTCCCAGGGCAGGGAGCGCACGGCGAAGCGGTAGCGGTCTGTGGCGGACAGGGTGATGTTGTCGCCGGTGGCGGTGATCTGGACGCCGGTGAGGGAGGGGAGGGTGTCGTCGTTGCCGGCGGCGCGGGCGACCTGGGAGACGGCGGCGGCGAACTCCTTGCCGGAGACGACGCCGGAGGCGGCCGGGGTGGTGGGCAGGGTCGGGTACTCCTCCAGCGGCAGGGTGTGGAGGGTGTAGCGGGTGGACCCGGACTCGACAACGAGGCGGGTGCCGTCGGTGGACAGGCGTACCTCGTGCTTGAGGGCGCGGGTGATGTCGGACAGCAGGCGGCCGGAGACCAGCACGCTGCCGTCCTCGGCCAGGTCGGCGGCGGCGCTGGCGGCGGTGGACGTGTCGTAGTCGTAGCCCGCGATGTTCAGCTGGCCGTCGGCGGCGGTGAGCTTGAGGCCGGCCAGGACCGGGACGGGCGGGCGGGTCGGCAGGGCGCGGGCGGCGAGGGCGACGGCCGCGGCGAGCGTGCTGTGGTCGATGGTGAGGTTCATCTGCGGGTTCTCCTTCAGACGGTGGTGTTGGTGCGGGCGAGGGTGTCGGCGAGGTGCAGCAGCGCCGCGGTGTTGCCGTGGATGGCGGTCGCGATCGCTTCGGCGCCGGCGTCGTTGAGGTGGTCGGGGTTGAGGCCGTCCATCGCGCGGATCGCCTCGAGGCGGTAGTCGCGCCTGGGGGCGGGGAACTTGGGCCACTCGCGGCGGGCGGCGGCGACGTCGGCGAGCGAGTGCAGCAGGCGCACGCGGCCGAACTTCGGGTTGTCGTCCTCCCAGTCCGCGGTGTGCAGCTCGACTTCCTTGTCGTCCTCGCTCCAAGCCGCGCGCACCTCGTAGTAGGCGTACGGCTCGAACTCGGGCTGGGTCAGCAGGGCGGGCTTGAGGTGGCCGTGGTCGTCGACGCCGGCGGCTTCGATCGGCTCGATGCCGAGGTCGGCGAGGCGGGCGTTGATCAGGTCGGCGTGGCGCCGGGCGCGCAGCAGTCCCTGGGCCAGGGTGTCGATGTGCTGTTCCTGGTGGGCGGCTTCGGCGGCGGCGAGCCAGGCCGGGACGGCGGTGTCGGTGGTGGGCTCGGTCATCTGTGGTCTCTCCCACGGTGGTTGGGATCGGCGTGCTGGACGGGGTGCAGCCGGGGCGGCCGGATCTGGTGGTCGACGGCCGCCCCGGGCGTCTGGGGTGTCAGCCGGTGGCCAGGACGGGGGCGGGGATGTGGCTGCGCAGGTGCGCGTCGCGCGGCTCCTCCAGCTCGGTCATGGCCTTGCCGGTGCGGCGCCAGGTGCAGGCGCTGCAGCGGGCGATGTAGCCGGACCGGCCGGTGCAGCCGGAGCGGGAGTCCTTGGGCTTCCCGGCCGGGGTCAGGGGGTGGCGGCAGACCGTGTTGTTGCCGTGGACGGGCGTGATCGTGGCGGTGATGCGCATCAGCTGCCGGCCCCCTCAGCGGCCGGGGTGGCCTGGGTGTCCGCCGGCCGGGCCTGGCGATCCAGTTCGGCGTGCCGCTCCTGGACGTACTCGATGGCCGCGTGGTCGCTCAGGAGCGTCTTGATCAGGTCGGACTGGTACTCCATGCCGACGCCAACGCCACGGTGGTAGCGGCACTGGTCCTGGGCCTCAAGGCAGGCCAGGCAGTCCTCCCAGTCCATCGCGTCATACGGCGCGGTCTCCGGGCCGGGCGCCTCGCCGTGTCGGCGGTGGCCGCGGCTGGAGTAGGGGCTGATCGTGAACAGGTCCTCGCGCCAGGTGTCCGGCATGGCGCGCAGGAAGGTGGCCAGGGCGGCCGCGATCTGCGGGTAGTGGTCGTAGAGCGACGCCCACAGCCGCTGCGCCTCGGTGTCCGGGTCGGACTTCGCGGGCAGTTCGGAGGCCTCGCGGGCGTAGGTGCGGTTCTTCTCGCGGCGCTCCTCCCAGCCGGTGGTGTCGAGGCCGGCCTCCACGGCTGCACCGAGGATCTCGGTGTCGTGGAGGGGGCTGGGGTTCAGCAGCAACTTGGCGACGTCCTCGGCTGTGGTGGGTTCGCGGCGGGCGAGCGCGGCCACGGCCTGGTCGGTGATGAACGCGGTGCGCTGCGTCCAGAAGTCGTTGTTGCTGTACGCGGCGGTCAGCATCCGGAACCGCAGTCGTTTGAGGGCGGTGGTGGTGTCGTCCCGCACGGGGATCTCCTTCGCTTCGACGGGGTGGTGACGCGCGGACGCGGTCAGGCCGTGGGCTGGGGGGTGTAGTGGCCGGGCAGCTGCTCGAAGTGCGCGCCGCTCAGGGCGTTGCCCGCGCGCTTCTTGCCGTACCGGGCCATGCGCGCCGACCCGGCCGGGGCCGGGGCGCCGGCCTTCGGGCTGTGGGTGCGGCCCTGCTGGTCGACCAGGGCGACGGGGCCGTGCACGCCGTCGGGGGTGGCTTCGCCTTCGCCGTACGGCGCCCACTGGCCCCACTGCTTGAAGAACAGCGGGACGCCGGCGATCTGGCAGGCGAGCTGCAGCTCGCTCACCCAGGACGGGTGCATGGGGCGGGCCTTGGGGCCGCTCTCGCCTCCGGCGATGACCCAGTCCAGGCCCTCCCAGGCGCCGTTCGCAGCGACGGGACAGCGCACCCACCGGTGGCACTCGGGGGTGAGGTTGCCCGGGTGGCTGCAGCAGCCGTCGTCGGGGTTGGCGAAGCCGCAGTCGATGGCCGGCCGTAGCCAGCGGGTCAGGTCGACCCGGCCCAGCAGCGGCTCCACCGAGGCGAACCGCACGACGGCGGGGGTCTCCAGCAGCAGCGGGATCCGGGCGTCGGCCGCGGCCTGGTCCTCCACCGACACCCCCAGCCACACGGAGGCGAGGCGGGCGGGCATGAACGGTGCGTTGTCGACGTCCTCCTGGTCGCACCAGCCGCGTTCGGCGGCACGGGTAATCAGTTCGACGCGGGTGTCACGGTCGGCCCACTTCCGCAGCCACGCCCGCATCCTGGGGGGCCGCTTGGTGAGGATGATGTAGGTCTGGACGGGACGGTGGGCGTACTGGCCGCGCACGTCGGCGCCGGTCCAGTACATGACGGCCCACAGGGCGGCGAGGTACTCGTCGGGCACCTCGGGGTGGAAGGCGTCGCTCATGGAGTTGACGAAGACGCGCTTGGCGGTGCGCCAGCGCAGGGGCTCGCGCAGGGCCCAGTCGTGGAGGCTGACGCCGAAACCCGGGCCGCTGGTCTCGGGCCGGCCGTCACGCTCGTAACCGCGGGTGCCCATGGCGCGGTGGCGGCGGGCGAAGGAGAGGGCGTAGCAGTTCGTGCAGCCCTCGGAAACGCGATCGCATCCGGAAACGGGGTTCCAGACGTCGGTGGCCCATTCGATGCGGGTGAGGCTCAAGGGGATTCGCTCCTGCGGTAGTTGGTGGTTCGGTCGGGCGACGGCTGTGCAACGGCGGGTCGGTGTCGCACCGCTACGTCTCCTTGGAGGTGACGGAGATCAGGCGGCCGATGCGGACGGTGTGGTGGCCGGCGAATCCGTGCTGGCGGTCCTTGACCGGGGGGAGGTCGACCGCCCCGTCCACTTCCACCTCCCACAGCGCGACGGGGAGATCGACGGAGGTGGGGGAGAGGACCAGGCGGGCCGAGTAGCCGGTGGTCAGCAGGTGAAGGGCCAGGCGCTCGTTGTACGCGGCGACAGACTCGGCCTTGCCCTTCGGGGGAGTGACGGCGGTGGCCCACGCGCGCAGGGGGCGGGTCTCGTTACCTTGCGGCCCGTGGGGGCGAGGTTCGTGCAGTCCCCAGGCCGGGTCGGTGTCGTTCGGCCGCGCGGCGGCGATGATGGCTTCCCGCCGCCGGTCGACCTGACGCGTGGTGTAGAGCAGGACGTAGGCACCCCAGCCGGGGGCGGCCCCGCCGGTGCGGGTCAGGGTGACCCGGCCCTCACCGGTGAGCCGCTCCCGTCCGGCGACGCGTAGTCGGCGTAACGCGGCCATCGCTAGCCTGCGGCCCGCAGCTCGGGGACCTGGTCCCGGTTGGCGTAGGCGTCCATGACCTTCTGGGTGAGGGCGCCGCGGTCGGCCACCTCGTAGCCGTTGCGGCGGGCCCAGGCGCGGATCTTCTCGCGTTCGCCCTTGCCGTCCGTCGTCGTGGCGGCCACGGCCACGGCCACGGGCTTGCCGGTCTTGACGGCGCGCAGCTTCTGCTCGGCCTGGGCCAGCTGCTGCTTGAGTTCGCCGACTTCGGCCTCGGCCTGGGCCACCAGCGCCTCGCTCTTGCGCAGTTGGACCAGCTCGGTGAGGGCGGTGCGCGCCCGGGCGGCGAGGTTCTGCGCCTTCTTGGTGTCGTGCTTCTCTCCCCAGGCCAGCGCCTCCAGGAGCTCCTTCATCGTCTGGCGGGCGTGGGTGGCGGTGAGTCCCTCGGTTTCGGCGAGCGCGGCGATCTCGCCGTGGCTCATGCCGGTCTGCGCGGCGATGTCGGCGACCGGGGTGCCGGCCTTGAGCAGTTCGGTCGCGGCGAGGGTGTAGGCGTCGGTGGTGGTCATGACTTCGTCTCCTGTCCGATGGCGAACTCGCGGCGCAGTTGGGTGCGCCGCTTGGGGTCGGTGGCGGCCCAGATGCCGTGCTGGGTGAACTTCGGGTTGTCCAGGGCCCAGGCCAGGCACTTGGCGCGGGCGGGGCAGCCCTGGCACAGCCCGCGGGCGACGGCCAGGTCGTCGGCGTCGTCGGAGAACCACCACTCGGGGTCGGCGTCCGACTGGCGGCAGGGCTCGCTGCCGGTCAGCGGCGGGTACGGGGCGAGGCGGACGGCGCTCACTGGGTGCCGCCTTCCAGCAGGGCGTCGATCGGCTTCCAGCTGTCGAGCTGGTACAGCTCGAGCGCGGTGATCAGCAGTTCGTCGACCTCGCTGTCGCGGTCGTCCGCGTCGGAGACGAGGACGCGCGGGGGTGCGGTGAGGCGGGCGTGGATGGTCAGGCGCCGGGCGGGGACGTCGGCGTCGGGGTCGACGTCCGGCCGCACGGACCAGACCTGGCCGGTGGCGGCGAGCATCAGCGGGTCGCCGTCGGTGGCCCGCTCGCAGGCCAGGCGCAGCGCGACGTCGGGGTGCAGCTGGTCCTGGCGGACGATGCCGGCGGCGAGCTGCCGCAGGAGGCGGGCTGCCTCGTGGGGGCCGAGGATGACGTCGAGGGGGAGGGCGTCGCTCATCAGGCACCTGCCTCGAGCCGCGCGAACAGCTCCTTGCGGAGCGTGCCGAGGCTGTTCGTGTCGACGACGACGGCGGATTCCACCTGGCGCAGGGCGCTGCCGATCGCGGCGTCCGTCGTGTTCTTGGGAGTGCGGCGGATGGCGGGGCGGCTCTGGCGGGCCGTGCCGAGGGAGGCCCGGAGCGTGGCGACGGCCTTGCTGTGGCGGGCGTACTCGGAGCTGGCGGGCTTGCCGCAGTTCCAGCAGTCGGCCTCTTCACCGGCCCAGGTGACCAGGCAGGGGGCGCAGATGAAGCCCCGGCTGACGGAGGGGAGGGTGGGGCGGCGGCGCTGGCCGATGCTCCGCATGATCGCGGCGACCAGGGCAGGGGTGTGAAGGGTTGGGGAATGAGACATCATGGGTGCTCCGTCTCGTCTCGTGCGGGATCGGTGACCCGGGGTGGCCGACGGTTTCCTAGGCCTTGGCGGCCGCCCCGGGGACGTGTTCTCTCAGGTGTTGCTGCGGCCGTGCTCGATCGGCGGCTCGCCGCTGACGCTGCTGTCCGGGGTGGTGGCCGCGTTCCCGGCGCTGATGCCGAGGCGGGTCTGGACCGCCTCGAGGACGGCGACGTCCGCCGTGTGCAGCAGCTCGTCAAGCGCGGTGTCGCTGTCGGAGGCGGGCCGCATCTGCGGGTCCTGGTCCTCGGGCCTGTCCCAGTAGCCCTCGCCGTAGGCGCACTCGGTGGTGGGGCAGTTGTCGGTGTGGTTGCACTGGTCGTACGGGACGGTCCGGCCGGCCGCCCACTCGCGGTACTCCTGGCGGACGTAGTCGCGGGAGCGGCCGTCGGCGAACTCGATGGCGTGCGGCGGGGTCCGGCCGATCCGGCCGCCGAACGCCCGGTCGTGGGTGCGCAGTTCGACGGCGGCGGCATCGGCGAGGCCGGCGGCGTGCCCGCTGTCCCGGAGCGTGAGGGCGGCGCGGTCCAGGAACGCGGCCTTGCGCAGCACCAGCTCGCGCAGCGCGCGGGCGGTGCGGCGCTCGCCGGTCAGCGAGGCGGCCAGGACGACCAGCGCGTCCTTCTCCGTGGTCAGGTCGGGGGCGCCGTCGTACGCGGTGTCGGACGGTGTAGGCGGGTTGGTCATGTGCGGTTCCCTTCAGTCGAGTCGTGCGTGGGTGTTGCGGGAGAAGTCGGGAACGTCAGTTGCGGGGTGAGCGGCCGCTGAAAGCGTCCAGGGCCTTCCACAGCAGTCGTGTGTCGTCGGCGACGACAGTGACCTGCCACAGGTCGGTGAGCGCTGCGGCGAACTTCGGGGCACCGAGGCGGTTCTCACGGCGAGCCAGGCGCTGCAAGGTGACGTGGTGTCCCAGGGTGGGAGCGAAGGTGGAGGGGCCGATGTCGATGCCATTGACCGGGCCGGGCTGGTCGCGGTGGTGGACGACGGTGGTAAGGCCATCGAGGGCGGCGGCGGCCAGCAGCCGCTCAAGAACGTCCCTGCTGGTGATGACGCCTTCGGTCATCGCGTAGAACCGGTATCGGCGGCCGTCGCTGGTCGTACCCTCCCGGCTCACAGCTGCCTCCGTCGGCAGGTACCCCGCCCGGACGCAGCTGGCCATGACCTGCCCGAAGGTCTCCTCTTCCGGGCCACCACGCTTGTAGACGCGCAGGCTTCCCTGGAAGAAGCGGGCCATCAGCTCCCGCAACTGGTCATAGTCGCGGGCGGCGTCCCAAAAGCTCCACGTCAGGGGACTGTCGGGGTAGCGGTACAGCAGCATCTCGGTACTCCCAAGACTTCATCGGTTCGGCCAGGGCCAGGGGCTATCGCTGCAGGTCGTTCCTGGTGCGGGCGATCAGGCCCTTCGTCGTGGTCGTGTTGGTGACGCTGTGGTCCTGGACGACCGGGCCGTCGTAGTGGTGGTGGTGCTCGGTGCGCACGCCCGCCAGGCGGCGCAGGACCGCACCGACGGCGAGCAGGAACGCGACCGGGGCGCCGGCGCCGATGGCCAGGTTCACGGTGTCGACGTGGCCGAGGGTGTAGAGGACCAGGCAGGTCACGCCGCCGATGGGCACGGAGGCGACACTGCCCGCGAGCATGACGCCGCTGATGTCCGTCGCGGCCTGGCTCATCGGCGGACGGCCGCCGTCCTTCTGCGCCACGGGCGCAGCGTTGCCGACCGTCGGGACGGGCGTGGGGTCGTGGAACCGCGTGGTGGTCGGCACGCGGCCCTCCTCCCGGAGCGCTCCGGCGATGATCTCCTGGGCTACCTTGGCGGCCTCTTCGTCGCTCATGCGCGGGCCGAAGGCGGGCCGGGTGCTGTTCTGCTGGTCGTCGTGCACGGGGTTCTCCTGTTCAGCGTGGCCCGCCTGGTGGGGAGGGTGGCCTGCGGCCGTGGTCCTACTTCGCGGCGGCGATGAGCGCAGCGACGGTCTCGGCTCCGTGGTGCCAGGCCTGGTCCAGGCAGTAGGAGCCGTTCATGCCAAAGTCGGCGAGCTTGAAGAAGCGCTCCTTGCCGGTCGCCTTGGCGATGCGGTGCAGGACGCCGTTCGGGACGCGGCGGTCGGCGATGTAGTGAGTGATCCCGCTCAGCGCGAGGGCGCCGGCGACCGCGGCCGGGTTGAGGCGGATGCCGACGGCGCGGGATCCGGCAACGAGGACCAGGCCCTGGGTGGCGGTGTAGGTGACGCAGTGCCAGGCGCAGGCCCGCCGGCCTCCGTTGGTGCCGACGGTCGTCTCGGTCTCGGTCTTCTCGTTCTTGTAGGTGACCGGGGCCTTGTCGGTGGCGCCCTTGGCCTGCGCGCAGTAGTCGGACTGGACCCAGTGGTCGGCGACGTCGGCGGCGGCGCGCAGCAGGGCGTAGCTGACGGTGAACTTCGCGGCCCGTGTCATCGTGGTGTTCTCCTCGTTCCGATTTCGGGATGGGACAGGGCCCGGGGCGGTCGGCTTTTCCTTGGCCGGGATGGCGGCCGCCCCGGGGCGGACTCAGATGGAGCTGGGCCACCAGGCCCGGATCTTGAGTCCGGTGACGTCGACGGCGGCTCCGTGGCGGTGCCGGATCGCGTCCTCGGTGTGGACGTCGATCAGCGCCTGGTCGCGGGCGACGGTGTAATCGGCGTTGTAGTTGAACCACTGGACGCCCAACCGCTGCCCGTCGTCGTTGACCAGGGGAATCGAGATTTCCCACCGCGCCATGGCGTCCACCTCCTTCGTGCTGTGCTCTCGCCGGTCCGGACTTTCCGGTCCGCCGCACCACCCCGGCCAGCCTTCGCGGCCGGGGCAGCACGGCGATCCGTCAGGCCTGCCTGCGGTTCGTCACCACCAACTCGACTTGGGCTTCGGCACGATCATCTGAGGGGGGCACTTGCCGCCCATGTGGCTCAGGCACGGCTGGCAGTCCTCTTTGGGGGCGAGGGCGCGGTGGATGTCCGGGTCGTAGGCGTGCGTCCAGCACTGGATGCACTGCCCCGGCGGGACCGGCTTGCGGAGAGCCATTCCCGTCTCCTCTCAGGCCTGCGGGGCGAGGGCGTACAGGCGGCGGCGCAGCTTGGACGCCTCGGAGGGCTCGGCCCAGTAGGAGGTGATCTCGCCGGCGGCCTCGAGCTCTGCGAGGACGGGGAAGATGTCGCCTGCGGTGGTGCCGACGGCGCGGCTGATGGCCAAGGCGTGCGCGTGGTTGTCGGCGAGGTACTCGAGGACGTCGGCCGCCAGGTCGTCGTCCTCCAGGCGGTCCCACAGCGGCTGGAACAGCTGGCCGAGGATGCTGTCGGCCGCCATCAGCGCGAGGATCGCGCCGGCGATGCTGTACACGGTGAGCGTGTCGCCGCTGACGTTGAACTGCTCGGGGTTGTGCGCGATCCACACGCCGGTGGTGAGGGAGGCGGTGAGCACGCCGCCCGCCGTGATGGCGTTGAGGGCGATACGGCCGAGGGCGCGGGCGATCCGGCGGTGGTTGGGCTTGAGGCTGGCACCACGCATGATGGTGGTCTCCGTTTCTCCTGCTGGGAGTTCGGGGAGCTCGGGGCGGTCGGTCGCTTGGCCGTGGACGGCCGCCCCGGGCGGTTGGGTCAGCTGCCTTCTGCGAGCTGCTTGAGGTTGCGGCGGATGTAGTCGCGGTTGAAGTCGAGTGCGTCGACGGCGTCGACCTGGCGGCAGTTGCCGGCGTCGATCTCGGCCGCGACGGCCTGCCAGAACTTGCGGTCGGCCGCTTCCCGGTCCTTCTCCCGCTGCTTCTTCGCGGCCACCAGGCGCTTCTTGGCGGCGGCGATCGTGTCTTCGGTGGGCTTCTTCTCGGTGGTCATCACGTGCTCCGTCTCGGATGAGGGACGATGGGGCTGCCCCCTGCTCCGTTCAGGAGCGGGATGGGAGGCCCGGGACGGCCGGCGAGGTTGGTAGCCGGAGGCGGCCGTCCCGGGGCGGAGCTACCAGACGCGGCCGTTGTGCGTGGACGTCTTCAGGTCCAGGTGGCTGGCGCCGCGCACCCGGATGTTGCCGTTGTGGGTGCGGGCGGCGAGCCTGCCGGAGGAGGCCGGGGTGGCACTGATCGTCACATCGCCGTTGTGTGTACGGGCGGAGCCGCGGCGGCCGTTGTAGGCACCGACGGTGATGGAGCCGTTGTGCGTGCTCGCCTCCAGCTCGTCGTCGACCCGGTCGACCAGGACGGAACCGTTGTGGGTCTCGGCCTCCAGGACCTTGACGCCCGCTGCCTGCAGAGAGCCGTTGCGGGCGTCGAAGCGGATCGCCTCGAGGTCGCCGCGCACGGTCGTCTCAGCGTTCTTGGTGGTCACGGCCAGCGAGGACCGAGCGGGCAGGACGACGTCGACCGTGATCGTGCCGGTCCCACCGCCCACGGCGGTGCCCGCCTCGGCAACGACCCTGCCGCCGGCCACGACCTGGCGGCCGCCGACCCAGACGTCCCCGTCGCTGATCGTCACGCCGGTCATGCTGCCGGTGTTGACGATCCCGCCGTTGAAGCTGAAGGTGCTCCCGCCGATCTGGACCGTGGTGCTGGAGAAGCCGCCGCCCGCCAGGTCGTCGGGGACGGAGACGGTGAGCTTGTTGCCGTTCTCGGTGAACTTCGTGTCGTTGACCGCGTCGGCGACCGGGCCCTCGGTGGCGGCGGTGTGCACCGTGACCGTGGCGTGGACGGCCTTCGGGTTGACGTGCACGTTGATCGCGCCGTTAGAGACCGACAGGTCCAGCTCGATCGGACCGGCGGCGGCGGTGTGCATCTTCTGCGTGCTCAAGATTTCTCCTTGTTGGTCAGCTGAGCTGGATGTTGGTTGCGGTCCAGGGGCGGCGGCTGCCCTTGCGGGCTCCTTCGGCACTCACCCAGTCGGCGATCGCCGTCCGGGCTTCGGCCTCGGAGTTGGCGGTGACGGTGCCGGCGCATTCGCCGTCGTGGTGCTTGCCGTCACTGACCTGAGCGGTCCAGTGAAAGGTCCTGGCCATGGGCCTCCTGTCGGGTGGTCAGTCCCCGTCGTTGTCCGTGTCCTCGTAACGGCCGGCCTCGTAGTGGACGAACTCCGTGCTGCCGCGCTGTTCGACGACCTCGCGCCACACGTGGCGGCTTCCGATGACCTCGTTGGCCCAGCGCTTGGCCAGCGCCAAGTCGCGCTCCGGGGAGTCGCTGAACGTCTCGTGGCATTCGGTGAGGTAGGCGTCGAGGCCCTTGAGCTCCCAGCCGAAGACGTCGACGTCGATCGGGCCGGGGGTCAGGGTGAAGCGGGCCATCGAGTTCTCCCGAAGTCGAAGAGGTTGGTCGGTGGAACACCCCCAACTATGCCGTCTTTTTGTCGGCCTATCAAGAGTAGGCCGTATTTTTGTCGGCACTAATTGGGTTGTTGCTGGTCAGGGCACCGGGGCGAGGTGCCGGAAGGTCAGGGGGTCTCGTCTTCGTCGGGGTGCGGCTCCACGTGGCGGCAGTAGTGGCAGGTCGCGCCAGCGGGCAGGTCGACGGTCGATCCCATGCACACCGGGCACTCGCCGCGCTCGAGGACCGGGCCCCGGCCGGTGACGCAGGCCGGGCAGGTCTCGGGGCCGGTGTTGAAGCTGGTCGACCTCCAGCCCAGGCGCACGGCGGTCGTGACGAGTCCGCCCCGGCCGGTGCCGGGCTCGGGTGCGAACACGGCGAGACAGCCGTCGGTGTCGCAGAAGGCAGCGAGTCGGACGCTCACCCGAACTCCTCCTCAGTCGTTGTCGGTTGTGTTCGTCTGCACCATGTGGACGGCATCGCCGTTGACGGTGCTGTTGATGATCGAGTTGTTCTTGCCGGTGACCTGGATGGAGGAGGACGTCCCGGGGCCGGCCTCACGGGCGGCGCGGGCCGCGGCGTCGACCGCGCCGCGTACGGCGGCGGCCTCCTTCGCCGTCAGCGGCCGGCCGGGGCCAATCCCCTTACCGGTCTGCGCGTTGATCTGCTGGCCGTCGCCGACGACCTGGACGACGCCGGTGATCCGGCCCCCGGCGATGTTCTGGACGCCGGTGTTGACGACCGCACCGGAGTCCCTGACGCCCTGGACGACGGCGTCGGCGGTCTCTCGGGTGGCCTTGGCGGCGCTCTTGGCCGGGCCCTTGCGGCTGCCGGTCGCCGCCTGGACGGGGCCTGTGACCTTCTCGCCGCGGCCGACGACGACGCCGTTGCTCGTGCCCCGGGTCCGTCGGCCGGTGTCCTTGCCCTGGCGGGCGCGTTCGGCACGGCGCTCGGCTGCGGCCATCACGGCGGCCGCGGGGCCGGCGCACTCGGTGCAGCCGATCGCGGTGCCGGGGATGCGGCCGCTGTCCTCGCACACCAGGCACTTCGGGCCGCGCTTCGGGGCGGGCATGCCGTACGCCTTGCGGTAGGCGGCGACGGAGGGGATCTTCATGCCCTCCTCCGGCCGGGACGGCTTGCCCGGGCGCTTCGGCGCTGCCTGCGGGACGCCGCCGGACTGGAGGATCCAGGCGGCGCGCAGCGTGGCCGCGACCGGGGAGAACGCCACGTTCAGCGCCTTCTTCTTCGCCTTGCGCAGCGGCTTGCGCACGGCCCGCTTGACGCGGGTCCTGCCCTTGCGTGCCGCGTACTTGGCGACCTCCTTGTAGCCCTTGACGAGCTGCTCCACGTGGTCGTCGATGGGCGGCGGGGGTTCCTCGCCGAACCCGGCGTCGACGATCCACAGCAGAGCGGGGTTCGGGTCGGCGTAGAAGCGCATCGCGGAGTAGGTCACGAGGTACTGCGGGTCCACGAAGAGTTCGGGCCACTCGTGGCCGTTCGGGCACAGCACCTGGACGACCTGGTCGCCGCCGTGCTCGTCATACGCCAGGATCAGCCCGGTGTCGGCGGCGCACTCGGGGCAGACGACGGGGTGCTGGATCCACTTGTCGCGCAGCGAAAAAGCCGGGTCCTGCTCGATCCACATGAAGCGGCGCTCGCAGGCGATGTGGTGGTAGCCGGCGGCCGGGTGGGGGAACCGCATCGGGTCGACTGCCATGTCGGGCTCCTGGTGATCATTTAGGGCTGGAACCGGGGTGGAACCGGGTGGAAGTGCAGGTCAGCGGGGTGGAACCCGGTTGGAACCGGGGTCTCGAGGCGGAACCGGTTCCGGTCGGGGGAGGGGGTTCCGGCCCGGTTCCGGGCCGGTTCCACCTCGCTGACCTGCGGTTCCATCCGGGTTCCGGTCGTGATCAGGAACCTTCGGGGGTCTCTCCGGTGATCACCTTGAGGTCCTTCAGGCGGTAGCCGCGGGGCTTGTCCTTGCGGTACTTCTCCAGCGCCCACGTCTGGCCGCTCGGGGCGAGCACGGCGTTGATCGCCTTGTGCAGCTCGTCGACGCGGGCGGCGATCCGCTCGTCGTCCGTCTCGCCGTCGAACCGCTCGAGGCCCCACCGCGACGGGTCGACCTGGCCGAGCGCGTCGGCCAGCTCCTCCCGCGAGAACCCGGCGGGCTCCTTGCCGGAGGAGTCCGCGGCGTCGGCGAAGATCTCCCTGATGGTGGCGATCAGCTGCGGAACGCCGGTCTCCTGGTCGTCCGCGTCCACGCCGTGGAACAGCGCGGCGGCGCTGTTCTCCATCAGCTCCTGCAGCGTGATCTCGCTGAACCGTGCGGACTCGTCATCGATGTCGACCAGGCCGGCCTTGCCGCGCTCGGTGCCGCGGTTCAGCAGTTCGTCCTCGGAGGCGTAGCAGGCGCGGTAGGGGATCGGCTCGCAGTAGGCGGCGCCCGCCATCACGTACACCACGGAGGCGTCGTTGATCTGGTCGCCCATCGCGGGCACGAGCCGGTCCGGGCGCCAGCCCTCATCCATCGCGCCACCACCGAGGATCTGCACGACGTCGTCCTTGTCGCAGGCACCCAGGACCTGCACCGGCAGTTCGGTCAGCCAGGTGTTGTCCTTGACCTTCTCCTTGGTGACGCCCTGTCCGGCAATGATGATCGTGACGTCGGACTTGGCGGAGGTGATGGCCAGTTCGGCGAGCTTGCCGTCCAGGTCCCAGCTGACCATCCGCTTGGTCTCGGGGTCGTAGTAACCCTTGCGGCTTTCGCGGACCAGGGCCGGGAATTCGTCCACCACGATTTTGATGCCGGGGCGTTCGCGGGACGTCTGCCAGTTCTTTCCCATGCCGAGCTTGCTGAACAGGGCAGGGCGGCCCTTGCCGATGTCCAGCGCCCACTGCAGGACGTCGGCGGCGTCCGCGCAGTTGGTCGCGACCACGTGCATGCCGTTGACCAGTCCGCCGAATCCGGATCCGGCGCTGCCCAGGTCGATGCCGATGATGATCTGGTCCTCGGTGGCGGTGAGGGCGTCGAGGATCGCGGCCAGGATGTTGGACTTGCCGGACCTGGACTTGCCGACGACGTTGACGTTGGTACGGCACATCGGCAGAGCCAGCGGCCGGCCGGACATGTCGGCGCCGATCTGCGCGTCGTGGATGTCCTTGGTCGCGATCGACTGCGGGGCGCGGGTGGGGAGTTCGGGGACGGCCTGCCACGGGTTCTTGCCGGGAACCCGGATGACGCACTCGTTGCGCGCGGCGGCGGACTGCTGCAGCAGGATGCTGTTGGTACGGACGCCGGGCAGGCAGCCCTCGAGCAGGCTCAGCTGCGTGGAGATCCGCTCCGGGGTGGTGCGGTCCACCCACACCTGGACCTCGAAGCCCCACGGCTGCGGGTCGACGCGCAGGGCGGCGATGGGGACCTTCAGGTCCTCGGTCAGGGCCTGGCGCATCATCTGCTCGAACATCCGCGGCGTCATGGCGGCGTCGAACCGCTGCGGGACGCCCGCCTCGATCTGCTCGATCTTCTCCAGCTGCTCCTCGGTGAGTTCGACGTCGCGGCCGAACCAGGAGGCGACACCGACGTTGAGCATCAGGGCCCCGAGAAGTCCCCACATGCCCTCGAAGCCGAGCGCGGTGAGGTCGGCGGCGGCGACCGAGCCGTAGACGCCGGCGGCGCGGGCCGCGACCTTCTGCTGCGCCTTCTTCTTCGCGGCGACCGCGACGGCGACGGCCTGGCCGGCCTTCTGCTGGGCCTGCTGTGCCTCGGTCTGCTTGGCCTTGCGGTCCAGGATCGCGATCTTGGCCTTGAGGGCGGACTTGTTGGCCGCCTTGGTCATGGTCAGCGCCAGGGTGAGGTCGGCCTCGGCCTTGAGGCCCTCGATGCCCTTGACCCAGGTCCGGGCCCGGCGCTCGCCGCGGACCGCGCGCTGCATCACTCCGTGAGGGGTGCTCTGGCGGGCGACCCACTTGCGTGCGGTGCGGCGGCGCTGCCGCCTGCGCCAGGCGCGGCGCGCGGCGCGGCCCTCGGGGGTCTTCAGCCGCGGGTCGATCCACGGCCGGTCGCCCTCCGGGTCCTCCCCGATCTCCCAGTCGGCGGCCTTGATGACCCGGGTCGCCTCGATCGGCGCGGCGGGGGAGGTGGCCGTGTCCGGCTTGGAGAGGTCAACGGCCGGCGCCGTGTCCTCGGTCACCGTGAAGTCTTCGGCCAGGATGCTGTCCAGCCAGTCCGACCGGTCGGCGCCGACGGTGGCCTGGGTGGGGAGCGTGATCACCTCGGCCGTGTCAGCGACTCCCGTCACCTCCAGCGCGTCCACGACGTGACCGGTGGTGGCGAAGACGTCCACCAGGTCGTCGACGTCGCGGACCAGGACGTCGCGGGCCCGGCTGCCCTGCGAGGGGCCGACGACCCCCATGACCTCCAGCACGTTCATCAGCTGACTGGCGGCGGCGAAGTTGACCCGCAGCGTGCGCTGGATCATCGAGGTGGACCCGAACTGCGTGCTCACGACCGCCTCGGCCGCGGCGCGCACCAGGCGGCGGTCCAGGCCGCTGGTGACGTGCTGAGGGTTCTCGGACATGCTGTGTGTGCCTCTCGGTCAGGGGCGGCGCGAGACGGGGAGCTGGCCAATCGCTTTGGTCGGTTGAGGGGCCGGCGGCCCCGTCTCGCGTCTTGAGTTGTCGGGGGAGTTCAGGCGGCGGCCGCGTAGCCGCCGAAGTAGCAGTCGTTGCAGGCACCGTGGCGCCGGGGGATCTGATAGTCCTTCTCGGTCTTGCACTCGGGGCAGACCCGGCGGGCCGCGCAGGCCTTCCAGATGGACGCCCACATCGCCTCGGTCATCGGCCGCTTCGGCTTGGCCTCGTCAACCCGGTACAGCGGGGCGAAGTGGTCCTCGCCTCCCCGGAGCCAGCCGAGTTGGCCGTCCGGTGTGCCCGGCTTCCGGGGCCGCAGGCCCCGGGCCTTGAGCTGGCGCACCGTGGCGAGTTCGCTCGGATCCGGACCCAGCCGCCAGGGCCAGGTCGGGATGCCGAACTTCTCGCCGTCCGGGTCGTTGAACCGGTCGCTGGGCTTCGGCGCCATCACGCAGTCCGCTGGTCGCTGACCACGTGCAGGCCGGGGAGCTTCCGGACGGCCGCGATGCGGTCGTAGCACCACGTCTTGCCCGGTGCGGTCGCCTTCTTGTTGACCTCCTTGCGGCGCCGCTCGGTCTCTTCCGCGACGGCCCGCGCGTTCGGTTCGCGGCCCGCCCGGAGCTCTTCCGCGATCCACGTCTCGATCGCCAGGTTTTCGTCCGCCGACGCCTGCTTCGCGGTCTCCGCAGCGGCCTTTTTCGCACCCGTCGACAGCTTCCGCACGGGGGACCTGCGGGGTTCCTTACGCGGGCGCGGGCGCGTGGTTTCGCGGGTCCGCGCGGGCGCGGTTTCAGGGGTGCGCGCGGACGGGGGGACGGACGGGGTGATCTGCGGATATACCGTCCGCAACAGGGGCTTACCGAAAGCGTCCACGAGGCCCGTGGAGACCTCTTCGACGGACCGTGTGGAGGGGGTTGTACCCCCCTTCGCGGAACCGTTCGCGGACCCGTCACGGACAGCCTCAGCGGTTGCGGCGGAAGCCGCACCAGACGCCGCGATCCGACGTTCGCGGGCCTGCCGCAGCTCTCCCAGGACGACCGCCAGCCGCTCCTCAGCGTCGACCCGCAGACCGATCATGTCAGCCGACAGCATCGCCAGGAGTTCGTCCGAGACCGCGCCGTCACCGGCGCCCTCGTGGACCGCCCACGCGGCCTGCCACGCGTCCTCGAGCGACAGCTTCGTGTGCCCGGCAATCGCCCGCAGCCGACGGGCCGTTGCCCACACCTGCGGCAGTTCCTTCTCGCGCGACTTCTTCGTCGCCTTCGCGTCCCGGCGCTCCTGCCGCGCCGCGCGCATCTCCTCCTTGAACTCGCGGTGCCGCCCGACCTGAACCAGCTGCCACACCGCGATCGGCACGACCGACGACGCGGCGAGGACCGAGCCGAGCAGCACGCCGTAGTGCTCGCCGCCGACGTTCCGGCCGTGCAGGTAGTTCACCCACGCGGCGAGACCGGCGAAACCGTAGACCGCGATCCGGTACGGCCACGGGCTCCGCTTGGCCTTCATGGCCTTCGCCTCACCGGCCGTCGCAGCCCAGGCCGAGCACTCCAGCATCACCGGCAGCAGGACGACCAGGAGTCCACCCAGCCAGCCCATCGACTCGATGATCCCGGTGTCCCGCAGCGACGACGCCTGCGAGACCAGGGCGGGCACGATGCTGCACGCCATCACGGCCAGCGCGGCCGCCAGGTCCAGGTGCTCCGAAACCCAGCCCGGCGCGGCCTTCGCCCGCCCGGTCCAGCGGTCCCGCCGCTCCTTGGCCTTCCGCGCCTTCTCGCGCTTGCGCTCCTTGTCCGCCGCCGCCTTCGCGACTCGGTCGGCCTCCTCACGCTCACGCTTCTGCTTCGCCGCGAGCTCCTGGGCCGCACGCTGCCGCTCGGCCTCGGCCTGCTTGTCCAGCCGGTCCTGCTCGCGGCGGCGGTCCTCGGCCTCCTGGGCCAGGCGCCGCTCTTCAAGCCGCGCATCCTGGGCCAGGCGCTCCCGCTCCAACCGCGCTTCCTCGGCAGCACGCCGGTCCTCACGGTCCTGGGCACGCTCGGCCGCGCGGTCCTCGCGCTGCGCCTGGCGGTAGTCGGTGACGCTCACTTGGTGCCTCCAGCCGGAGTGTCATCGGCGGGGGTCGTGGTGGTGGTCTTGGCGGCCAGCAGCACGTCGGCCATCCGCCAGTGCGGGGCCAGCTCGATGTCGCGCTCCTTGGCCGTCTTCTTCGCCAGGGCGAGCAGACCGGTCAGCTGCGCGATCGCGACCTCGGGACTGTCGAGGGCGACCAGCGCGGCACCGAGGACCGCACCCAGGTCGGTCAGGGCCTCTTCCAGGTCGCAGGCCAGCCTGTGCTCAAGGCCGGTGGAGGGGTTGACGCCGGTGTTGTAGGTCTTCATCAGCGGGAACCTCCAGTCGGTGCCGGCGCGGACGGGGCGATGCGGAACAGGGCCACGACAAGGGCGATCACGAGAACGAGGGTGATGCGCGTCGAGACGCCGGGGGTCAGCCCGATCAGCCAGGCGACGCCAGCCACCGCGAGCGGGACCTGAAGCCAGTCGAGGTCGGCGAGGGCGCGGGTGAGGTTCACCCGGACGTCGACCAGGGCGTCGACGCCGCGCACGTCCAGGACGGCGAGAAGGACGACGGGGAGCGCGAGTATGACGCGCTGCCACCAGCTGGTCTGCAGACCCAGCAGCCAGGCGAACCCGGCCAGGACCAGGCCCGTGAAGATCCAGGCGGTCACCAGCGTCTGCGTCCGGATGCGGGAGAGGTTGGGGTTGGTGGTGACGGTCATGCCGCCTGCACCCCCTCGCCGGCCGTGGCGGCCGGGAGCTCGGTCACGGACGCCGTGGTGTCGACGAACGGGAGCGGGATGCTGTCGACGGAGCCGAAGTTCTCGTAGGACTCGAAGTCCGCGGTCGACCACTTGACGGGGCTGCCGTGCCCGACGCGGAACTCGGTCTGGGCACCGGACTCCTGGACCGGCTCGGGGGCCGTCTCGCCGTCGGCCGTGGTGACGGCGAGCGCCAGCTCCTCACCGGTGAAGGCGACCAGCACCTCGAGGCCGGAGTCCTTGGTGTCACGTACGACCGAACGGGCGATCATCTGCAGCCAGCTCAGCTCGAGGACGCGGGCGTCGACGCGGTCGATGTTCTCGGTGATGCTCAGCCACACCTCGGAGGCCACGTCCTCGGCCCGGTGCCAGTCGCCGGCCACCAGGGCGCCGTTGACGTAGTCCACCAGGGCGGCGGCGTGACGCTCGTACGCGGCGGCCAGCAGGGACGCACCGAGGACCGCCGAACTCGCGTTCTGTGCGCGCTGTTCGGTCCGACGCTCGGCTGCGAAGATGGTGTTCACGGGTCGTTCTCCTTCAGAGTCAGACGGCCTGTGCGCGGCTCCCCGGGTCTCTGCCAAGACCACCCGGGGGGCCGTTTTCGTGCCTTTTTCGGGGCTTTTTGGGCGCACCGAATAGCCGTCTCCTCCAGCCCCTTTTGGGCCGGGGAGCAACTGACTCCGAAGCTACTCGCAGAATTTTTGCGAGTCAATCCCTGCTGCGATTCACAGATCGTTTGTGGGTGTGAGAAGGTAGGTGCGCCAACAACAGGGAGGACGACTCATGCCGTACGGCCTGGTGGTTCGCTTCACCGCGCGAGACGCAGCTGCCGCTGCGTCCTTCGATGGTCTCGTGGAGGAGACGCTGCAGGGCATCCAGTCCAAGGAGCCCGGCACGCTCGTGTACGTCAGCCACGTGCCGGTCGACGAACCGCACGTCCGCGTGTTCTACGAGCTCTACGCGGACCGGGACGCCTTCGCCGCCCATGAGGAACAGCCCCATGTGAAGCGGTTCCTGACCGAACGCGGGCAGTACCTCGCGAGCACCGAGGTGACGTTCCTTGACGAAGTCGCCGGCAAGCGCCCGGCGTAGGAGAAGACCATGACGGAAGATCAGCAGCGGGCCTTTGGCCGGCGAGTCGCTGAGCTGCGGAAGGCCAAGGGATACACCCAGCAGGACTTGGCTGCCCGGATCAACAAGACTGCCAGCTGGGTCTCGCAGGTCGAACGCGGCGTCCTGGTCGTACAGCGGCTGGACGTCCTGCGGGACCTCGCCGACGCCCTTGGTGTCTCGATGCAGCGGCTAGAGCCATCCGTCCCCTCGGCCGAGGCGGAAGAGGTGGCTACGGACTCCGAGGTGAACGACCTGGACGGGGCCCGCGTGCTGATCTCAGGGCATCCCGCGCTGGATGCCCTGCTGCCGCCAGCGGGCGGCGGGGATGTCGCCGTCCCCTCGCTGGACGAACTGGTCGCGCAGGTGGACCACGTCTGGGAGTTGGCCCACTCATCGCAGTTCGCCGACCTCAGCGCGGAACTCCAGCAGGTGATCCCCGTTCTGGAACGCACCTCGAGGGCGGTCGACAACGACAGACGCCCGGAAGTCCTGCACCTGCTGGCCAGGACCTACCAGGCGCTGGCAGCGAGCTTCGTACGGCAGGACGAAGCGGATGCGGCCTGGGTAGCCGCGGATCGATCGATTCGGGCGGCTGAGGAGTCCGGTCAGCCCTTGGAGGTGTGTGCCGGGATCTTCCGCCTCGCACACGCCTTCGTCCGGCTCAAGCGTCTCGATCAGGCTGAGCACGCGGCGCGCACCGCGCTCCAAACACTCAAAGCCCACCTGCAGAACCGCCCGGCGAGCCCTGAAGAGCGCTCGATCATGGGGGCGCTCCACCTCGTCCTGGCTCTGATCCACTCACGCGGCAGCCGACGCCCGGAGGCCAGAGCTGAGATCAATGAGGCCCGGGCCGTTGCCCAAGCCCTTGGAGAGGACCGCAACGACTACCACCTCGAGTTCGGACCCACCAACGTTGAGCTCTGGGCCGTCGCGATCGCCGTCGAGCTGGGCGACGCCGGCGAAGCCATCGACATCGGGGAGGCGATCGACGCCACGGGCTTGTCGAGCGAGCGGCAGGCCCGGCTACTCATGGACCTCGGCCGGGCCTACGTTCAGCGCCGTCAGGTCGGTGAGGCGCTGGACGCCTTGCTGCGCGCTGAAGAGCTGGCCCCCGAGATGGTCCGGTCGCACGTCGCCGGGCGGAAGGCCATTCATGAGCTCATCCTCCTTAGCGGCCGCGGTGCTTCGCGAGAACTTCTTGACCTCGCCGAACGCGCGGACGCCACGGAATAGCCTTCCAGTCCCAACGGAACCAGGGGCTTCCTTGATCCGTTTACGACATGCCAGGCCCCGTGCCCCCCTTCGGCGGCACGGTCTGGCAGAGTGTGATGGTCCGAGTACCCGGTGTCCGGGGAAGCCAACGGAGGTGACGCACATGGTGCGTGAGAGGTTGAGGGCCCAGCCCCGCCGCTGCTCCATGCTGTGCACGAATCTTGGACTTCCCCCGTAGAAACGCCGATGGCCGCCCTGCGCGAACAGGAACGGCCATCTTGAGCGACTCCCCAGCCTTGCCAAGCCGGAGTCGTGGTCAGCGCGGTGACCGCGCTGGGTGCCTGGACACAGGGGCCCGTCGGTCACCTACCCAACAGAATAGAGGCGCGGAACCCCTGATGCCCACAACGAGTTGGCATTGCGTGGCCCGCGTCACGTTGATCAGCTGATCCACGGCTCCCTACTTTTAGGGACCGTACGTGTCATTCCCGCTCAATCGCGCAGGTCAGCCCCCGGGCCCGCCTGACGCGTTCGCTCCAACTTTTTCGGTTCGGACTGTCACACGGTCCGCCGAATTCACACCTGGTAAGGGTGTGAGCACCTATATCTCGATGCCCGCCGTCCGGCGTCCGTTCGCCGCTGCGGCCGCACTCTATCCACAGGCGAATCGTTCCAGGCTGGCGGGCATGACCCGCACTTCGCTGTCTCGCATTCTTCCAGGCCGGGGTGACCTCGCGCTGCTCTTCGCGCGCGCGTCCTCATCCGAGCCCGCCGCCGCTTCCTGGCCTGCTGCCCTGCCGCGCCTCCAGCTCGTTGAGGTGGGCCGATGAGCGAGCTGGGTGGGGAGTTCAGCGGCAGCCGGGTTCGGCGGGCGTGGGAGCCGCCGGAGGAGGTCATCGTCTCTCGGGCGGTGGCGCATTCGCCGATCTTGCAGCCGGAGGACTACGGCGTGCTGATCCGGCTGCTGCTGCGGGATCCGGGGCTGCCTTCGACGATGAAGGATCTGGTCCGGGAGTTCCAGGCGAGCGGCTGGAAGATGGGCGAGACCCGTCTCGCCGCGATCTTCAAGCGGCTGAAGAAGGCCGGCCACGTCAAGCACGCCCCGGTCTACAACCCCGCCACCGGGCGGCCGGAGTGGATGGTGGAGGTCTACCGCAACCCGGCGAACAACGAGCAGTACGTCAACCAGGGCGCCGCAGCGTCGTTGCAGGTCAGGGCCGAAACCGAGGTTTCCACGGGTTCGAACGCTCAGAGCGGTTCCGGAACCGTGGAAAACGGCGTTTCGGCTGGTCAGAGCGAAACCGTGGAAACCTCGGTTTCGAACGCGGAACCGTGGATTCCCGGATCTCGGAATTCCACGGTTTCGCCTGGTCAGAGCCGAAACCGTGGAAACCTCGGTTTCGGTTTCACCCCCCCCACACCCCCCCCGGAGGAGGTGGAAACCTCCTCCCCCAGCCCCCACACGGGCGCCTCTGCGTCACACCCGTCACAGACGGAGGGGGAGGAGGGGCGCGCTGCGCAGCAGATCGACCCCGCGCTGATCGCGTCCGCTGCGGAGTTCCTCTCGGACCTGCCCGACCGGTGGGCCTGCGGTCGGAAGACCGTGCGCGACCTCTCGCCGCTGCTTGCCGAGGTGATCTCAGAGCAGGGCTGGGAGATCGGCCCCCAGCTGCTGGTGCAGCTGACGCAGAACCCGGGCGGGATCCGCAACTTCCCGGCGACGCTCAAGAGCCGGATCGAGGACCTGCCCCGGTTCCGCCGCGCCGCCGCCCGCCAGGCCGGGCCGGTTGCCGATCCGTGCCCGCACCACCCCGGCCGGGAACGTGCGACGTGCGTGCCGTGCCGGTCGGTGCCGGACTTGGACGTCGATCCGCAGCCCGTGGCCAGCGAGCCGGATCCCGAGCACGTGCGCGCGGCCGAGGAGGCGAAGGCGCAGATCCTGCGTGGCATCGCCGGCCGAGGCGCTGGCGGGAAGACCGCCCGTGCCAAGACGCGGACGCGGGCCGGCCGGGAAGCCGCGGCGCAGGCCTCGGAGGCCGAGTTCGAGCGGAAGCGGGCCGAGGCGCTGGCCGCGCTGGAAGCCCTGGAACAGAACAACCCGGCGGCGGGGACCTGACCGCCGCCGCATACGACTGCGGGTCGCCTCTGTAGCGAGAGGCGACCCGCCGATCCCCGATCCGATGCACCCGGAAATGGAGACCGATGAGTACCACCGTACCGAGCCCCGCACCGCCGTTCGATGACGGCGAGACCGAGGATCCGCGCGCTTTCCAGCGCATTCCGCCGCAGGACCTCGATGCCGAACAGGCGGTCCTTGGCGGGATGCTGCTGAGCAAGGACGCGATCGGCGAGGTCGTCGAGCTGCTGAAGGGCCACGACTTCTACAAGCCCGCCCACGAGACGGTCTTCCACGCGATCGTCGGCCTCTACGGCGAGGGCGAGCCGGCCGACCCGATCACGGTGGCGGCCGAGCTGACCAAGCGCGGCGAGATCAACAAGATCGGCGGCGCGTCCTACCTGCACACCCTGGTCCAGATGGTGCCGACCGCGGCGAACGCGGCGCACTACGCGGACATCGTCCACGACCGGGCGCGGCTGCGCCGCCTGGTGGAGGCCGGCACCCGGATCACGCAGATGGGATACGACGCCGACCGCGAGGTCGACGAGATCGTCGACGCCGCCGGAGCCGAGCTGCACAACGCCGTGGGCGTCCGGGACGAATCCGCCACCGTTCGGGTCGGCAACCGGCTTGAGGCACACATCGACAAGCTGGACGACCGGCAGAAGAACGGCCTCACCATGGGCGTTCCGACCGGCTTCACCGACATCGACTCGCTCACCAACGGCCTCAAGCCCGGCCAGATGATCGTCGTCGCGGCTCGGCCTGCGATGGGCAAGTCGACGCTCGCACTCGACTTCGCCCGGGCCTGCGCGATCAAGCACGGCCGTCCGGCGGCGTTCTTCTCCCTGGAGATGAGCGAAGAGGAGCTGATGAACCGGATGCTGTCGGCCGAGGCACGCGTCGGCCTGCACCATCTCACCAGCGGCACCACCACGCAGGACGACTGGGAGCGCATCGCCCGGGTCGCCCCGAGGATCACCGAAGCGCCGCTCTACATGGACGTCTCGCCGAACACGACAGTCATGGAGATCAAGGCCAAGTGCCGGCGCCTCCAGCAGCGGAGCGGCCTGGACCTGGTCGTCATCGACTACCTCCAGCTGATGAGCACCGGCCGCAAGACGGAGTCGCGGCAGGTCGAAGTCTCCGACATGGCGCGGCAGGTGAAGCTCATGGCGAAGGAGCTCAAGATCCCGGTCGTGGTGCTCTCCCAGCTCAACCGCGGCCCGGAACAGCGCCAGGACAAGAAGCCGGTGATGTCCGACCTGCGGGAGTCCGGCGCGATCGAGCAGGACGCGGACATGGTCATCCTGCTGCACCGCGAGGATGCCTACGAGAAGGAGTCTCCCCGCTCCGGCGAAGCCGACCTGATCTTCGCGAAGAACCGCAACGGCCCGACGGCGACCATCACGGTCGCCTCGATTTTGCACTTTTCGATGTTCGCCGACATGGCCCAGACGTGAGCTGAGAGGACGACGCGATGGACACCAAGGAATTCACCGCCGGCCTCGCCGGGCTGCGCGGCGTGCGTGACGAGATCAAGGCCGTCCGTAAGGAACTGGCGCAGCTGGAGGCGGACCGCGACAAGCGGATCGTCGCGCTCGGAGCGTACGAGAAGGCGAAGGCCGACCGGATCGCCCCGGCCGCCGGGCTGAGCGTCGTCGACGTCGTCGCCCTGGTCCCGCACCTGGGACCGAAGCAGCCGGAGCCGAGGCCGGCCGACGCCGACGGCCAGGCCGCGGCCGCCGCCCCGGTCCCGGCGCCCGGGCCGGTTGGCACGCTCGCCCCCGACCTGCGCCGCCCACAGGAGCCCGCGGCCGCTGAAGACGACCGCGCCGACCAGCTGCACGACGCTGCGGGCGACCAGGAGGCGCAGACCCCGCAGCCCGCCCCGGTCTCCGAGCCCGGCAGCGAGGACGTCCCCGGCGACGCCGCGCCCGCCCTCGAGGAACCGGCCGCCGCGCACGACCAGGCGCAGCCCGTCCCCGCCGCCCCGGCCGCCGGGGTGCAGGGCCGGGAGCTGCCGTCGATCCCGGCCGGGGAGCCGGGCGACGCCTGGTGCACCCCGACGCCGAACCTCGTCTCGAAGCGGCCCAACTTCACCCAGCAGCCGCGCCAGATGGCGTTCCTGGACACCAACACCGGCGTCCTGGTCCACCGCGACCAGGTCGTGCGCGTGGACCTCGGCACCGCGAGCGCGGCCGAGATCCTCACCGCCGTCTACGCCACCGTTCCGGACAGCGTGGAGCGGATCTACATCACGGCCGGCGACCCGTGGCACCGCGACGCCGACCGCTACCCGTTCCTGCGCGACGCCGTCGCCGCCTGGCTCAACGCGCCGGTCCCCGGCTGGCAGGTGGAGTCCTCGCGCGGCAAGGACCGCTTGGCCGGCCACCTGGTCCACCCCCGCAACCCCGTCGGACGGTGGCAGCGCGGCGACCAGCACGCCGAAATCCGCAGCGTGGGCGAGTGGTTCGACCCCGGCGACGCCGACCCCGCCACGGTGCGCGACGCGTTCGTGCTGCTGTGGAAGCAGCTGCGCCACCACTGGTCGGACGTGGTGCTGATGGGCGCCCCCTCGCAGACCGGCCGTGACCTGTGGTCGCGCACCATCTCCGGCAAGACCGGCTCCCGGTGGTCCGAGGGCTACCCGGTCATGTCGGAGGAGATCCGCGGCCTGCTGCACGCCACCGCCGGGCAGGGACGCACCGAGCTGATCGTCCCGCCCCGCGTCCCGGAGAAGCTGCCCCAACTGGTGGAGTACGACCGGACCTTCGCCTACGCCAAGCACACCTGGGCCTCCGGGGTCGGCGCCCCGCGCCGCATCACGGCGCAGGCCTTCGCCGCCATGTCGGAGAAGGAGCAGACGAACGCCCTGTTCGCCCCCAGCCACTGGCAGATCCGGGTCACCGTGCCCGACGGCTGGAACCACGTCGGCATCCTCCCCGCCCCGGCTGCCGGCGACCGCGCCTGGTACTACCCGGCCGAGCCCGGGCAGACGTTCGTGACCTGGGCCGGGGGAGCGGAGGTGAACCTCGCGCTGCGCAACCCGATCGCGCCGTGGCGGATCGAGATCCTGGACGGTCTGCTGTGGGAGTCGGGCACCCCGCTGCGGGAGTGGTCGACGAAGCTGAAGGACGCCTGGTCGTCCCTCCAGGCCCTCGCCGCCGTCCACGGCGACGAACGGCAGCGCCTTGCCGCCCACCTCGCCTCCCGCGCGGTCCGCTCGATCCTGCTGTACGGCATCGGCGGCTTCGCGCAGCGCCCGCGCCTCACCACCAGCTCGGTGCCGGTCGGCCGCGAGCACGAGATCCCCGCCGGAGCGCAGATCATCGGCACCGACGGGCAGACCATCACCTGGCAGCGGCACGGCGGGTTCTCCCGCGACCCGTACGCCCACCCCGAGTGGGCGGCCGGCGTGTGGTCGGGGGCGAGGGCCGCGCTGCTGTCGACGAAGATGCGCGAGGACAACGTGTTCGTCGGCGCGCTGCACCTGCCGCCCGGCTCGGTCGTCGCGTTCCGCACCGACGCCATCTACACCACCGCCGACGTCGACTGGCCGTACCACGGGCAGCCCGGCGACTACCTCAAGAAGGGCCGGATGACCGGCCCGTTCACCGGCCCGCGCACGGAGGAGGAACTGCTCTCCCACCAGGCCCTCGGCCGTGCCCAGTTCGTGAGGACCAGGAGGCTGGACGATGAGCGCTGACATCCAGTGGGGCGGCCAGTGGGAACACGCGGCCTGCGGCGCGACCGGCGAGCAGATGTGGGACGACGAAGCGACTGCGTCGTCCGATCACGACTGCGGCCGGGACGGCGCGGTGACCTGGCACGCCGAATGGCACTGCCACGGCTGCGGAGCGAGCGGTGACGACCTGTTCGACGACGACACCGCCCCCTACTCCCACCACGACTGCGACGACCTTGAGGAGGCGGCGTGACACCGCGCAGGCGCCGGGGAACCGGCGGCGGGCAGCCGCCGCAGATGAACGAGGCGGCCCGGCTCACCCAGCAGCTGCTGGACGCCGGATACACCAAGCGGGACGTGGCCGACATCATCGGCCGCGACCCGTCCCTGGTGAGCCAGTTCTTCACCAAGGGCAAGGGCGCCGCCTTCGTGGACGGGCTGCGGTACGCCGTCCAGGAGATGCAAGTGGGTGCCGCCATGAACGTCCAGGAGCTCAAGGCCGTCGCGCAGCCGCACATCCACCGCCGGCAGACCAAGGCCGGGAGGAAGGCCCGGGTGCGCGCCAAGGACGTCATCGCCACCCCCGGCCGTTCCAGCATGGCCCGGGCCGCCAAGCAGCACATCGCCTCCGGCGCCTCCCGGCTGCGGCCGGTGGTGGAGAACACCGCCGGTGCTGGCGGCCGCATCGCCTTCACCGTCCGCGCCAAGAAGCGGGACTTCCTGATCGACTCCGGTCGGCGCACCGACTCCCCGGGCGTGCGGCGCAACGTCGTGCAGCGGCGCGACAGCACCGAGGAACGCGCGTACGGCAACAGCGCCGGCCCCGGCCTGGGTGAGGCCGGGTTCGACGCCCGGGAGTGGCAGGAGAAGGTCGACGCGCACGGCGGCGACGTCGCCGCCGCGGTACGCGACTGGATGGTGGAGACCGGCCGTCTCGCCCCCGGCGCGCAGATCACCCACCTCGAGGTGCGCGGCTGGACGCCGACGACGTAACCCCCTCGAACGGCCGGTCCCTGGCGATTCCAGCCGCCCGGGACCGGCCTCGGTGCGTGGCCGCGTCTTTGCAGGCGAGCGGTCTCGGGCGAGCAAACACCCCAAGTAGTGCCGTCTTTTTGTAGGCCTACTCTTGTAAGGCCTATAAAAAGACGGCATAGTGAGAGTTGCCGGAAGCGCCGCCCCACCAACCCGCAGGAGGACTCCTGATGTTCACCGCCATCGTTGCTGTCCTGGGCACCCTCGCCGGATCGCTCCTGACCGGTGCACTCCAGCACTACAGCCAGCGGGCCGCCCGCCGGGCCGAAATGGAGTCCGCCCGCAGCAGCGAGGCCCTGGCCGCCGTCGCGGACCTGGCCGCCGCGCTGGCCGACCACCGCCGCGCGATGTGGGTGCGCGAGGACCTGCGCCTGCGTCACCAGGACTGGACGGAGGCCAGGGCTGAGAGCCACCGCACCCGGTCCGCCCTCACCGTTCCGCTGTTGCGTGTGCAGCTGCTCATGCCCGCCGTGGCGGACGCCGCACAGGCTGCCGCCCGCGCGACCTACGCCCTGCGCGGGGGTTGGGAGTCGGGGGAGACCGGACTCGCAGCCCGCCGGGAGCACGCCATCGCCAAGACCGACGAACTCGTCGCGGCAGCCGGCTGCCACCTGTCCGCAGCCTGAAGACCCCAACCACAGACCAGACCACACGGTGAGCGCACCCCCAGCGGGTGCGCTCACCGCGCGCGTTCGGCTCCGGGACCACTCGGATTCGAGTCGGATCGTTCGATTACGCGCGACTGCCCGTTCGGGCGGCGGGCGCCCCGCGCGCCTTCCCGGCCCGACCACAGTCCCGACCACGGCCCCGACCATGCAGGCCAGAGGCTTGTCCGACCCCCTTGTCCAAAACCCTTGTCCGGGCTTGCTCACGTGGGCTTTTGCCTGGGCAAGCCCGCTGGCCGACCTGTCATCAGCGTGACCTCGGCCTGCCGCAGCCTGTTGTACGACGTGACGGCCTGTCCGCCGCCGCCAGGCCCTGGGCAGGCCGGGACCTGCGATGACATGCTGGGCAAGCCGAACCCCCGCCCCCGGGGCAGCAGGGCCGATCGCCAGTCAGCCGCTGTGCTGCAGGCGCTGCTGGCAGGCAGCAGCTGACGGGGAAGATGCTGCATCCGGTGCGCATCGGGCAGCAGTTGTGCAGCGAGATGCTGCGCAGCCGGGCGGGCGGGAGTGATTTCCCCTACAGATCGCCCTACAGGGCCCCCTACACTCCCCCCTACAGTGATCATGGGTTCGTACAGCTGCGTTCGTGCAGCTCAGCGCGTGAATTCGGGCCTGACCAGCACTTCGACACCCCTTCTACTCCCACCTTGATGTCAGTGAGGGGTGGTGGAGTTGGTCGTCTCGGGGTCGCTGGGGGCCCAGGTGCCCGCCCCGGCCCCGGGGTGGCTGCCGGCGCTGCGCGCGCCGGGCGGGCGCGCCGCGCGTCGTGCGGCGGGACGAAGGAGCGGGAGGGGATCGGACGTGGGCGGGACGCGGCGGTGGCCGTACGGGTCGACGGCGCGGGTGCGCAGCCTGGTGCTGCTGGCGTTGGGCGTGGTGAAGGTGGCCACGGTCTCGCAGCTGCGCCAGCTGGTGGTGCCCGGGACGGCGGATGTGCAGACGGTCCGCAACGCGTGCAAGGACCTCAGGGGCGCGGGCCTGGTGGAGTCGGTCGGGTCGACCAGCCGCCCGGGCAAGTCGGGGCAGCCGGTGACGGAACAGCTGTGGAACCTCACCACGGCCGGCCTCGCCGCGGCCGCGACCGAACTGGACCGCCCGCTGCGCGACATGGGCGGCACCGCGAGGGACGCGGCGAAGGCCGGCGCCGCGCACGCGCTGAAGGTGACCGACACGATCGACGCGTTCCGCCAGTCCGAGCCACTGCCCACCAAGCCGGTCGGCCGCGCGCAGCCGACCGTCCCCGCGCAGTCGGTGCGGCAGGCCGTCGCCCGCCCGCCGGGCCTGGGCAAGCTGCGCGGCTGGACCACCGAGGTCGCGCTGCCCGTCGTGGGGACGTTCACCGCGCCCGGCCGGGGCAGCCTGCGCGCGGACGCAGTCCTGACCGCACCCGAGGACGGCGTGCCGGTGCTGTTCGTCGAAGTCGACAACCACACCGAGCCGCCCGCCCAAGTCGCCGACAAGATCGCCCGCTACCGGCGGTTCTTCCAGCGCGCGACGAAGGACCACCGCGGCCGCGACGTGCCGCTGTGGTCGACGCTGTGGGAGGACTCCGGCCGCGGCGGCTTCCCGCCCGTCGCGATCGTGTTCACCAAGCCGGTCGGGCCGCGCATCATGCAGGAGCGCATCCGGGAAGTCGGCCGCCTGTCCCAGGAACACTGGCGGGGCCAGTGGCACACCGACTACACCGGCCCCGATGGCGCGCGGGACGGCTACCGCGACTACGCCGGCACCGTGCCGGTGCTCGCCACCACCCTGGCGCTCCTGGCCGACAAAGGCCCCCGAGGGCCCGTGTGGTGGCGCTACGGCCACGACGCGCTCGAAACGCTGGACCAGGCGCTGGACAACCCCGACGACTACCGCGCCTACCACCTGCGGGACGAACAGCGCCGCGCGGCCCGCCAGGCCGAGGAAGACGCCCGCCGCCAGGAGTGGGAGGAGGAACGCCGTGTAAAGGAGGCCTCGAAGTGGGCGTGCCCGTCCTGCGGCAACGACGTCTACCCGGACCCGGAGGCCGGCCTGGTGCCCGGCGTCGGCGAGTGCTTCCCCTGCCGCACCCACCGCGCCCGCCTCGAACAGGAGGAACGGGAACGTGCCGAAGCCCAGGCCGAAGGTGAACGTGAACGTCGCCGCGACGGCCTGTTCGGCTGGCGCCGCTGACCGTGCCTTTGATGCTGATCTGTGGTGAATGTGCTGGTGGGGGCGGCGAGTTGCAGAAGAAGCCCCTGTGTTCTCACGGGGCGTGGAGCGTAGATTGCTACACGTGATCGAGCCGCGGTGGCCGGATCGCTCGAGCGAGGCCCCGCCGCAGACCCCCACCTGCAGGAAGGATCCGGCTGGATGACGGACATCGTCGTCGACGGCGCGCGCCGTCATACGCACAGCCAGACCCGCACCGTGTTGCCCGCACCCGGGGGCGCGGCATGAGCGACGACGGGGAGATAGCTGGCGCACCCGACCCGGCAGCGGTGAGCCAGCCGCTGCCCCCCGAGGTGCCCATGCAGCGCCCGCCAGCCCAACCCGAGCTGTCCGACGGCCCCTTCACCGACGGCCCGGAAGGCGAGTGGTGGCGCAGGCCTGCACCGCCCACGGAGGTTCCCGCGCCGCGCTCCGAGCCCGCTGCCGGGCCGGGGCCGGACGCGCCAGTCCAGCCGAGCGGCGATCACGGCCAGGACGCCGGGGACGGCGCGGCCGGGCAGGAGTGGTGGCGCAGCTCGGACGTGCGGGAGGAGTGGCGCGACACCTGGGCCACCCATGGCCAGGACGGCATCGCCGCCGCGACCGAGATCGGCAGCTACATCGGCGACGCGATCGCCTCGCGCCTGCCCGACCCGCACGCCGCGGCCGCCAAACGCGGGCTGGATCTGCGCTGGCTGCGCCTGAAGTACAACATCCCGGCCCTGTTCATCGCGCTGCTGGTGACCTGGCGCAGCCAGACCGCTGTGGACCGGATGACCAACTTCGTGGCCGAGGACGGCATCTTCGCCCCGCTCGGAGCCGTCCTCCTGTTCGTCCTGCTCCTGGGCCTGCTCATGGTGCTGCCGATCGGCAGCTGGCTCGCCTCGGCCTTCAGCGACCTAGTCAGCTGGCTGGTCACGGGGCTGATCCGCCTGACCGGCAAGGCGTGGACCACCCCCTACATCGGCTACGTGCTGCGCCTGATCGTCGCCGTGGCCATCTGGAGTTTCGTCATCGCCGTCGTCCGCGTCATCGGGCGCGCGGCACTGCACTTCCTCACAGGAGCGTGAGTCATGAACACCACGGGAGCCGCCGCCGGCGGCATCGGCGCGGTCGCGCTGGGCCTGGTCCTGCTCTTCTACCAAATCGGCCGCTGGCGCGGCGGTGACCCGACACCGAAGATGCACTTCTTCGCGGGGGTGGCCCTGGCGGCTCTGCTGTTCCTCGGAGGCGGCCTGTTCGGCGTGATGGGCGGCGCGGCCGCCGCGTTCGGCGACGGGATCGGCACCTACGCCCTGGAGGGTGCCACCGGGGCGGTCGCCAAGGCCGGAGCACACGGCCCTGTGACTGGCGGGGAGAAGGTCGCCGTCGGCGGTGCGATCGCCGGCCTGTGCCTGCTCGCCCTGTACCTCGGTCTGATCAAGTCCGGCAGGTACGACCTCAAGGAGCCGCTGCTGCGCGGCGCGGCGGTCGGCGTGTTCCTCGGGGCGAGCGCCGGGCTGATCGGGATGGCGCTCGGTCTGATCCGCACCTCCGGCAACACCATCGGCGACATCCTGATCAACACGATCTGAGCACGGGGAGACGGGGAACCATGGCCGGCACCTTCAGCGATGGGGTGCGCCACCTGCGTGCCGAGTGGGGCCGCTGGTGGCGTGCCGAGGATCTGACGGACACGCATGTCGCGCACAAGATCCTCAACGATCAGTACCGCATGTGGCGGGCGATGCGACAGCGGGCCAACGCTGAAGTCCAGTCCAACATCAAGCTGCTGAAGGACCAGCAGCGGCAGCAGACCTACATGCAGATGCAGCGCATGCAGATGATGCGGCGCGGCGGCGGCCGCGGTGGCGGCGGCTACTACGGCGGCGGATACGGGGCCTCCCCGATCATCAGCTACCGGATGATGCAGTGGGCGCAGCTGCAGATGCGCATCGGCCAGGAGGAGTTCAAGCACCTCGAAGTCACCGACTCGATGCTGCAGATCGGCTACGGCCAGGTCGCCCGCACCCGCCACCGAGCCGCCTTCGCCTGGTTCCTCGCCCTGCCGCTCCTGTGGGCGCTGCTGTGGTGGATCTCCATAACCGTCGGCCTCGCGGTCACCGCGGCCACCATCGCCGTCTTCCTGATCGTGGCCTTCGCGCAGGGCCGTAACCCCACCCGGCGCCGCCCGCCGGTGCCCAAGCTGCTGTTCGTCCCGTCGACGGCACCCGCCCACACCGAGCTCGAGGACGACGACCCGGAGCCGTTCCCGATCCGCGAGGCCGGCAACAACCCGCGCCAGGCGCGGGAAGCGGTACGGCTCGCGCTGAAGAAGGAGGCGGCGAAGGTCAAGGTCTCCGAGGTGCTGATCCCGGAGGAGACCGTCTACGGCTGGAAGGTGCCGCTGGTCATCGAATCCGGCGAAGTGGTGAGCGTCCTCAAGCAGCTGGCCAAGACGCTGCGGGTGGGCGAGTCGCGGGTGATGGCGCAGCCCGCCGACCCGAACGACGCCGCACTGGTCACCTTGCAGATCCTCACCCGCGATCCGTTCGCCGACCCGCCGCCGTACCCGGAGCGGGCGCCGCTGTCGTGCAGCATCCGCAACCAGGTCAGCCTCGGCATCTCCCTCGAGGGCGAGACGACCCCGGTCGTCCTGGCGGGGCAGCACGTGATCATCGTGGCGGACACCGGCGGCGGCAAGACCGCGATGGTGCAGGCGATCGCTGAGTACGTCACTGCCTGCCACGACGCGGTCATCGTCGACGTCGACCCCGTCAAGCGCGGGCTCAAGGCCATCGCCCCGGCCGCCGTCATGACCGCCCGCACGCCGCAGGAGGCCGAGGACGTCCTGGAGGCCTTGCTGGAACGGGCCAAGACCCGCATCGCCTCCATGCCGCCCACCCAGGACAGCTGGCAGCCCACACCGGACGGGCCGGCCATCATCGCCGTACTCGATGAGTTCCCGAAGCTGTCCAAGCGCGGCAAGGCACTCGCGGTCGACCTGCTGCGTACCGGGCGCGAGGCCCTGATCTCCATCGTGCTGGTCACTCAGGACGCCACCAGCGACGTGCTGTCCGACGCGATCGCCGACGCCTTCAACATCCGGATCATGCTGCCCTGCCGGGCCGCCGACGTCCCGATCGTGGTCGGCCGCGCGGACGCCGTTTCCCGCGGCTGGCTGCCGCACCTGCTGGTGCCCTCCCCCGAGCCCGGCTTCCCCGCCGACGCCGGACGCTTCTACGCCATGACCCCCCGGCACCGCGAACCCATCCTTCGGTACGTCACACCGCTGCCCTCGGCCGAGGCCGATCGCCGCACCCGCGACCGGATCGCCGCCGGCCTGCCCCGCCTGGAGACGGCCGCGGGCACGGCCACGGCGACGGCCGCGCTGCCGGAGACCGTCCGCCTGCTGTTCGACATCTTCGCCACGCACAGTGATCCCGAGGCCTTGACCGTCGCGCAGCTTGCCGACGGCCTGGTCGCCGCCGACCCGGCCGTCTGGGGACGCTGGGAAGGCCGCGATGACCGGCTCGCCATGATCGGCCGCACCCTCAAGTCCCGGCTGAAGAAGGAGAAGCTGGACATCCCCACCGTGCGGCTCGATGGCCCCGGCCGGCCGACTGCCTACCGGCTGGCCGACATCAAAGGCGCCCTGTCGTGACCTGGCCCCGGCGTGTCAGTGTCCTGCCATGGCCTGTCCGCAGCGCGTCCCGCACCACGGCCAGCCTGCCGTACGACCTGGCGGCCTGTCCGCCGCCGCCAGGCCACCGGCAGGCCGTGACCTGCAATGACACGTCGGACACGTCGATTTGCCACCCCCGGGGAGAGGGCCGATGACCGCTCAAAACCCATCTATGCACGCCCGCGTCGCCGCCGACGCCCTCGAGCGGCTTGTCCGCGACGTGCAGGCCGGCCGGGCCGAGTGGAGCCACCCCCAGTTCGTCCGCCAGGGCGTCGACGACCTCACCCGGCTCCACACCGCGGCCGCCACCGTCCTGCAGCAACTCGCCGCCGCGTACGGACATCTGAACCGGTCCGGACCGCCCACCGACCAGACCGTGACCGCGCTGAACCAGGCTGGCCAGTACACGACCACCGCCGTTACCCAGCTGCGCCAAGCCCGCCGTACGCTGCACTGACCGTCACCACCAAGGGGGGAACTCCCGTGCCGCACCACCCACTTCACGATCAGGAGCGAGGGGCCGATGCTGTTCGCTGATGGGCCGTGCGACACGGTCGCCGGAGCCGCCGGCGAATACTGCAAGGACGGCAGCAAGAACAGCGGCGGCGGCAGCGACGCGCTCAACAGCCTCGACCCGCTGCACCAGCTCGCGCAGAAGGTCGCGGAAGCCGCGGACTGGACGGCCCGGCACCTCGGCACGGCCATCACCGACCGCAACGCCGTGGACTTCACCAACCAGGGCTTCCTGCAGCAGTACGCGGTCGTCTTCGCCGCCTCCACGATCCTGGTCCTGATCCTGTGGCTGCTGGCCGTCGCCAAGCGCGCCGTACGCGGGGTGCCGATGACCACCGCCTTCTCGGAGGCGATCGGCCTGCTGTGGATCGCGGTCGGCGCCGCCGCCTTCACCCCGCTCATCCTCTACACCCTCGTCAACGCGGTCAGCGGAGTCACCGACGTCTTGGTCTCCGCCCTCGGAGGCGAGCCCGGCGGCGTGTTCGCCTCCCTCGGCACCGCCCTCAAGGACGGCAAGATCGGCGGCGGCCCTATCATCCAGATCGCCGCCTCGCTGCTGACGATCGCGCTGTGCGGCGCGATATGGCTGCTGCTGGTCCTGCGGGCCATGAGCCTGTACGCCGGCGCCCTGCTGGGAGTCGTCGTCTACTCCGGCCTGGTCGACAAGGACCTGTGGGGTCACATACGCCGCTGGGCCGCGCTCATGGTCGGCCTGATCCTGATCGAACCGATCGTGGTGATCATCCTGGGCCTGGCGGCCGCCCTGGAGAACACCGGTGAGCAGGGCCCCGTCGTCACCGGCCTGGGCATCTCCGCTGCCGCGCTCGGTGCCGCCGCATATCTGATCTTCAAGTTCCCCGGGTTCGGCGACAGCATCCAAGTCGCCCGGAAGGTGGCCCGTACCGCCGGCGGCGCGACCCGAGCGGTTACCGGCGGCGCGCCCAACGCGGCGGTCGGCGTCCAGCGCGGCATCTCCACTCACGGCGACCGCGGCGGCAGCGTCAACGGCACCTCGCGCAACGGCACCCCTCGGCCGTCGAACCCGGCCACCGGAGGCATCGGCGCCCACGGCAACCGCACCCCGAAGCCGAAGCCCAAGGACGACAAGTAACCCAGGCAGCACCCACACGACGGGCCCCGGAAGGCACAGGCTTCCGGGGCCCGATCGCGTCGTCCAGCCGCCGCGCGGTCAGCCGCGCAGATTCACCAGAAGGGGCGAGGTGTGCCCGCCGTCGACGGACGACAGCGAGATCACCGCGTGCCCGGGCGGCACCGCGTGCGCGAGCTCGGAGGGCGACCACCGCTCCCGTTCGACCTGCCGTACCGTCACCGCGCGCTGCGTCGGCGCCTTCCCGCTGATCGCCTGCCGCAGCAGATGCCACGCCTTGCCCCCGGCCGTCTCGGCAATGATCTGCCGGTCGGTGACGTCGCGCGCCTCGATCCACTCCTTGCCCCACACTTCGGCGAACTGCTGCCCGTCCCATGCGGTGAGACCCGACAGCGCCACCCGGCAGCCGACCGCCCCCAGCAGCGACCCCCGCAGCGCCGCCGGCACCTCATCGAGGGCGCGCAGCACGAGCACCACACCCGCGTTCGCCGACCGCAGGCGCTGCACGCCCCGCACCGCCTCCGTGGTGATGGCACGGGCGGCGTCATCGAGGACCAGGCAGGCGAACAGCGAGCGGTCCTCGCGGTGCACCACACTCGCCGTGAACTGCGCCAGCAGCAGCCGGGCCAGGACCCGGGACGCGTCGGCATGCCCCCGGTCGGGCAGATCGATCCGCACCCGCACCGGGTGATCGAGGGCCCGCAGCGAGAACGGCCGGCCCTCGCCCGTGGTGTCGAAGAAGGAAGCGAAGGCAGGCCGGTCCAGCAGCGCGATCCGGTCGGCGAGCACCGACCCGGCATCACCCGACGCGGCGGACTGCCGTTCGCGGGCATCGAGTTCGCGCAGCATCGCCTCCTGGCCCGACTCCTCCAGCGACCGGCGCAGCTTCTCGATCTGCGCGGGCGCGCCGTCCAGGAGCTGCCGCAGCTCCGCAACCGAGGGGAACCGGTCGTGGACCGCACGGAACGGACCGAGCAACTGGGCAAGCGCCGTCGCCGCCCTCCGGCTGTCCCCGCCTGCCTGCTCGCTGACGAGATCGCCGACCAGGGCCTCAGCGAGCACGGCGGCCGCCTCATCCGGATCGGTTGTGCCGCCGTACAGATCCAGGTCGTACGCGGAGGAGGGGTCGCCGATCCGGATCACGACGTCGTACTGCTCGCCGCCTCCCAGCATCGCCCCGGCCGCGCCGACGACCACCACCGCGGCCCGCCCCGCGAGGGCCTGCAGACACAGCGCCTCCGTGATCGGGCGGACCACCAGCTGAGTCTTGCCCGACCCGGACGGGCCGACGGCCAGCAGCGAGGTGCCCAGCACCTCCGGGCCGACCGCCAGCCCGGCCGACCGGTACGCGTACGGGTTCTTCGGATCGTCGACCGCCGTGCCCAGCCGCACCTGGTGAGCCAGCAGATCGTGCCGCGCGGACCGGGCGGGCAGATCCCGCACCCCGGACGGGTGCGCACACGCCGCCGCCCCTGCCTCGAGGACGGCAGCGCTGAACGACGGGAGCGGATGACGGCCGGAGCGTACGGACTGCCAGGCCCGCATGATCCGGGCGTGGTCGACGTCGCGCATCAGCCCGGCACGAGCATCGGCCGCGAGCCGGTCGGCGGCCGCCCCCGCCCCGGCGGCCCGCAGCTGCGGCCACTCGGCAGGATCCTCACCCGGAGGCGGCGGCGGGAGCTCGGCCTCGGCCGGCTTGAAGCGCGGGCCGATGTACCGCCGCCACACCTCGCCCCACCGCCCGATCTTTCCTGCGGCGAACAACAGCCCACCGCCGACCAGGGCGTAGTAGCCGTAGTACGTCACCACCGTGGCCACCGGCCCGGCCTGCCCGTGCCGCCATGAGTCGGGTGTCACCAACTCCAGCGGGAGGAACCACCACCAGCCCAGATAGCCGTTGTACAGAAGCGACCAGACCATCCACGCCACCAGCAGGGCCAGCAGCGCACCGATCACCAGCTGGCGCCCGGGCACCCGCTCCGGCTCCTCCTTCGGGCGGGGCTTGTGCCCCAACCGCCAGATCCCCGGCCCGGCTTCGGGCCGCGGCGCCCGCAGCCACGCGAGGAACGCCGCTCCCTCGGAGCCCGGCACCGAGCCCGGCGCGTACGTCGGCGGCTCCGGTATTCGGGACGTCGGCACGGCCGGCGGCTGTGCAGGCGGCTCCGGCACCCGGTCGTGCGGGTGCTGCGCGTCGTACCTGCCCTCGGCATCCATGGCCTTGCCCCCTGACCAGATGGTCGTGTCGATCCAGCCGCTCAATTTAGTGCCGCTACGCTGGTCAAGTCGCCACGGCGGGAGCGGAGAAGGGCCCACGCTGCCGTGGACACTGCACCCAGGAAGCGGCGGCCGCCAGCGGCCTGTCACGCCCCTTGTCACGCTGGGGTGTCACGCCCCCTGTCACGCTCCCCGGCGTGACAGCCCTGAACTGCGCAAACGCCGTCTGGAACCCCGAAAACGGCCCCTTCTCCGATGGCGCGCGACAGCGTGACAGCCACGGTTTGCGAGGCCTGCGGGAGACGGACGCGGCGGCCGGCCCCGCGCGCGGGCGTGTGATGGCGACCCCGACTCGGAGCCGGTCCCGCCAACTGTGTCATCTGTGTCATCGACACCGGGTTTTCCCAGGCGGGGAACCGATCTGTGTCACTGATCAGCTGATCTGTGTCACCGCCGGGCGCGGACCCAGGACCCAGCATCCTCCCGCCAACCTGGGTCCTGGGTCCGCCGTTTTCCCAGGCCGCGGCTCTTGATGGAGGAGCTGGGTCCTGGGTCCATCAGGGCGTGTCACCCGCGCGCCTCGGGGAGCGATGCGGCCGGGTTCCCCGCCAGGTACGTCACCACCGTGCCGGGGACTTCGCGGGAGGGCACCGGCCCGGTCACCGATCCGGGCGCGGCCACGCCGACGGCGGTCAGGGAGTCGGCAAGGCGCTCGGCAGCCTCGGCCGGTCCGGTCACCGCGATCCGCACCTCGTACGCGCCGTTGGGCGCCGCGCCGTCGTCCTCCCGCCGGGCCCGACGGCTGCGTCCGGGCCGCCCCGCATCGGCGTCGGCGCTCATGCGCTGCAGGCAGAGCAACAGCCGATCAGCCGTGCCGGGTGCCCACGGCATCCGGAGATCCCCGGTGGCCGGGTTCAGCTCGCCGCGCCACTGCGCGACGCGATCGCGCACCTGGCCAGACCAGTTCCGGCGGTAGGTGTTCCACCGATGGACGTTGAGTTCTACGACCGGGCCGGTCGGGACGGCCGAACCGAGCCGCACAGGGTGTCCCAGAGCCGCCAGACGCTCCGTCACCACGTCCAGCTCTCCCCACGTCCAGGTGATGCGCCTGCGGCCCTCCAGGGCCGCCTGGAGGGCCTTGGCGCCCTCCTCCGGCGGGACCGCCTCGGCCGGTGCGCCCTTGGTGCGGGGCCCGGCGAGCCGTACGAGGACGTCGACCAGGAGGCGGCCGTCTCCGTCGACGGCGTGGACACGGGCCGCCAGCGGAGGCCGGCGCCGACCGGACGGCGTGGGCTCGGCCGCCAGGACGTCGACCCACACCACCGCCAACGCCGGATCAGCCAGCAACCGACGTGCCCACTCGGTCAGTTCCTCCCGGCGCTCGCGCAGCTCGATCTGGAAGTCGACGATGCGCGCCAGCTTCGCGCACATCGCGCAAAGGTACCGGCCCCGCCGCTCGGCCAGCGGCTGCTGGCAGTTCGCGCCGCAGTCCGAGCACACCCGCACCGTGGACGTACGGCGCCGGTCGGCGGCGGCCAGCTGCCCGCCCGTCGCCTTCGTCGGCACCGACTCCCCGACCGAGTACAGCTCGATGTCCATCTCGCGGCCGCGGAAGTCCCGCCCCGTCACCCAGCCACGCACCGGCCCGCCAGGCTCACGCGGCAGATCCGCCCGCGCCAGCTGCGACTTCGACGCCAGCATCCACGGCACTTCGCCCCACCACTGGTACGACACCGGCGAGTTCCCCGGATCCGGTCCCCGCTGCTGTCCCTCGGACACGGCCGGCACCCCCGCGGCTGCGTCGTGCTGCTGCTCCTGGCCGTCCCCGAGTTCGCCCGCCTGACCCACCGTGCACCACGCCCTTCGTCGCCGCGCGACGACGCCCCGCCGCCGCTGATGACCGACGACGGTAGCCACCAAAACCCCCGCTACGCAACCACCGAAATAGGCTCTGAGCAGCACGTTTTTAGTTTGCAATCCGTTCTTGGATGGTGGGCTCCGACTCGATCCCGCGCGTGACGGCTGCCCGCCAGATCGCGCCGGTCGTTGTCACCTGATCTGCGAGCCGGTTGTACTCATCCAGGGCCTCATCCTCAGCCTGGGACCGGAACTGCCGCGTGGGCATCGCGTCGGGGTACTTGTCGCGCCAGTCCCGCAGCTTCTCGATCGCCTCAGTGCTGGTGTGCCAGCACGCCGACAACGTCGTGGTGTACAGCCCCGAGGGCAGACGTACCGTCACCCCCTCCGGCCACGCGCCATCCCGCGAACCGGGCCAACGGCCCATGTTCAGCGCCTGCTGCGGCACCGGTGGCCACTCGTGATCCCAGCCTCGATCGGCCAGCTCGGCACGCACGCCGTTCGTCACCAGGACGTCCAAGGTGTCCACCAGCTCGCCGCGCTCGCGCAGGTGCGCCTTGTACATCGCCCACTGGGCCCGCTTTGCCGCGGCTTCCCGGCCGGGGAGGCCAACGGCGCTCCACTCCGGCGAGCTGCGCAGCTTCCGAGCTCGGTCCCGCTCGGCCTTGAACAAGGGCTTGAGCCCCTTGAGAACTTCCTTGGTGCCGAACGCCACGCGGGCGGTGACGGTGACGGTGCCTGCCTCGGTCATGGCGGTCATGATGCCGTGTGGTGGGGGTGTGGGGCGTGAGCAGGGTTGGTCTGATTTGCAAGCTGTCGGGGGTTCGGGCCGGGGCGGGGTGGTTGGCCGGCGTCCTGGCCCCCGGGCCCGCGGGCGCGCCTCTCGGCCGT
>NZ_JAGJBZ010000006.1 GCF_020010925.1 Streptomyces griseiscabiei | reverse complement strand
CGCCCCGCTCCCGTCCCCGTTCACCGGGTGGCTCAGCCCACCAGCCGCAACGGCCCCCCGTAGACCGCCTCCACATACCCGAACCCCTCCGCGGGGAGATCGGGGGTCGCGTCGACCGTCTCCGCGTACTGGAGGCGTACGACCTCGTCGGGGACGCGGCGTTCCGGCGGGCGCCGGGCGTTGCGCTCCAGACAGGTCTCCAGCGGGGTGGTCAGGATGAGCGCGGCGGCCGGGACGCGGTGCCGGCCCGCGATGTCGAGCAGTTTCGCCCGCACCGCGCGGTCGGGGGCGTCCGCGTCGACGACCGTGGTCAGCCGGCGGGCCAGCCGCGCCTCCAGCACCTCCCCCAGGACATGGACGGCCTCGCCGGTCGCGTCCTGGTCGACCGGGTCGTCGCAGATCCGCTCCCGGAACTCGTCCAGTTCCAGCACCGCGCTCGGCGGCCAGGCTCCGGTGAGCGTGTTCTTGCCGCTGCCGGCCGCGCCCAGCAGCACGATCAGGACCGGGTCGGGCAGCACCGCGTCGGCCATGGCTCGTCTCCTCTCGGGTCTGGGTGGACGAGCCGGGTACCGCCCCGGGAAGCCCGTACATGACCGAACGGCCCGCTCCGGGCGGGCCGTCGATCGGGATGCGCAAGGGGTACGGGAGATACGGGAAGGTCCGAGGGAGGTGAACCCGGCCCCCACGACTGTCCGTCAAGGATCGTCCAAGGGCGGGTGTCCAGTCCAGAGTTGACCGCGCGGGAGGGGAGGAGGGGGACGGGGAGAGCGGGGATCGCGGGGGCGGGCCCGGCGCGCTCAGAGGCGTACCGGCAGGGAGACCAGGTGGATGCCGTCGCCCGGCATGGCCACGTACTCCAGGGCCTCGCGGTCCACGGCGAGGGTCAGACCGTCGTTGCGGACGAACAGGGTGTCGAGGACCACCTCGGCCTGGAGCCGGGCGAGGGCGGCGCCGATGCAGAAGTGCGGGCCGTGACCGAAGGCCATGTGGCCCACCCCGCGCCCGAGTTCACGGCCGATGTCGAGCTTGTCGGCGCCGTCCGGGAACTCCTGCGGGTCGTGGTTGACGCCGAGCAGCGCGGTCGTGACCGCCTCGCCCCGGCGGACCGGCATCCCGGCGAACTCCATGTCCTCGGTGGCGTACAGGGGGGCGCCGATCGGCACGGGCGTGGTGAAGCGCAGGAGTTCGGGGACCGCGCGGCCGGCCAGCAGCTCGGGCTCCTCGCGCAGCCGGGCGAGCTGGTCGGGGTGGTCGAGCAGGGCGAGGATCGCGTCGGCGATGAAGTGGGCGGGCGGCATGATGCCCGTGTTGATCAGCAGCAGGAAGACGGCGACGATCTCGGTCTCGCCGAAGTCGCCCTCCTCCTGGCTCACCCGGATCAGCTCGGAGATCAGGTCGTCCGAGGGCGCGGCCGTGCGCTCCTCGATGAGCCGCTTGCAGTGCTCGACCATGCCCTTGAGGGCCGGGATGAAGCGCTCCGGGTCGCCGGAGATGTAGTCGCGGATCCAGGCGCAGATCTGCGGCTGGTCGGCCGCGTCCACCCCGATCAGTTCGCACACCCCGAAGCCGGCCAGGGGGTGGCTGAGGTTCTCCAGCAGGTCGGACTCGCCCCGGGCGGCCATCTCCGCGTACAGGTCCGCGGTGATCTTCTCGATCTTCGGGCGCAGGGCGTTGATCCGGCGGGCCGTGAAGGCGCGGGTGATCAGGGTGCGCATCCGGGTGTGGTCGTCGCCGTCGGCGAGCACGAGGATGCCGAGGTAGTCGCGGTACTCCGCGGGCAGCCCGTACGCCTCGATCATCTGGTCGGCGATGCTCGGACCGTCCTGGCCGGGGAGTTTGGCGCTGTCCCGCACGAACCTGGGGTCGGTGAGGGCGGCCTTGGCGTCCGCGTAGCGGGTGACCAGCCAGACCGGGGTCTCCACGTCCGGGAGGGTGACGCGGACGAGGGGGGCCTGCTCGCGCAGGGCGGTGAAGCCGCCGGGGGTGCTGACGAACTTCGAGGTCAGGCTGAGGACTTCCTGCGACATGGTGTCTCCATCCATGGGACGTGGTGTCCGCCGACGGCCGGGCCGCGACCGGATGGCTTGAAACATACCGGGACAGCGGTATGTTTCCTATCGCGTTCAACTGTTCGGGTTTGTGGGGGGACATGAGTAGAGGGCCGCGCGGCTTGTGGGCTGCGCGGCCCTCGGGGGCGATCAGGTGCGTCGGCGGGTGCGGGTCCGGTGGGGCTTCTCGCGCAGTTCCCCGCGCCCCTGAAAGACCAGGCCCTGCGGGCCTGAAAGACCACGGCCGGGCGCGTCTGGAAGGCGAGGGGTGGGCGGGGGAAAAGCATGGGGCGCAGCCCCTGCTTTTCAGGGGCGCGGGGAACTGCGCGAGAAGCCCCACCGGGCCGCGGTCGCCGACGAACCCGCAGGCCCGAGCTATGAGGCGCCCGGTCCCAGCTCCAGCGTGCAGGATCTGATGCCGCCGTCGTCCCGCACCAGTTCCGAGAGGTCGAGGCCGATGGGGCGGAAGCCCCGGTCACGGAGCTGGTCCATGACTCCGGCCGCCGCCTCCGGCAGGATCACGTGGAGGCCGTCGCTCACCGCGTTCAGCCCCACCGCGTCGGCCTCGTCGACGAGCAGCGCGTCGGGGAAGAGACCGGCCAGGACATCGCGGCTGACCTCGGAGAACGCGTCCGGGCAGTACATGATCTCGTCGCCGTCCAGGACGGACAGCGCGGTGTCGAGACGGCCGAAGCGGGAGTCGGCCAGCTCCAGGCTGATCAGGGGCCGCCGGAAGTAGTCCAGCGCCTCACGGTGGGCCTCGGGCGGGCTGCCCAGCGGGCGCCCGGCGAGCAGCCAGCGCGTGGTGGCCAGATGGTCCCGCGCCCCCTCGTTGGCGTACACCGCGCCCCGCACCTCGGTGAAGCCCTGGGCGCGGAACCAGTCCAGATACGCCGGCTCCCCCGCCGGGCCGCCCCGCCGCGCCCCCAGCACCCGCCCGTCGACCACCGTCGCGGTCGCCGCCGCGCGGACCGCGTCCGGCAGTCCGGGCAGCGGTCCGATCAGGCGGACGTCGTGGCCCAGGGAGAGATAGAGGCTGTAGAGGCGGCCCCACTGCATCAGGGCCCGCCGGGAGGTCAGGGGCGCGGAGGTCCGGTCGGTCCAGGGCCGGTCGGCCTCCACCGCGTCGAACGGATACGGCTGGCACATCAGATACCGGCGCCGGGTGGCGGTGCGCTCCCCGCGGTGCCGCGCCGCCGGCCGGAGGGGGGTCCGGCGGCGCGGCACCGCGCGAGGGCGGGGAAGGACGCCCTCGCGGCGGGGGCTCATACGGCGGCCATGGCCTCGCGGAGGCTCTTGGGTCGCAGGTCGGTCCAGTGCCGCTCGATGTACTCCAGGCACTCCGGCCGGCCCGCCTCGCCGAACACCGCCCGCCAGCCCGCCGGGACCGGGGCGAAGGCCGGCCACAGCGAGTGCTGCTCCTCGTCGTTGACGAGGACGTGGAACGTGCCGTTGGCGTCGTCGAACGGGTTGGTGCTCATGTCGGGTTCAACTCCCTTTGGATGTGGACTGGTTGGCCGGTCAGGCGATGCCGGAGCCCGCCGGGGCGTGCTGTCGTGCCGCCAGGTCCATCGCGATGGCGTCGGCTATCTCACCGCTGCGGATGGCGATGTTGGACAGCAGCGCGGAGGCGAGGCCGTGGGTGTGCTCGGTGCCGCCCTGGAGGTAGATGCCGACGCCGAGCTCCGGCGAGGTGACGAGGCGGTAGTCGCGTTCGACCCGGAGCCGGCCCTGCTCGTCGCGCAGGCAGTACCGGGCCAGGTCGCCCAGCAGCGGCGTCGGGTCCATGGCGTCGTAGCCCGTGGCGAAGACGATCGCGTCGACGTCGAGGCCGTACGTGGAGTCGTCCCGCACGGAGTGCATGGTGAGCCGGGCCCCGTCGGCGGTCTGTTCGACGGTCCGGACCCGGGAGAGGTTGAGCAGGTGGAGGCGCTTGATCCGGGCGACCTCGTCGTCGTACGCGCGCTGGTAGAGGTCGCGGATGACCTCGTCGTCGGCGACGCCGTAGTTGGTGTTGCGGTGGTAGCGCCAGAACGACTCCCGGGTGCGGTCGGTGCCTCCGTAGTAGTCGTCGACCGCGTCGGCGTCGAAGATGCGGTTGGCGTAGGGGGTGTCGTCGGCGATCGAGTAGCCGTACGACGGCATGATCGCGTAGACCTCGGCGTGCGGGACGGTGTCGTAGACGTACCGGGTGATCTCGGCGGCGCTCTGGCCGGCGCCGACGACGGCGAACCGGCGGACGCGGTCCTTGTCGAGGGTGTTGAACCGGCCGAGGAACTCGGAGCTGTGCCAGACGCGGGCGCCGCGGTCGATGCCGGTGGGCATCGTGGGGACCAGGCCGGTGGAGACGACCAGGTTGCGGGCCTCGACGAGACGGGTGCCGCCGCGCGGGCCGTTGTCCTTCACCTCGACGCGCACGGTGTCGACGGGGCCGCCGGTGTACCCCTCGGGAAGGTGGACCGCGCTCACCTCGCTGTTGTAGGTGACCCGGTCCGAGAAACTCGATTCGGCCCAGTCGAGATAGTCGTGGAATTCGTTCCGGGTGGGGAAGAAGTCCTGGTTGTTCACGAACTGGGCGAGGCGGCCGGCGGCGTGCAGATAGGCGATGAAACTCCACTGGGAGGCCGGGTTGCGGAAGGTCGCCAGGTCCTTCAGGAAGGAGATCTGCATCTTTGTGTCGGGCAGCAGCATGTTGCGGTGCCAGCCGAGGGAGGGCTGCTTCTCGAAGAAGGCCGCGGTGAGCGGGTTCTCGTCCTTTCCGCGCTGCTCCTCCAGGGCGATGGCGAGCGACAGGTTGGACGGCCCGAATCCTATTCCCACGACCTCGTAAGCTTCGGTGTGAGCTTCCATGAATTCTCCCGCAAGTGGTGTGCTGGAAAGGTACGTTGCGTCTTTTTGGGGCGTCAACGACGGTGGCGGTCGGACAGTTGAACTCAGGGGACACGAGCCGGGCTCAGTGGTGGACCGGGCAGCCCTTGATCGTGCCGGTCTTCTCCATGCGGTCCATCAGGCCGGCCGTCTCGCGGTACTGGGTGGAGTCGCGCAGGGCGAAGTCCTCGCGGACCCGGTCGCGGATCTCCTCGTCCTGCTCCTGGCTGAGCTTGAACATGCCCTCGGCGCCGGTGATCTCGACGCGGAAGGCGCCCACCGCGGGCAGGATCGTCGCGAAGTAGTCGATGGAGCGGGACATGTCCCAGGCCCTGGCGGCGCCGAAGTCACGCTCGTACGCCTTCACGGTGTCCTTGCAGACCTCCAGCGAGTCCTCGCCGGGCGCCGCGGCCTCGATCTTGTGGAAGACGCCGTGGACATGGACGGAGGTGAAGTCCCAGGTGGGTGCGGCGGGGGTGATGTCGTACACCGTGGGCGAGACATAGGCGTGCGGGCCGGTGAAGGTGATGAGGACCGGGGTGCCGGTCTCCAGGGCCGTCCAGTGCGGGTTCTCCCGGTTCATGTGGCCGATGAGCCGGCCGCCGGCCAGGGTCTCGGTCCACTCGCCGGTCCACTCCGGGTCCCGGAGCACGGGGAGGTGGGTGGCGTACGGGTCGGCGTCGGCGGGGCCGTTGGAGACCAGCAGGGCGAAGGGGTTGAGGCGGATCAGCTCGGTCATCCACGAGCCGTCCGGCTCCCGGTACGGATCGGGAACGAACATTCGGACCTACCAATTCTCGGCGCTTCGGAAAGGCGCTTCGGAAGGGCTCTTCGGTGGGTTTTTCCGCCCCCGGGGCATTCCTTGTGGGTTCGCCCCGGGGACGGGTTCGCGGGGCCGGTGGGTGGAGGCCCCGCGACGGGGTCAGGACGGTTTGCCGTCCCGGGCCTTGTCGAGCTCGTCGAGCTTGTGGCCGATGACTTCCGCCATTCCGGCGGCGTGCGCCGGAAGGCACATCTCGTGGTGGGTGCTGTGTACGTCGTACGCCGTCAGCTCGCCGGTGACGTACGGCGTCCACTGGTCCGTGTAGGGCGCCTCGGGGTTCAGCGTCGCGTTGAAGAAGAGGACGTCGCCGTCGTAGACCGGCGGGGTGTGCCTCTTCAGCAGTTCGACGTGGTGGACCACGTAGGCGGACGACTTCTCCAGGAGGTCTTCCTGGTCCGCCCCGCCGAATTCACCGAGGAGTTCGCGCACCTGGGACAGTTCGAGATCCGGGTCGTTCGCGAAATGACCGCCCGGGGCCGCGTCGAGCAGGCCGAGAAGGGCGACTTCATGTCCCCTGTGCCGGAGTTCCGCGGCCATCGCGTGGACGACCGCTCCGCCGAAGGACCAGCCGATGAGGTGATACGGCCCTTCCTTCTGCGAAGAGACTATCTCCGTCACGTATTCCGTCACCAGGGATTCCAGTGAATTCGGCAGTACGGAACTCCCGGAGTTCACGGAGTTCCCGGGGTGCCCGGAATTCCCGTCCGCCGGCGCGGACCACGCGGGCGACTGGATGCCGTACGCCGGCCGGTCGGCGGGGAGGTGGGCCGCGAAGGACAGATAGGGCCAGGCGAGTCCGCCGGTGAGGTGGACGAACCACAGGGGTTCGCGGTCCCCGTCGGCCTTGATGGTCAGGACTCGGGCGAACGGGTCGGTGTCCTCCCGTACGGTCCGGGTGCCGTACGCGGCGAGCCTCGCCACCGTGGGCGCCTGGAACACCGCCCGCATGGGCAGCGCCGGATCCACTTCCCGGCGGACGCGGCTGACGAGCCTGGCCGCGAGCAGCGAGTGGCCGCCGAGCGCGAAGAAGTCGTCGTCGACGCCGACCTTCTCCAGGCCGAGCACCTCCGCGAAGAGGGCCGCCAGGGTCTCCTCCCGGGCCGTGCGGGGCGCCCGGTAGGCCTCGCCGGTGAACTCGGGTTCGGGCAGCGCCCGGTGGTCGAGTTTGCCGTTCGGGGCGAGGGGCAGCCGGTCGAGGTGCACGAAGGCCGCGGGGACCATGAACTCCGGGAGCCGCCCGGCGGTGTACGCGGACAGTTCCTCGGTGTCGGGTTCGGCGCCGGGCGCGGCCACCACGTAGGCGACGAGGCGTTTGTCGTCGCCGTGGGGCCGGGCGACGACCGCCGCCCGGTCGACGGCCGGGTGGGCCGTCAGGGCCGCCTCCACCTCGCCCGGCTCCACACGGAAGCCGCGCACCTTGACCTGGACGTCGCCGCGGCCGGCGTACTCCAGCTGCCCGCCCTCGTTCCAGCGGGCCAGGTCGCCCGTGCGGTACATCCGGGAGCCGGGCTCGCCGAACGGGTCGGCGACGAAGCGGTCGGCGGTCAGGTCGGGCCGCCCCCGGTAGCCGCGGGCGATGCTCCCGGCGACGTACAACTCCCCCACCGCGCCCGGCGGGACGGGTGTGAGACCCGAACCGAGCACGTACGCCCGCATGTTGGGCAGGGGGGCGCCGATCGGGGCGTTGCCCGTGGACTCCGAGGGCTCCCCCACCGGGGCGACGGTCGCGTAGAAGCTCTCCGTCTGGCCGTAGGCGTTGACCACGCGCACTCCCGGGAACGCCTCCCGCACCCGGCGCAGGAGGCCGGAGGTGAGGGCCTCGCCGGCGAAGACGAGGGTGTCCACGGAGGTCGTACCGGCCAGCTGGTCGACGAGTTCGGCGAAGACCGACGGGACCGTGCTGATGACCGAGCCCTGCCAGGTGTCCCGCTCGCCCAGCGCGAGCACGTCGCGGACGATCTCGACGGTGCCGCCGTGGGCGAGGGTGGTGAACAGCTCGAACACCGAGACGTCGAAGTTGACCGAGGTACCGGCCAGCATCCGGCGGCCGGGGGCCATGCCCACCGGACCGGCCAGCCGCAGCACGCCGTTGACCACGTTGGCGTGGGTGATGGCGACGCCCTTCGGGGTGCCCGTGGAGCCGGAGGTGTACATCACGTAGGCGAGGTTCTCCGGGCCTGCCGGGCGGCCGAGGTCGGTGGCGTCGGCCGGCAGGACCAGCTCGTCGACGTACAGCTTCGGGACGGTCGTCGGGGGCAGGACGGAGAGGGTCGCGGAGTCGGTGAGGACCAGTTGGGGCCGGGCCTCGCCGAGGATGTGGTCCAGGCGGTGGCTCGGGTACCTCGGGTCGATCGGCAGATAGGCGCCGCCCGCCTTCAGCACGGCCAGCAGGGCGACCGCCAGTCCGGCGGTGCGGGGCAGGGCCACCGCGACGACCGTCTCCGGGCCGACACCGTGGGCGACGAGTTCCCGGGCGAGCCGGTTGGCCGCCGCGTTCAGCCCGCCGTACGTCAGCGCCGTGTCGCCGTCCTCGACGGCGGGCGCGTCCGGGGTGCGGGCCGCCTGGCGCTCGACCAGGGCGTGGACGGTGGTCGCGGGGGTGTCCGCGGCCGTGCCGCTCAGCCCGGTGAGCCGCTCGTGCTCGGCCGGTTCGAGCAGGTCCAGACGGCCGACCGGCACCGACGGGTCGGCGGCGATCTGCCGCAGGACACGGACGAGCCGGCCGCCCAGCGCCTCGACCGTCTCGCGGTCGAAGACGCCCTGCTGGTACTGGAGGACCAGTTGGAGGTGCGGGTCGGCGGCGGCCATCACCGTCAGCGGGTAGTGCGTGCCGGAGAACGGGCGGATGCCGGTGAAGGCGATCCCGGCCGCGCTGTTGGCGGAGTCGATGCCCTCCTTGTCGACGGGGAAGGACTCGAAGACGACGAGGGTGTCGAAGAGGGTGCTCAGACCGGTGGTGCGGTGGATCTCGCTGAGCCCGTGGTGATGGTGGTCCAGCAGCGCGGCCTGGCGGCGCTGAAGGCCGGTGAGCAGGTCGGCGAGGGTGTCGCCGGGGCCGTGTTCGACCCGTACGGGCAGGGTGTTGATGAACAGGCCGACCATCGAGTCGACGTCCGTCACCGTCGGCGGCCGGCCGGAGACGGTCGCGCCGAAGACGACGTCCTGACGGTTCGTGGACCGGCTCAGCAGCACCGCCCAGGCGCCCTGGACGAGCGTGTTGACGGTGACGCCGAGTTCGGCGGCGCGGCGGTTGAGGGCGCGGGCCTCGTCCAGCGGGAGCCGGATGTCGAGCTGGCCGACGCCAGTGGCGGCGGCGTCCGCCGTGTGCGGGGCGAGGAGGGTGGGTTCGGTGACGCCGTCCAGCTCCGCCGCCCAGGCGCGGGCGGTCTCGGTCTCGTCCTGCCGGGACAGCCAGGTGAGGAAGTCCTTGAAGCCGCGGGTGCGGGGCAGGACGGACGGGTCGCCGGCCGAGCCGTACAGGTGGAGCAGGTCCTGCATGAGGATCGGGAAGGACCAGCCGTCGAACAGCACATGGTGGGCGGTGAGGACCAGTTCGGAGCGGTCGTCGGTCATCCGGACCAGCGACAGCCGCAGCAGGGGCGGGGTGGCCGGGTCGAAGTGGGCGGTGTGGTCCTCGGCGAGGAACCGTTCGAAGGCCGCCTCCCGCTCGGCCTCGGGGAGGTCGCGCAGGTCGGTCTCCCGCCAGGGCAGCGGCACCCCGTCCACGACCGCCTGGACCTGCTGTCCGGACGAGTCCGTCACGAACGCGACCCGCAGGTTCGGGTGGCGGTCCAGGAGGGCCTGGCCCGCGGCCCGCATCCGCTCCGGGTCGACGCGGCCGGAGACATGGAACGCGATCTGCATCTGGTAGGCGTCGTGGGCGGCGCCGTCGTCCAGGAGGGACTGGAAGAGCAGGCCGGACTGGAGTGCGGTGAGCGGCCAGACGTCGGTGAGGCCGGGGTGGGTCCGCTCCCACTGTTCGATGTCCTGCTGGGTCACGTCCACGAGGGGGAGGTCGGAGGGGGTGAGGCCGCCGGCTTCCGGGTGCTCGGTGACATGGGCGGTGATCGCGTGCAGGGCGTCCGACCAGAGGTCCATGAGGTCCTGGACCTCGGAGGGGGTGAGGATGCCCGCGGGGAAGCCGACGTTGGCGTCCAGTTGGGCGCCGAGTTCGGTGTCCAGCACCGCGGAGTTGATCTCCAGGGTGGTCATGGCGGGCATGTCGCCGAGGTCTGCGGTGAGGCCTCCGGCCGGGAGTTGGGTCCAGCCGAGGCCGCGGAGTTCTTCGGGCATGTCCGCTGCGGAGAAACGGCCGAGGTAGTTGAAGCCGATCTGGCCGGCCGAGGTGGTCGGTGCGGCCAGCTCAGCCCTTGCTTCCTCGTTCAGGTAACGCAGCAAGCCGTAACCCAGACCCTTGTCCGGGATCGACAGCAGTTGCTCCTTGACGGCCTTGAGCACTCCGCCCGTCGCCTCGCCTCCCTCGAACGCCTCGTCCAGGTCGAAGCCGGTCGTGTCCAGGCGGACCGGGTACATGCTGGTGAACCAGCCGACCGTGGTGGAGAGGTCCGCGCCGGGGACGATGTCCTGTTCGCGGCCGTGGCCTTCGAGACGGACCAGGGTGGACGGTTCGTCCAGGCCCCGGCCCCGGCGCCACTTGGCGACGGCGAGGGCGAGGGCGGCGAGGAGGCCGTCGTTGACGCCGCCGTGGAACGCGGCCGGGACCTTCGTCAGCAGGGCCTCGGTGACCGCGACCGGGAGGCGGACGGAGAGGTGGTCGAGGGTGGAGCGGGTGTCGACCGCCGGGTCCAGGGGGCGTGCGCCCAGGTCGGGGTCGGGGCCGTCGAGGACGCCTCGCCACAGCTCCAGCTCGGCCGTGCGCTCCGGCGAGTTCGCCTCCTCGATCAGCGCGTGCGTCCAGCGGCGTACGGAGGTGCCGACCGGCGGGAGTTCCGCCGTGCCGTTCGTCCGCACCTGCTGCCAGGCCTCGGCGAGGTCGGGGAGCAGGATGCGCCAGGAGACGCCGTCGACGACGAGGTGGTGCAGGGCGATGAGAAGGCGGCCGGGGGTCGCCGGGTCGGCGGGGTCGAACCAGACGAACTGGGCCATGGTCCCGGCGGCCGGGTTCAACCGGCCGGTGGCCTCGTCGAGTTCACCGGCCGCGGTGCGCAGCCACTCCTCGTCCCAGGTCCCGTCGCACGCGATGCGGCGGATCAGCGAGGCCGTGTCGACGGACCCGGTGGGGCCGACCTCCAGGCTCTCCCCGGTCAGCCGTGACCTGAGCAGGTCGTGCCGGTCGAACACCGCGTCCAGGGTGGCGACGAGGCCGGCCCGGTCGATGCCGAGGGGCAGTTCCAGGGGGAGGGACATGGAGAAGCGGTCGAAGTCGCCGCCGAGTTCCAGCATGTACCGGGCGACCGGGAGCAGCGGCAGGGTGCCCGTGCCGCCGCCCTCGAACTCCTCCAGGAGTTCGGCGGTGCCGGTGGTGCGGGCGACCCGGGCGAGTTCGGCGACCGTGCGGTGTTCGAAGATCTCGCGCGGGGTGACCTCGACGCCCTGGGCGCGGGCCCGGGTGACGACCTGGATGGAGCGGATGGAGTCGCCGCCGACGGCGAAGAAGTCGTCGTCGACCCCGACGCGGGCGTGGCCCAGGACGTCGGCGTACACGCCGACGAGGATCTCCTCCTCGGCGGTCGCGGGCGCCCGGTACTCCCCGCCGGTGAACTCCGGTTCGGGCAGGGCCCTGGTGTCGAGCTTGCCGTTCGGGGCGAGCGGCAGCCGCTCGATGACCACGAAGGCGGCCGGGACCATGAACTCCGGCAGCCGCTCGGCGACGAAGGAGCGCAGGTCGCGGGTGGTGAGCCCGGCGGTCAGGTCGAAGTCGGTGTCCCCGAGGCCCTGGCCGCCGCCGGGGCCGGAACCGGCGTCCACCGGGACGACGTAGCCGACGAGTTGCTTGCTGTTGCCGTGCTCGCGTACGACGACGGCCGCGCGGTCGACGCCGGGGTGCGCGGTGATCGCGGCCTCGACCTCGCCGGGTTCGATGCGGAAGCCCCGCACCTTGACCTGGGAGTCGGCCCGGCCGGCGTACTCCAGCTGTCCGTCGGCGTTCCAGCGGGCCAGGTCGCCGGTGCGGTACATCCGGGAGCCGGGCGGGCCGAACGGGTCGGCCACGAACCGCTCGGCGGTCAGGTCCGGGCGGCCCCGGTAGCCGCGGGCGATGTCTCCGGCGATGTACAGCTCGCCGGTGACGCCGACGGGGGCCGGACCGAAGCCGGGGCCGAGGACGTACGCCCGCATGTTGCCGAGCGGGGTGCCGACGGGGGCGCTGCCGGTGCCGCCGCCGGAGCCGTCGGCGGTGAAGGTGGTGGCGTAGAACGACTCGGTCTGGCCGTAGGCGTTGATGACGCGGACGCCCGGGATCCGCTCGCGCATCCGGTCCACCAGGGTGGTGGGCAGGGCCTCGCCGGCGAAGACGACGGTCTCCACGGTGAGCCGGTCGGCGAGCTGGTCGAGGAGTTCGGTGAAGGCCGACGGCACGGTGGAGATCATCGTGCCGTTCCAGGTGTCGCGTTCGCCGAGGACGAGGACGTCCCGGACGATCTCGGCGCTGCCGCCGACGCTCAACGTGGTGAACAGCTCGAACACCGAGACGTCGAAGTTGACCGAGGTGCCCGCGAGGATGCGGGAGCCCTTGCGGACGCCGGTCCTCGGGACGAGGCGGAGGACGCCGTTGACGACGGTGTGGTGGCTGAGGGAGACGCCCTTGGGGGTGCCGGTCGAGCCCGAGGTGTACATGACGTACGCCAGGTTCTGCGGGCGGGCGGTGACCGGCAGGTTGTCGGGCGAGCGGTCCGTGAGGTCCAGGCCGTCGACGTAGAGCTTCGGGACGTCCGTGTCCGGGAGGACGGAGACCGTCTCGGAGTCGGTCAGGACGAGGGTCGGGGCGGCCTCCGTGAGGATGTGGTCGAGGCGGTGGCTCGGGTACTTGGGGTCGATGGGGAGGTAGGCGCCGCCCGCCTTCAGGACGGCGAGCAGGGCGACCGGCAGTTCGGCGGTGCGCGGCAGGGACACCGCGACCAGGGTCTCGGGGCCGACGCCGTGGGCGGCCAGCTCGCGGGCGAGCCGGTTGGCGCGGGCGTTCAGCTCCCAGTACGCGAGGGTCGTGTCGCCGGAGACGATCGCGACCGCGTCCGGGGTGGCCGCGACCTGCTTCTCGACGAGTTCGGTGAGCGTGACCTGCGGGGTCGGCTCGGCGGTGTCGTTGAGGCGGTGCAGGACCTGGTCGCGCTCGGTCTCGTCGAGGAGGTCGACCGCGCCGACGCGGGCCGCCGGGGCGGCGACGAGCTGGCGCAGCACCCGGACGAAGCGGTCGGCGATCCGTTCGGCCGTCGCGCGGTCGAAGAGGTCGGTGGCGAACTCCAGGAGGCCCTCGACCTCGCGTCCGGCCGGGCCCGTCACCTCGGTGAGGTTGAAGAACAGGTCGAACTTGGCGGTGCCGGTGGGTGTCGGGACGTAGGAGACGGCCAGGCCCGGCAGGTCGAAGTCGGCCTGCGCGAAGTTCTGCCAGGCGAACATGACCTGGAACAGCGGGTGGTAGGCCGTGGACCGCTCGGGGTTGAGCAGTTCCACCAGTCGCTCGAAGGGAGCGTCCTGGTTGGCGTAGGCGGCCAGGGCCTTGTCGCGGACCTGGGCGATCAGTTCCTCGAAGGTGGGGTCGGCGGACAGTTCGGCGCGCAGCACCCAGGTGTTGACGAAGAACCCGACCTGGTCGGCGAGGGCCTCGTCGGTGCGGCCGGCGATCGGGGAGCCGATCGGGATGTCGTCGCCGCCGCCGAGCTGGTGCAGCAGCACGGCCAGCACCGACTGCATGATCATGGACACGGTCACGTCGTGCTCGCGGGCCAGCCTCTCGACGGCGACGAGCAGGTCGTCGTCGATGGAGAAGTCCAGCATCTCGCCCCGGTAGCTCGCCTTCGGCGGGCGCGGCCGGTCGACGGGCAGCCGCAGCGGCTGCGGTACGGCGGCCAGCTCCCGTCGCCAGTACGCCGACTGGGCGGCGAGCGGGCTGTCCGGGTCGGTGGCGTCGCCGAGCAGGTCGCGCTGCCAGAGCGTGTAGTCGGCGTACTGGACCGGGAGTTCGGGGAACTCCGGCGCCAGGCCCTCACGGCGGGCCGCGTAGGCGGTGGAGATGTCCCGGATCAGCGGGGCCATGGACTCGCCGTCGCCGGCGATGTGGTGGATGAGCAGGGTCAGGATGTGCTCGCCCGGCCCGCAGCGCAGCACTCCGGCGCGGACGGGGATGTCGGCGGCCAGGTCGAAGTGGTGGCCCGCCGCGCGTTCCACCGCGGCCGGCACCTCGTCCGGCGCCACCTCCACGACCGGCACGGGCAGGGTGAACTCGCCCGGTTCCAGGACGACTTGGTACGCCGTCCCGTCCTCGGCCGCCCGGTACACGGTCCGCAGGCTCTCGTGCCGGGTCACCACGTCCCGGATCGCCTCGGCCAGCGCCTCGGTGTCCAGATCGCCGGTGAGCCGCAGCGCCATCGGGATGTTGTACGTCGCCGAGGGGCCCTCGAAGCGGTCGATGAACCACAGCCGGCGCTGGGCGAACGACAGCGGCAGCCGCTCGGGGCGGGTGCGGACCCGTCGCAGGGGGGTGCGGACGGTGTCGCCGGAGGAGAGCCGGGCGGTGAGTTCGGCGACCGTCGGGTGGCCGAAGACCACCTTGATCGGGATCTCCACCCGCAGTTCGGTGCGGATGCGGCTGATCAGCCGGGTGGCGAGCAGCGAGTGGCCGCCCAGGTCGAAGAAGTTGTCGTCGATGCCGACCTCGTGCACCCCGAGGACCTCCCCGTACAGCCGGGCGAGGATCTCCTCCCGCTTGGTGCGCGGCGCCCGGTAGGGCACCCCGGCGAACTCGGGGGCGGGCAGCGCGGCCCGGTCGAGCTTGCCGTTCGGCATCAGCGGAAGCCGGTCGAGGACCACATGGGCGGCCGGGACCATGAACTCGGGCAGGGCGCGGGCCGCGAAGTCCGCCAGTTCCTCGGTGTCCAGCTCGTCCGTGCTCACCCCGGAGGCGGGCACGACGTACGCCACGAGCACCTTGCCGGCGTTGGTGCCGCGCCCCTCGCGGGCGATCACCGCGGTCTGGCCGACCGCCGGGTGGGCGGCGAGGGCGGCCTCGACCTCGCCGGGCTCGATCCGGAAGCCGCGCACCTTGACCTGGACGTCACCGCGGCCGACGTACTCGATCTGCCCGTCGGCGTTCCAGCGGGCCAGGTCGCCCGTGCGGTACATGCGGGAGCCGGGCTCGCCGAACGGGTCGGCCACGAAGCGGTCGGCGGTCAGGTCCGGGCGGCCCCGGTAGCCGCGGGCCAGGTGCCCGGCGACGTACAGCTCCCCCACCGCGCCCGGCGGGACGGGCGTGAGGCCCGAACCGAGCACGTACGCCCGCATGTTGGGCAGCGGGGTGCCGACGGGCGCGCTGCCCGTGCCGTCCCAGCCGGCCGCGTCGAACGTGGTCGCGTAGAAGCTCTCCGTCTGCCCGTAGGCGTTGACCACGCGGACACCGGGCAAGGCCTCGCGGACCCGGGTGACCAGGGCCGACGGCAGGGCCTCGCCGGCGAAGACGACCGTCTCCACGGCCGTGCGGTCGGCGATCTGGTCGAGGAGCTCCGCGAAGGCGGACGGGACGGTGCTGATGACCGCGCCGTTCCAGTGGTCGCGCTCGCCGAGGACCAGGACGTCCCGGACGATCTCCGCCGTGCCGCCGTGGGCGAGCGTGGTGAACAGCTCGAACGCGGAGACGTCGAAGTTGATCGAGGTACCGGCCAGCACCTTCGAGCCCGCCCGGACGCCCAGGCGGTCGGCGAGCCCGTGGACGCCGTTGGCCAGCGCGCAGTGGGTGATCGCGACGCCCTTGGGGGTGCCGGAGGAGCCCGAGGTGTACATCACATAGGCGAGGTTCCCCGGGTGGACGGTGACGGCGGGGGCCGTCGCGGGCCCGGTTGTGAGGTCGAGTCCGTCGACGTACAGCGTCGGCGCGCCCGTCTCCGGCAGCACGGCGGCCGTCGCGGAGTCGGTCAGCACCAGGGTCGGGCGGGCCTCGCCGAGGATGTGGCCCAGGCGGTGGCTCGGGTACTTGGGGTCGATCGGCAGATAGGCGCCGCCCGCCTTCAGTACGGCCAGCAGGGCGACCGCCAGGTCGGGCGAGCGCGGCAGGGAGACGGCGACGACCGTCTCCGGGCCGACGCCCCGGTCCACGAGGACCCGGGCCAGCCGGTTGGCGCGGGCGTCGAGCCGCTCGTACGTCATGCGCGCGCCCTCGAAGAGGAGCGCGACCGCGTCCGGGGCGGCGGCGGCCCGCTGCTCGAAGAGCCGGGTGACCGGGGTCCCCGGGGTGGGCGCGGTGGTGCCGCTCAGCTCCAGCAGCCGTCGGTGCTCGGCCGGTTCCAGAAGGTCGACCAGGCCGATCGGCAGCGTCGGGTCGTCCGCCAACTGCCGCAGGACGAGGGCGAGTCGGGCCGCGAACGCCTCGACGTCCGCCCGGTCGAGGACGTGCTCCTGGAACTGCAGGGCAAGACGCAGATGCGGGTCCGCGTCCGCCATCACGGTCAGCGGGTAGTGGGTGCCCGTGGAGGGGCGGATGGTGGTGAAGGCGATCCCGGCCGCCGCGTTGGCCTCGTCGAGACCGGCCCGGTCCACGGGGTAGGACTCGAAGACGACCAGGGTGTCGAAGAGGGTGCTGAGGCCGGTGGTCCGCTGGATCTCGCCCAGGCCCCGGTGGTGGTGGTCGAGCAGCACGGCCTGCCGCCGCTGGAGCCGGGTCAGCACCTCGGCGAGGGAGTCGCCGGGGGCGTACTCGACGCGCACCGGCAGGGTGTTGATGAAGAGGCCGACCATCGAGTCGACGTCCGGGACCGCGTGGGGCCGGCCGGAGACGGTCGCGCCGAAGACGACGTCCTGCCGTCCGGTGAGCCGGCCGAGGAGGACCGCCCACGCGCCCTGCACCAGGGTGTTGACGGTGACGCCCAGTTCGGCGGCGCGCCGGGTGAGCGCGCGGACCTCGTCGAGCGGCAGCGGGACGTCGACCGAGCCGATGCCGTGGCTGCCGGAGGCCGGGGCCCCGCCGCGCACCAGCAGGGTGGGCTCGTCGACGCCCTCCAGCTCCCGTGCCCAGGCCCGCTCGGACGCCTCGTGGTCCTGGCGGGCGAGCCAGCCGAGGAAGTCCTTGAAGCCGCGGACCCTCGGCAGGACGGCGGGGTCGCCGCCGGAGCCGTACAGGTGGAGGAGGTCCTTCATCAGATGGGGGAAGGACCAGCCGTCGAAGAGGACGTGGTTGGCGGTGAGGACCAGCTCGGAGGTCTCGCCGGTCATCCGGACCAGGGTCATGCGCAGCATCGGCGGGACGGCCGGGTCGAAGGCCGCCGCGTGGTCCTCGGTGAGGAAGCGCTCGAAGGACGCCTCCCGTTCCGTCTCGGGGAGGTGGGTCAGGTCGATCTCCCGCCAGGGGAGTTCCACGCCGTCGATGACGGCCTGGACCTGACGGCCGGAGGAGTCGGTGACGAACGCGGCCCGCAGGTTCGGGTGCCGGTCCAGCAGCGCCTGGCCCGCCGTGCGCATACGGTCCGCGTCGACGTCTCCGGTGACGTGGAACGACATCTGCATCTGGTAGGCGTCCCAGGAGCCGTCGTTCAGCATCGTGTGGAACAGCAGACCGGACTGGAGCGCGGTGAGCGGCCAGACGTCGGCGAGGCCGGGGTAGGTCCGCTCCCAGAGTTCGATGTCCTGCTGGGTGACCTGGACGAGGGGGAGGTCGGAGGGGGTGAGGCCGCCCGCCTCCGACCCGGTCACGTGGTCGGCCAGCGCCGTCAGGGCCGCGAACCAGAGGGTGACCAGTTCCTCCACGTCCTCCTTGGCGAAGAGGGTCGCGGGGAAGCCGATGCTGGCGTCCAGTTGGGCGCCCTCTTCGGTGTCGATGACGAGGGAGTTGATCTCCAGAGCGGACATGGCGGGCATGTCGGCGTCCAGGGGGGCGGAGAGTTCGGAGAGTTGGGTGAAGCCGAGGCCTCTTAGGGTTTCGGGCATGTCGGCTGTGGAGAAGCGGCCGAGGTAGTTGAAACCGATCTGGCCCGCCGTCTGTTGGGTGCGGGTTGTCCGTGGCTGGTCGCGCAGTTCCCCGCGCCCCTGATGGGGCGCCAGCTCAGCCCTTGTCTCCTCGTTGAGGTAACGCAGCAAGCCGTAGCCCAACCCCTTGTCCGGGATGGCGAGCAGTTGTTCCTTGACGGCCTTGACCGCGCTGCCTGCCGCCGGGCCTCCCCTGAAGGCCTCGTCCAGGTCGATGCCGGCCACGTCGAGGCGGACCGGGAACAGGCTGGTGAACCAGCCGACCGTGGTGGAGAGGTCGGCGCCGGGGACGGCGTCCTGTTCGCGGCCGTGGCCCTCCAGCTTGAGGAGGGTCGAGGGCTCGTAGACGCCGCGTGCGCGCCGCCACTTGGCGACGGCGAGGGCGAGGGCGGCGAGGAGGCCGTCGTTGACGCCGCCGTGGAACGCGGCCGGGACCCTGGTGAGCAGGGCCTCGGTGGTGTCGGCGGGGAGTTGTACGCGGACGAAGTCCAGGGAGCCCCGGGTGTCGACGGCCGGGTCCAGGGGGCGGCGGCCGAGGAGCGGGTCGGGGCCGTCGAGGACGCGCTTCCACAGGCCCAGCTCGGCCTGCCGCTCGGGCGAGTTCGCCTCCTCGATCAGGGCGTGCGTCCAGCGGCGTACGGAGGTGCCCGTGGCCGGCAGCCTCGCGCGTCCCGTGTCGCGGACCTGCTGCCAGGCGGCGGCGAGGTCGGGGAGCAGGATGCGCCAGGAGACACCGTCGACGACCAGGTGGTGCAGGGCGAGGACGAGCCGTCCGGGGGTCCCGGAGTCGGCCGGGTCGAACCACACGAACTGGGCCATGATCCCGGCGGCCGGGTCCAGCCTGCCGGTCGCGGCGTCGAGTTCGGCGGCCACGCGGGCGTCGCAGGTCTCGTCCCACGGGCCGTCGTGTCCGACCCGGCGCAGCAGCGTGCCGGCGTCCACCGAGCCCGGCGCGGGGACGGAGAGGCGGTGGCCGTCGAGGCGGGCGCGGAGCACGTCGTGCCGGTCGAGGACGGCGTTCAGGGTGGCGACGAGCCCGGCGCGGTCGATGCCGACGGGCAGTTCGGCGAGGACGGCCATGGAGAAGCGGTCGTGGGAGCCGCCGAGTTCGAGCATGTACTCGGCGATCGGCAGCAGCGGGAACTCTCCGGTGCCGCCGCCCTCGTACTCCTCCAGGGCGACCGTGGCCGAGGTCTGTTCGGTGACGACGGACGCCAGTTCCGCCGCCGTGCGGTGTTCGAAGATCTGCCGGGGGGTGACCTCGACGCCCTGGGTGCGGGCGCGGGAGACGACCTGGATGGAGCGGATGGAGTCGCCGCCGACCGCGAAGAAGTCGTCGTCGACACCGACCCGTTCGAGGCCCAGCACCTCGGCGTACACCTCGGCGAGGACGCGCTCGCGTTCGTTGCCGGGCGCCCGGTACTCCCCTCCGGTGAACTCCGGTTCGGGCAGCGCCTTGCGGTCGAGTTTGCCGTTGGGGGCGAGCGGGAGGCGGTCGAGGACGACGAAGGCGGAGGGGACCATGAAGTCGGGCAGCCGCCGGGCCACGAAGGCGCGCAGCTCGGCCGTCTCGACGCCCGCCCGGAGGTCGGTGCTCGCGGAGTCGCTGCTGTAGGCGGGCACGACGTAGCCGACGAGCTGCTTGGTGGTGCCGTGGCTGCGGGCCACGACGGCGGCCTGCGCGATGCCGGGGTGGGCGGTGAGCGCGGCCTCGACCTCGCCGGGCTCGATCCGGAAGCCGCGCACCTTGACCTGGTTGTCGCCCCGGCCGAGGTACTCCAGGCGGCCTTCGGCGTTCCAGCGCGCGAGGTCGCCGGTGCGGTACATCCGGGACCCGGGGGGCCCGTACGGGTCGGCCACGAAACGGTCGGCGGTCAGCTCGGCGCGGCCGTGGTAGCCGCGGGCCACCTGGCCGGCGACGTACAGCTCGCCCGCCACGCCCCGCGGTACGGGGGTGAGGCCGGGGCCGAGGACGTAGACGCGCATGTTGCCCAGCGGGGTGCCGATGGGCGCGCTGCCCTCGCCGTGCCAGCGGCGGCTGTCGTCGATGGCGAACGCGGTGGCGTAGAAGCTCTCGGTCTGGCCGTACGCGTTGACGACCCGGACCCCCGGGAACGCCTCGCGGACGCGGGCGGCCAGCGTGGAGGACAGGGCCTCGCCGGCGAAGACGAGGGTGTCGACGGTCGTCGTGCCCGCGATCTGGTCCATCAGTTCGGCGAAGACGGACGGGACGGTGCTGATGAGGCTGCCGGTCCAGCCCTCGCCCCGGGCCGCGCGCTCGCCGAGGACGAGGACGTCCCGGACGAGTTCGACGGTGCCGCCGTGGGTGAGCGTGGTGAAGATCTCGAACACCGAGACGTCGAAGTTGACGGAGGTGCCCGCGAGGGTCCGTGAGTCCTTGCCCAGGTCGACGGTCTCGGCGAGCTGGAGCACGCCGTTGACGAGGGTGTGGTGGGTCAGCGCGACGCCCTTGGGGGTGCCGGTGGAGCCCGAGGTGTACATGACGTACGCGAGGTTGTGCGGGTGGGTGCCCGCGTCGGGGGTCTCCGTCGGGCTGCCGGTGAGGTCGAGCGTGTCGAGGTACAGCTTCGGGGCGTCCGTGTCCGGCAGGACGGCGACCGTGTCGGAGTCCGTCAGGATCAGCTGCGGGCGGGCCTCGCCGAGGATGTACTCCAGGCGGTGGCTCGGGTACTTGGGGTCGATCGGCAGATAGGCGCCGCCCGCCTTCAGCACCGCGAGCAGCGCGACGGGCAGGTCGAGGGTGCGGGGCAGGGCCACCGCGACGACCGTCTCGGGTCCCACCCCCCGCTCGGTGAGGACATGGGCCAACTGGTTGGCGCGGGCGTCGAGTTCGCCGTACGTCAGGGAGGTGCCCTCGTGCACGACCGCCTCGGCGTCGGGGGCGAGGGCGGCCTGTTCCTCGACCAGCCGGGCCAGGGTGAGGGCCGGGACCGGCTCGGCGGTGGCGTTCATGTCGACGAGGAGGCTCCGGCGTTCGGCCGGGTCCAGGGTGTCGACGGCGCCGACGGGCAGCGCCGGGTCCGCCATCAGCTGCCGCAGGACGCGCACGAAGCGGGCGCCGATCGACTCGGCGGTGGACCGGTCGAACAGGTCGAGGGCGTACTCGATGGTGCCGCGCGCGCCCTGCCCGTCGTGGTGCCGGGCGATGTTGAACTCCAGGTCGAACTTGGAGGTCTTGGTGTCCAGCTGCTCGAAGTCGAGGCGGGCTTCGAGGCCGGGCAGGTCCAGCTCGGGCCGGGTGATGTTCTGCCAGGCGAACAGCACCTGGAACAGCGGGTTGTAGGCGGTGGAGCGCTCGGGGCTGAGCCGGTCCACCAGCATCTCGAAGGGGGCGTCCTGGTTGTCGTAGGCGTTCAGCGCCCGCTCGCGGACCTGTTCGAGGACGTCCTCGAAGGCCGGGTTGCCGTCGAGGCGGACACGCAGCACCCAGGTGTTGACGAAGAAGCCGACCAGGTCCGCGAGGTCCTCGTCGCCCCGGCCGGCGATCGGGGAGCCGATCGGGATGTCGTCACCGCCGCCGAGCTGCTGGAGCAGGACCGCGAGGACGGACTGGAGCACCATCGACACGCTCAGCCCGCGCTCGGTCGCCAGCTCCTCGACCTGGGCGAGGAGTTCGGGCTCCAGCGTGAACTCGACGGTGTCACCGCGATGGCTGGCCACCGAGGGGCGGGTGCGGTCGACGGGCAGCTGCAACGGCTGCGCCAGGCCCGCGAGTTCGCCCTCCCAGTGGGCGAGCTGCCGGGACACCAGGCTGTCGGGGTCCTTCTCGTCGCCGAGCAGCTCGCGCTGCCAGAGCGCGTAGTCGGCGTACTGCACGGGCAGTTCGGGGAACTCCGGCGCCCGGCCCGCGCGGCGCGCGGTGTAGGCGAGGCCGAGGTCCCGCAGCAGCGGGGCGCCCGACTCGCCGTCGGCGGCGATGTGGTGGAAGAGCAGCAGCAGGACGTGCCGGTCGGGGGCCTGGCGCAGGATCCGGGCGCGGACCGGGATCTCGGTGTAGAGGTCGAAGGTGTAGGAGACGGCCTCGGCGATCGCCTCGGAGAGCCGGCCGGGCTCGACGTCCACCACGGGGATGTCGGGCCGGATCTCCTCCGGCGGAAGTATTCGCTGGTAGGGAACGCCGTCCTCGTCGTAGAGGATCGTGCGCAGGCTTTCGTGGCGGCCGATCACATCGCGGATCGAGGCGGTCAGCGCGCGGGTGTCCGGCTCGCCCGTGAGGTGCAGGGCGAGGGGCACGTTGTAGGTGGCAGAGGGGCCCTCGAAGCGGTCGATGAACCAGAGCCGACGCTGGGCAAACGACAACGGGATCACTTCGGACTACTCCTTGTTCATTCTGCGCAGACGGGGCCTGCTCGGGCTGGACGCGGGGGAACCGGCGGAACCGGTGGCTCCGGGTGAGGCGGGGGCGGCGGCGAGGTGGTCGGCGAGCTGGGCGACCGTGGGGCTGGAGAAGATCGTCTTGATGGAGACCTCGGCGCCGAGCTGCTTGCGGATACGGCTCTTGAGCCGGGTGGCCAGCAGCGAGGTGACGCCCAGGTTGAAGAAGTTGTCGTGGACGCCGATCCGGTCGGCCTCGACGCCGAGGACGTCCCCGAACAGGGCGCACAGGGCCTGCTGTTGCGGGGTGAGGGGGGCGGCGTCCGTGGTGGGTGCCGTCGCCTCCGCCGCGACCGGGTCCGCCGGGCTCTCCGCCGGGCTCCCGGCCTCGGTGACGATCGGCGCGCCCAGATCCAGGGAGCCCACCGGACGGTCCGGGTCCTCGGCCAGCGCCCGCAGGACCGTGCCCAGGCCGGTGGCGATCCGCCCGGCGGTGTCCTCGTCGAAGACGGCCGGCAGGTACTGGAACGTCAGCCGCGGCCGGTCCCCCGCCCCTCCCTCCGCGATCAGGGTCAGCGGGTAGTTGGAGCCGCCGAGCGAGCGTGTCCCGGTGAGGGTGAGCCGGGCGGCGTCGGAGGCCTCGGCGAGGCCGGACTCGTCGACGGGGAACGCCTGGTGGACGAGGAGGGTGTCGAAGAGGGCGCCCAGACCGGTGGCCTCGTACAGACCGCTCAGGGACTGGTGGTGGTGGTCGAGCAGCGCGGTCTGCCGCTCCTGGAGGCCGGTCAGGAGCGTGCCGAGCGTGTCCTCGGAGCCGCGACTCACCCGTACCGGCAGGGTGTTGATGAACAGCCCGACCATCGACTCGACCCCGGGCAGCCCCGGCGGCCGGCCGGAGACGGTGGCGCCGAACAGCACGTCGTCGCGTCCGGTGAGCCGGCCGAGGGTGACGGCCCAGGCGCCCTGGACGAGGGTGCCGAGGGTGACGCCCAGGGCGGCGGCCCGCCGTACGAGCCGTTCGGCGTCCTCGTCGGTGAGCGGCACGTACGCCGTGGCGGCCTCGGAGCCGGACAGTTCGTCGCGGGCGACCGCCGTGCCGCCGAGCAGGGTGGGCCGGTCCACACCGGCCAGTTCGGCGGCCCAGGCGCGGGCCGCGCCCGGCTCGTCCTGCCGGGCCAGCCAGGCGAGATGGTCACGGAAGCCGCGGACCGGCGGGACGGCCGCGGGGTCGCCCCCGGCCGCGTACAGACGAAGCAGGTCCTGTGCGAGGACCGGCTCGGACCAGCCGTCGAGCAGGGCGTGGTGCAGGGTGAGGACGAGGGCGGCCTGCTCGGCGCCCTGCCGGACGAGGGTCATCCGCAGCAGCGGCGGGGCGGCCAGGTCGAAGGGCTCGGTCCGGTCCTCGGCGAGGAGGCGTTCGAGGGCCGTGTCCCGGTCCTCGGGCACCAGGGTCCTGAGGTCCAGCTCCCGCCAGGGCAGTTCGACGCCGTCCACCACCAGCTGGACCAGATCGCCGGACGCGTCGGGGGCGAAGGCCGCCCGCAGCGCGGAGTGCCGGTCGAGCAGGGCCTGTCCGGCGGCCCGCATCCGGGCGGGGTCGACGCGGCCGGCGAACGTGAACACCGACTGCATCCGGTAGGTGTCGTGGCCGCTGTCGCTGAGCATCGACTCGAACAGCATCCCGGACTGCATCGGCGTCAGCGGCCAGACGTCCGACAGACCCGGGTGGCGCTCACGGAAGGCCGCCAGGTCCTCGTCGCTCAGCGACACCAGCGGCCCCGACACCTCCTCGTACGACGGTGCCGGTGCGGCCGTGCCCGCGTGCGGGGCGAGCCGGGCCACGGTCCGGTGGGTGAGCACCTGCCGCTGGGTGAGCTCCAGGCCCCGGGCGCGGGCCAGCGCGATCACCTTGAGCGAGCGGAGCGAGTCACCGCCGACGGTGAGGAAGTCGTCGTCGGCGCCGACCCGGTCCAGGCCCAGCACCTCGGCGTACACCTCGGCGAGGATCCGCTCCCGCTCGCCCTGCGGCTCCCGGTACTCCCCGCCGTCGAAGACGGGCGCGGGCAGTGCCTTGCGGTCGAGCTTGCCGTTGGGCGACAGCGGCAGCGCGTCCAGGAACACGAAGGCGGACGGGACCATGAACTCGGGCAGCCGTCCGGCGGCCGAGGCCCGCAGCTCGGCGGCCTCGACGCCGTCCGCCACCAGGTAGGCGACCAGGTGGCGGCCCTCGTGGGCGACGACCGCGGCCTGCCGTACGGCGGGGTGGGCCAGCAGCACCGACTCGATCTCGCCCAGCTCGATGCGCAGCCCGCGCAGCTTGATCTGGTGGTCGGTGCGGCCGAGGTACTCGACCTCGCCGTCCGCCGTCCACCGGGCGAGGTCGCCGGTGCGGTACATCCGCTCCCCCGCCGGCCCGAACGGGTCGGCCAGGAACCGGTCGGCGGTGATCTCGGGCCGCCCCAGGTAGGCGGTGGCCAGCTGGACGCCCGCGAGATACAGCTCCCCGGACTCGCCTGCCGGGACGGGCCGCAGCCCGGCGTCGAGGACGTACAGCCGGGTGTTCCACACGGCCTTCCCGATCGGTACGGGACCGTCGGCGCCGGTGTCGCAGGGGTGGTACGTCACGTCCACGGCGGCCTCGGTCGGCCCGTACAGGTTGTGCAGCTCCACGCCCGGCAGCAGCCGCCCGAACTCCCGTACGGTCTCGCGCGGCAGGGCCTCGCCGGAGCAGAACACCCGCCGCAGTCCGGTGCGGCCTGCGGCCTCCGGCTCGGCGAGGAACACCTGGAGCATCGACGGCACGAAGTGGCAGGTGGTCACGGCCTGTTCGCGGATCGTCCGGGCCAGATACACCGGGTCCTGGTGGCCGCCGGGCTCCGCGACGACGATCGCCGCCCCTTCGCGCAGCGCCCAGAAGAACTCCCACACGGACACGTCGAATCCGGACGGGGTCTTCTGCAGCACCCGGTCGGCGGCGGTGAGCGGGTACTCGGCCTGCATCCACCGCAGCCGGTTGTCGATCGCCGAGTGCGGGACGACGACGCCCTTGGGGCGGCCGGTGGAGCCCGAGGTGAAGATGATGTACGCCGGGTGGCCGGGGGTGATCGCCGCGGCCGGGTCGGTGGCCGGGCGGGCCGCCACGGCGTCCCCGTCCTCGTCGAGCACGACCACCGGGACGCCCGCCGGCACCGGCACCCGCCCCGCGGTGTCCGCGACCACGCAGGCCGGGCCCGTGTGCTCCAGCATGTAGGCGAGCCGGTCGGCCGGGTAGTCGGGGTCCAGCGGCAGATAGGCGCCGCCCGCCTTCACCACGGCGACCAGGGTGACCAGCAGCTCCAGGGAGCGCGGCACGGCCACGGCGACCGGGGCGCCGGGGCGCACGCCGAGCGCGGTCAGCTGGTGGGCCAGCCGGTTGGCGCGGGCGTTGAACTCGGCGTACGTCAGTGTCTCGGTGCCGAAGACCAGGGCCGTCGCGTCCGGAGTGCGCCGGACCTGCTCCTCGATGGGCGCGACGAGCGTGAACTCCGTCAATTTCAACACCTTCTCTCGCTGGATATCGTCCGGCGTTTTCACGAACGAAAGGAAGAAATAGAAAATCAATACGGCTTCGACAACGACCCTAAGGTCACCGACTTTTCCCAACAACGGTCGCCCCGGAATCCGCACCGGAATTCGCTCCGGAGCCGGTTCCGGAACTCGCGCCGGAGCCGGTTCCGGAATTGGCGCCGGAATCCCTGGCGACGCGCCGCAGCACACCGGCCAGCCGCTCCGCCGTGTCCCGTGCCGCCTCGGGGCCGAACAGCCCCCGCCGACCGCGCACCCGCAGTTCCAGGGGCCCGGGGTCGGCGCGCAGGACGAGCGTCAGCGGCGGCTGTCCGTGCTGGACGGCCCGGACCCCGGTGACCGTGACCCGTCCGGCGGGGCCGGGGCCCGGTGTGCCGAGGCCCGGCGTGCCGAGGACGACCTCCCGGCGCCCGGCCGCGCCGGCGAGGACCACCGTCCAGGCACCGCGCACGACCGTCTCCAGGTCCACGCCGAGCCCGAGCGCGCGCAGGGTGAGCCGTCCGGCGTCCGCCGTGGTCAGCGGCACCGGGGCCTCCTCCACGGGCGGGCCCCCGCCGCGGGCGCGGACGGTGCCCGCGCCCGCGTAGGAGCGCAGCAGGTCCCGCAGCAGCGAGCGCAGGGTGTCCTCGTCGAGGTGCGGATGCCGGGCGGTGAACACCAGCAGATGCCGTTCCCAGGCCAGCCGGACGAGCGTGGCCCGCACCGCCGGGCCGGGGGCGCCGCAGCTCCGGCGGTCCGCCTCCAGGAGGGTGTCCAGGGCCTCGGTGCGCTCGCCGACGTTCAGGACGCCGAGGTCCAGCTCCCGCCAGAGCGGCTTGTGGCCGCCCCGGTCGAGGAGCGCCTTCACCGCCGTACGCATCCGCACCGGGTCGACCCACCCGGCCAGGTGCACCACGAGCTGGAGCGGCCCGGTGCCGGGGGCGGTGAGCAGGGTGGGCGGCCGGGCCGGGACCGGCGGGGCCGACCGGGGCGGGAACACCGGCGCGGGGGCGGTGCCGGGCCGGATCACCGGTCGGCCCCCGAGGCTCCCGAGGCCGCCGGCGCTCCGGCGACCGCCGTCGCCGTCTCCGTCGCCGTCTCCGTCGCGGTCGCGGTCGTGGCCGCCGTCGCCGTCGCGATCTTCGCCGCCATGCCCTCGACCGTGGGGCTCTCGTACAGCTCGTGCGTGCTCAGCCGGACGGCGAGTTCGGTGCTGACGCGGGCGAGCAGGCGGGTGGCGCGCAGGGAGTTGCCGCCGAGGTCGAAGAAGGACTCGTCGCGGCCGACGTCCCGCTGCCCGAGGACGTCGCACCAGATCGCGGCGATCCTCCGCTCCAGCTCCCCTTCGGGTGCGGTGGGCCGCCGTCTGCCGAGGGCGGCCCGGCGGGGCGCCATGTCGAGCAGCAGCTGGGTCGTGTCGATCGCCCCGGTGCCGTCCTTGGGGATGCGGGTGACCTCCATCAGCCGTACCGGGACGGGGAGTTCGGCCAGGGCGGGGGCGAGCGCCGCGTGCACGGCGGCCGGGTCGGCGCCGTCCGAGGTGTAGGCCACCAGCACCTCGCGCACGCTCAGCTCGTCCGGGGCCAGTTCGTCCACGACGACCGGGTTCCGGGCGTCGAGGCCGATGAGCTGGTAGTGGTACGGCAGCGCCGTGGCCGTGAGGAAGCAGCGCAGGCCGCGCTCGGCGTCGATCGCCCGGAAGCCGCGCAGCCGGGCGGGCGCGGTGGACCGGCCCCGGCTCATGCCGATGTCGTCCCACATGCTCCAGGCCAGGCAGCGCACGTCCCTGCCGCGCTCGTGGTGCCAGTGGTCGGCGAAGCCCACGAGGAAGGTGTTGGCGGCGGAGTAGGCGCCGAAGGAGTGGCCGCCGAACTCGCCGTTGACCGACCCGAACAGCACCAGCGAGGCGGCGGGCCGGCGCTCCAGGACGTCGGCGAGCGCGAGGGTGCCCTCGACCTTCGCCGCGTACTGGGCGCGGAAGCCGTCCTCGGACTCCCGGGCCAGCGTGTGCCGTTCGAGGTTCTCCCACTGGTCGGAGACATCGGCGGCGGCCAGGTGCAGGACGCCGTCCAGCGGGCGCCCCCAGCGCTGCTCGGCGGCGGCGACCACGGCCTCCAGCTGCGCCCGGTCGGTGATGTCGGCCTGCCGGTAGGTGACCTCGCCGAGGTCGGTGAGGTCCTTCAGCCGGGCCGCCCTGGCGCCCTCGGCGGGCGAGCGGCCCACCAGCAGCAGCCGGGCGCCGTACGCGGCCAGCAGATACCCGGCGAGGTCGCCGGCGATCCCGCCGAGCCCGCCGGTGACCAGGTACAGCCCGCCCGCCACCAGCGGCGGCGCGGCCTCGGCCTCCGTCTCCTCGTGGACGGCCCGCAGCCTCGGCTGCCAGCGCAGTCCCTCGCGGGCGGCGACCACTCCGGTGTGGGTGGGGTCGGCGAGTTCGGTGCGCACGGCCCGCGCCCACTGCGCGCGGTCGGCGGGCAGATCGAGCTGGCGCACGGTGATCAGCGGGTTCTCGGCGGCGGCCGTACGGATCAGGCCGGGCAGTCCGCACACGCCGAGGTCGACACGGTCGCCGGGCCGGACGTGGGCCGCGCCCTCGGTGAGGACGAGCAGCAGCGGGGCGCCGAACTCGTCCAGCACGCCCATCAGCGCGGTGAGCTGGACGCTGGCGGCGGTGAGCCGGCGGGCGGGGTCGGGGTCCTCGTCGTCCAGCGGCCAGGCGAACACCACCGAGTCGATGGGCCCGTAGTGGGAGGTGACATCGGTCAGGACCCGCCGCAGATCCTCGGGGTCACCGGGCGCCACCCGGTACCGGTCGAGGTCGACCTCGGCGAAGGAGCGGCCCTTGCCGACGAGCACCGCGCCCTCGTCGTCGAGGCCGAGCGCGGCCAGTTGCCCCTCCTGCGCGAACACCACGCGCGTACCGCAGTCGGCGGAGAACACCAGCCGGGAGGAGCCGCTGTCGGCCGGGGTCCGCGCCGCGGGCAGCCGCGACCACTGCCGCCGGAAGAACCAGGTCCCGGACTCCGCCGTCTCCTCGTCCTCCTCCTCGCCGGCGACGCGGTCGGCGTACCGGCCGGCCCGCAGATCGGCGACGAGCGCGGCCCGCTGGATCTTCCCGCTGGCCGTCTTCGGGAACTCGGCGTCGGTGACCGGTACGACCAGGTCCGGGGCGATCCCGGCCTCCCGGACCAGCGCGGCCCGTACGTCCTGGAAGGTCCGGGCGAGCGCGTCGGCGTCCCAGCGCGTCGGGACGAAGAAGACGACCAGCCGGTCCGATCCCTCACCGGGCTCCCGCACCCCGGCCGCCGCCGAGAACGTGACGCGTACGCCCTCGACCTGCTCGACGACGCTCTCCAGTTCGTGCGCGACGAAGTTGGCGCCCCGCACGATGATCTGGTCCTTCTTCCGCCCGGCGATCACCAGCGACCCGTCCCGCACGAAGGCGAGGTCACCGGTGCGGAACCAGCCGTCGTCGGTGAACGCCTCCCGGTTGGCCTCGGCGTTGCCGTGGTAGTGCCGCAGCATCGTCACTCCACGGATCTGCAGCTCCCCGACCCGGTCCCGGGGCAGCGTCCGCCCCTCGGCGTCGACGACGCGCAGCGTGACGCCGGGGACGGGGCCGCCGACCTCGGTGAACGCGACGGTGTCGACACCCTGCCGACCGAACGCCCGGTATTCCAGATCGCCGTCGAGGGACGCCTGCGACACGACGACCGTCCCCAGCTCACGGTCGTCCCTGCTCTGCCGGGTGTACGTCACCCCCGAGCAGGTCTCCGACATCCCCCAGCACGGCACCATCGCGTCCGCCCGCAGCCCGTGCGGGGCGAGCAGTTCCAGGAAGCGGTGACTGGTGCCGGCGACCACGGGCTCGCCCGCGTTGACGAACTCCCGCATCCGGGACAGGTCGAAGCGCCGCCGGCCGATCTCCTCGGCGCACTCGTTGACCAGGTTGTACGCGAAGTTCGGCGCCCAGGTGTTGGTCACCCCGTACCGCTCGATCCAGTCCAGCCAGAGCAGCGGGTCGCCGAGCACGTCGTCGATGCGCCCGTTGACGTGCTCGCACCGCAGGAACACGTCGCGGACGTTGTAGTAGACCATCGTCACGTGGTCGAGCGGCATCCAGATGAGGCTGACGTCCTCGGCGGTGTAGCCGCGCGCCTGGATCACCGCCCACTCGCGCGCGGCGACGGAGGCGTTGGTGTGCTGCACGCACTTGGGGACGCCGGTGCTGCCCGAGGTGAGCAGATTGATCACCGGGGAGTCCGGGGTGGTCGGGTACCAGGCGGAGTCCCGCTCGTGGCCGAGCAGTTCGTCGACCCGGAGGACCCTGAGGACGGCCGGGTCCGGCTCCTCCCACAGCCCGCGCAGCCCGCCGAGCGCCGGCGCGGTCTCCCGGTCGGTGAGGATCACCGGCCGGTCGAGCAGCTCCCACGCGTTGCGCAGCTTGCGGTTGGTCTCGTTGTGGCTCCCGTACGTCGTCGCCACGGCCACCGGCGTCGGCACGAACCCGCCCAGCACACAGGCCCAGAACGCGGTCATGTACGCGCGGTGGTCCCCGAACTGGAAGAGCGCCGCGTCCCCGGGCGCGAGCCCCGCGTCCCGCAGACCGCCGAGGACGCGCTCGGCGTCCACGAGCAGTTCCGCGTACGTCTGCAGATCCGGCTCCGCGCCCTCTCGCAGATACCGCGTCCCCTTCTCCGGGGCGAGCGCGGCGGCCTGCCGCAGCCCCTCCTGGAGCGTCATGGGCGCACCGGCGGGGACGCGCAGGTCGCCGCCGAAGGTCTCGGAGGAGGGGCGGTCGGTGGAGGGGTCGGGGGTGGGGGCGGGTGCGGCGGGGGGCGGCTCGGCGGGGGCCGGCGCTGGGCCGTTCCCGCTGCCGTCGCGGTCACCGTCACCGTCGAGGGTGCGGGCCCCCTGACGTACGACGACGGCGGCGTCGCGCACCCCGGGTATCGCCCGGGTCGCGGCGGCGAGACGGGCCGCCACGGTGGGGTCGAGACCGGGCGTGACGTCGGTGGTCTCGGAGGTGGCGGAGGCGTCGGAGGTGCCGGAGGCGTCGGAGGTGCCGGAGGCGTCGGAGGTGCCGGAGGCGTCGGAGGTGCCGGGTGTGTGGGTCATCGCGCGCTCCCCGCGAGTTCGGGAGCCGGCTCGGACGGGCCGGCGTGGGACTGACCGCCGAGCGCCTGGCCGGTGAGGGCGTGGCCGAGGTAGGAGACCAGGTCGGCCGGGTCGGTCAGGAAGTAGAAGTGGCCGCCCGGGTAGAAGCGGGTGCGGAAGGCGCCGGTGGTGTGCGCGGCCCACCCGTAGAGGGTGTCCTTCGGCGCCCGCGGGTCGGCGTCGCCGCTGAGCACGGTGATGGGGGTGTCCAGCGGCTCCCCCGCCTCCACCCGGTGCCGTTCCCAGAGGGTGAAGTCGGCCCGGAGCGTGGGCAGCAGCCCCTCCATGACCTCCTCGTCCTCGGCGATCTCGGGCTCGATCCCGCCCAGCCGTACGACCTCGGCGCCGAGTTCCCCGTCGGAGAGCGTGTGCATCACCGGGACGCGGCCGACGGTGCCGGGCGCGGGCTGCGCGGACAGGAAGAGATGACCGGGCGCGGGGCCGCCCCGCTCCCGCAGCGCCTTGGCGACCTCGTACGCCAGCGCCGCGCCCCCCGAGTGCCCGAAGAAGGCGAAGTCACCGTCGAGCACCGGGCGCAGCGCCTGCGTCAGCACCCGCACCAGCGGCCCCACCTCGGTCACCGGGTCCTCGGCGATCCGGTTCTGCCGCCCCGGCAACTGCACGGCCGCCAGCTCGACCTCCGCCGGCAGCAGCCGCGCCCACTCCCCGTAGGCCCCCGCCCCGGCCCCGGCATGCGGAAAACAGATCAGCCGCCGCCGCGCCCGTGGCCGCCGGGCCCGCCATATCCAGGGCGTCTCGACAACAAGGTCAGGACTGTGCTCACTCATGGATCTCCTCCGTAGAAAAAGCTTCGGAAACATGTGCGCGATGGAATTACTTGAGAAAGTCGCGAGCAATCTGCTGGAGAAAGTGCGGAAGAGGGGGCGCCCTGAGAAAACACGCCCGCAACCGCGCCCGAAAGGGCGCGGGGAACTGCGCGACCAGCCACAGGACGACCGGAAGTCGCCGATCCACCCGGAACCCCGACGGCGGCCAGGCGGCACAGAACTCAGCCCCGCCGCATCTCCAGCTCATTGGCCAGCCGCAGCCAGTGATCCGCACAACGCCGCGCCGCCTGCGCGAGCACCGGCGCCCGATGCCCCGGCACGCTCTGCGCCAACCGCCGCCACCGCGCCTCGTCCCCGATCGCGTGCACGCTGAGCATCTGCAGCAGCATCCGCCCCGCCTCCGTGCGCAGCGACGGGTCCTTCCGCAGGTTCGGCAGGATCAGCCCGATCGCCGCCGCCGACATGTGCGCGGTGCTCCGGCCACCGGCCGCGCCACCGCCCCCACCTCCCGCGCCTCGCCCCGGCTCCTCCCGCGAAGCGCCCGACGGCGTGCCAGCCGGAGCGACCCGCTTGGCCGGCTGCCCCTGCGGCAGCGGGTCCTGCCCCCGGCGCAGCCGGTCCCGTACGTCCTTCGCCGTGGCGGTGGCGATCCCGGCCCGCTCGGCTATCTCCCGGAGCGACGCGGTGGGGTTCGCGGCGATGACCTGGCTGGCCCGCAGCCGCCCCTCGGTCGCCTGCAACGGCCGTACCCGGCCGTCCCGGCCGACCCGGGGCGCGTTCAACTGGTCGCTTCGACTCGTTGAACGGCGCCGGATCGCCGCGACCGTGCTGGGCGCGAGCCCCGCGTTGGTGGCGACACGGCGGTCGGACCAGTACGGGTGGCTGTCGAGGATGCGCTCGGCGGCGGCGGCGCGATCGGCCTGCGAGAGCGGGAGGCCGTGCGCGATGTTCAGTTCGACGGAGAGGGCGAAGACCTCGCCCTCGTCGCCGTCGAAGTACTCGACGGCTATCGTGTCGGCCCCGCGCAGCCGGGCCGCGGCGAGCCGGTGCATACCGTCGATGACCCGCATCGACGGGTGGTGCACCAGGACCGGCGGCAGCGGGTCCTCCTGCTCGGCGAGCATCCGCACATGGTCGCGGTTCTCGCCGCCGAGCCGCGGCGAGTCGGACGCGTGGAGCGAGTCGATGTCCACGACGGCGGTCCGTCGTGCCCGCCCCTCCTCGCCCGTGCCCCCGCTCCGGTCGTCGGCGGAGGCGGAGCCGGACGGCGGTGCCTCGGTACCGCCCGCGACGGCCAGCCGCAGACCCGGCCTGGGCCCTTCCCGGCGGTCCGTGGACTCGGCGTGAGCGCCTGAGACGTTCATGACGTGTTCGCTCCTCCCCGTTACGGGCGGGCCACAGCTCTGCATTCCCCCGTGGCCCTCTCAGCCGTGGCAGAAACATACCAGGGGGACGGGTTTTTTTACCCCGCCCGTTGGCTGGTTTTCCGCAACGGGGTCCGTCGGCCCGACGCCACCGAAAATTCTGACCAACCTACGCAAAACGGCCCGCAACCGTGCCCCGGGGGATGGAGGCACGGCTGCGGGAGTCCATTTTGTCGAGAAACGAGAGGCCCCTCCTGGGGGATCCGCCCTCACTCGGTCGGCTTCAACCCAGGAAAACATACCGCTTTAGCGGTTTGCAACACCCTCGCCGAACCCACCCCGGGCGGGGCCGCGTCGAGTCCGAGCCGTTCGGTGATCCGCACGAAGGCCGCCCGGAGGTGGTCCGGCGGGATTCCGAGCGCGGTCGCCGCCCGGTCGACGGAGGGCGTGCGGCCGACCGGGACCACACCGGACTCGGGGGCGCCGGGGCCTGCGGCAGATCCCGGCCGATCACCTTGCGCACGCGACGGACAGCTCCCGGCCGACGGTGCCGGTGCCCTTTACCCCGCAGGCAGGCCCCTTGTGCGTGTACGGGCCTGATCCGGGTACGCGGCAGACGTCCGTTCCCAGCCGAATACCGCACACAGGCCTCTTCCATCTGCAAACCGCTTCGTCGGTTTGTTAGCCTGGTATCTCGATGGTGAACGGAGAGTGACGGAGCCCATGGCCACGCAGGAACGCGCGATCCGTACGCGCAACGCCCTCATCAAGGCTGCGGCCGAACTGCTGGACCAGGAGGGCCCGGCCTCGGTCTCGCTGGCGGCCATCAGCGCCAGGGCCGGCGTCAGCAACGGGGCGCTGCACTTCCACTTCCCCAACAAGACGGCGCTCCTGGACACCGTGGTCGTCGAGGCGGAGGCGCAGCTGCGCCGGGTCACCCGCCCGCGTGACCTCCACACCGTGCAGGCGCTCATCGACGCCAGCCACGACCTCGTGCAGGAGCTCGGGCGGAACGTGGTGCTGCGGGTCGGCTTCCGGCTCAGCGGTCGCGGCGAGCACTCCGAGGCGGCGCCGGACCTGTGGGGCGACTGGCAGCGATGGGTCGAGGCCACGCTCGCGCGCGCGGACGGCGAGGGGGCCCTGGTGTCCGACGCCTCGCCCGAGGAGCTGGCGGCCGTCGTGGTCGCCGTGGGGGCCGGCCTGCAGGCCCGGGGAGAGAGCGACGTCCGCTGGCTGGAGCGGGTCGTACTGACCCGGTTCTGGGCGCTGTTGCTGCCCCGCATCGTGGGCAGCGCCGCGCGGCACCACTTCAGCCCGGCCGGGTTCGTGCCGGGGGCCGGCGAGGATCAGGGGTTCTGACCTCTCGGCCACCGCCGACGGCACCGCCCGGCCCGAGGGCCTCGCCCATCGGGCACGCGCCCGCCACCACGATCGGCGTCATCAAGACGCCTCCCCTCCCGGGGACAAGCGGCAACGGCCCTCCACGCCCACGAGAAGCAAAACAAACCATGCGTGTGGTTTATGGCGGCCGAGGGCGCTCACCCGGCGGGCACATCAGCACCGACCACCCCTGTTCACAGCCGCTCCGCCGCAGCGTCACCCGCACCGCCGCGAGAGCTGCCAGGTCGGTCCTCTTCGCTCGCAGGACCGCGTACCGCGCGGATCAAACCCGTCGCACGGCTGAAAACGTACGTTTCACGGCACCACGGGCACCCCTGGAATCATCCGCATCCCAGGGAGGAACCTGAGGTCAGCCGCCCTGTCTGCGACCAGGGGGACCGGAGTTCCGCGCACGGGAAACCAGCCGTTCGCCGGGCCGTCCGGCCGGAATGAAACATACCGCTAGAAAGTAAACCGGGTGGTATGTATCTTCACAGGCCTGAGGGACCCTTCACATCGACTTCACGCTTCTTGGCCCAGGGGGAGAGACATGTCTGCGAGCACTTTCCGCGTCGAACATCCCATCACCGGCGCTCGTCCCGCCGAACAGGGCAACGCAGCGACGGCACGTGTCGTCCTGCCCCGTTTTCCGTCTCTGACCAGCACCGTTCCCAAGGAACTGGTGCACCGTGCCAGCGTCGCCGAGGTGATGCTCACCGACTGGGAACGCGAGGACGACACTCATTTCACCGTGGCCGCGCAGTGGCCCCGGCGGCACGGCTTCTTCGACGCCGTCGACGGCTGCCACGACCCGCTTCTCATAGCGGAAACGGTCCGTCAGGCCGGAATCCTGCTGGCGCACGCGGAGTTCGACGTCCCCATCGACCACCAGTTCCTGATGTGGGACCTCGAAGTCGACCTCACACCCGAGCACCTGCTCGTCGGGGCCACGCCGGCCTCTCTCGACATCGCGATCGCCTGCACGGACATCAAGCGCCGGGGTTCGAATCTCTCGGGGCTTCACTTCACGGCCGTGATCCACCGTGAGGGGCAGGTGGCCGCGACCGGGTCCGCCACCTTCACCTGCACGTCTCCGGCCGTCTACCGGCGCCTTCGTGCCGCGAGGATCAAGGACGGTGTCCCCACTCCTCTCGCGCTGACGAGCCCGACGGCACCGCAGACCGTCGGCCGGCTCTCTCCCACGGATGTCGTCCTGTCCCCGGTGCCGGAGCCGGGCTGCTGGCAGTTGAGGGTGGACACCCGGCATCCGGTGCTCTTCGACCACCCCGTCGACCACGTGCCGGGCATGGCGCTGCTGGAAGCCGTCCGCCAGGCCACGTCGGCGTTCCTGGGACGCGCCTGCCTGCCGGTGGGCATCACCACCGAGTTCATCTGCTACGCGGAACTCGACGCACCCTGCCTGATCGAGGTGTGTTCCCTTCCGCGGCACACGGACGGCAAGGAACGCGTGCTCGTGACGGGCCGCCAGAACGGCAAGATCGTCTTCACCTCCGCCGTGACCGTGGCACCGGCACCGACCTCGACTTCGGCCTCGGCCTCGGCCTGAACGGTCGGACGTTCCCCGTCCTCAAGCCGCGCATGACTTCACCGGCGGCAGCGGTGGCCCGTGACCACCACGGGTGCCGACAGCCGAACGTCCTCGTCCGGCCCCGTCGCACGGGGCCGGACGAGGACGAGGACGGGGACGCCCCGACCGACAGCGGTCGACAACGGCCGATGTGAGCCGGGCAGTTGTCGGGCGCGTCAGGCCGAGGCGGGCACCAGGGCCGCCGCTTGACGGACGAGACGTTCCCCGCGGTCCGCGGCGACGTCCAGACGCATCAGCACCGCGGGCGAGGCGATGGAGGGCAGCAGGTGCTGCAGCAGTACCGAGATGCGGTGCTCGACGTCCTCCAGGCCGGTCTCCAACTGGGAATAGACCTGCACCCCGTAGAACGTGCCGACCAGCAGTTCGGCGACCTCGCGCGGCACCACGTGCGACAGGGTCTCGCCGCGTTCGCGGGCCCGGGTCACGATCTCGGTCAGCACGTCGACCCACAGCGGCCAGGCGCTCCCGTAGTGCTTGCGGCCGGTGGGGTCCGCGGAGAGCCGGGCCCCGGCCCGCAGAACGGGATCGAGCGGCAGCCGGTGGGCCACCGTCATGATGACGTCCACCATCTCCTGGAGCTTGATCTCATGCTCGGGCGGGGGCTGGTCGGTCTGGACCTCCAGAACCCCCCGGGCCAGCGCCTCCTTCGAATCGAAGTGGAAGTAGAGCGCGCCCTTGGTCACTCCCGCGACCTGGAGGATGTCCGCGACCGTCGCCGCTGTGTACCCGTGATCCGCGAAAACCGCGGCGGCGGCCTCCAACACGGCACGGCGCGTCTCGATCGCTCGCTTTTGCTGGGCCACTGCGTCTCCCCTTCCTTCAAGCCTCCTTCGCAACGTGACACGCGTCAGCGAAGAAAAAACCGTCTAGAAGGTACTGTACTCTGCGGTCAAGGTCTTCACCAGCGCTACCGACGATTCTCCCTCCCCCGCCTCACGGCCCCTGACGCCCGCACCCTCTCCTCGGCAGGAGAAACATGCTGGTCAAGTAGGTCGCAGCGTGCCTTCCTGGGCCTCGCGCGCCTTCCGGGGCAGAGGAAAACGCGAAGCGCGCGAAAGCGTCCGGAGTGCTGGTTTCCGTACCTGGTCGGCGATCGCTTCCCCGTCGTGTCACGCCATCGCAGGGACACGGCGGTCGGCACACCCGGCGTCCGCGAGCCGAGGCCGGCCGGCCTCGGCCCCGGCCTCGGCGTCCACGGTCCTCAGCAGCGATTCGTCGATCCCGTCGAGCGACCCGACCACGTGCCGCACCCCGGCCTCTTGCATCAGCTGCCGCTGGAAGCTGTGGGCGTAGGTGGTCGGATGCCCGATGAAGGCCGCTCCCAAGGTCCGGGCGACCTCGGCCACACGCGCCACGTCGTCGATGAACAGCGTCTCGCCGCAGGGCAGTCCGAAGATGTCCTCGGCGATCTCCCGTACTCCGGGACGGAATCCGTTGGTGCACACGTAACCGGGGCCGTCGAAGTACGCGGCGAACGGGGCCAGGTACCGGTCGAAGTGGGCCCGTTCCAGGCCGCCGTAGCACACCAGGGACGCCCCGGTGGCGCGCAGCCGTTCGAGCAGCCCGCCGGCCCCCGGAAGGACCCGCACGGGATGCTCCCTGAGGTACTCGTCCCGCTCCTGGAAGTACGCCTCCGCGACCTCCTCGGGCACCGACCCCGGCCCGCCCAGTGCCGCGGCGGCCCGGAGCTGCGACTGCGACAGCACGGTCCGTTCCAGTTCGGCGGTGTAGGCGCCGCCACGACTGGCCACGAACCGGTGGAAGACCGGGCTGAAGGTGTCGTTCAGCAGAACCCCGTCGATGTTCACCGCGATCAGACGCACATGCCGAAAGGCCACTGGGACCACCTTGGGTCGAGCCGCACGGATGCGGGCCTGAGGATGTCGGGTGACGAGAACACCACCTGTGGTCATTATTAAACCGGTCATGCGGTTTTTTCAACCGCCTGGGGAAAGCCCGTCGGGTACGCCGGCCCACGCTTCGCACGAGGCCGTACGGGAAACGTCCTCACGGGTCCGATGGACCCATCGCCGCCACAGGGAAGACGGGGGAAGACAAGGGCTGCGCTGAATGGCCAAGAGCGCGCTCGACGCCCTCACCCGCACGCACGCCAAGGAGTTGGGGCCCGGCAGATCACGGCGAACTCCGTGGCACCGGGCTTCGTCAAGACGGACCTGAACAGGCAGCCCTGGTCCCCACCCGAGAACGAGGCCGCCCACGCGTCGCTGTCCGTGTTCGGCCGCATGGGACAGCCCACGGACGTCGCGGACATCGTCGCCCTCCTCACCTCGGACGACGCCCGTTGGATCACGGGCCGGCGCATCGCCGCGACCGGCGGCACGGGGCTGTGAGGCTGCGCGGGGCGTGACGGTCGGTCGAGTTCCGGGGCGTGACGGTGCGGGAGACGGGTCAGGGGCGGTGGAGGGAGGAGAGCGCGGTCGGCAGGACCGGGGGCGTCACCCACCGCCGCGGGACCGTGGCCGACCGGCCCGCACTCCGCCAGAAGCGCCCTGCTGAAGGCTCCAGTTCGGCCATGCACCGGACGGCCGCGCCCCGCCGGCCACAGCGCACCCGTGACGTACGCCGCCGCGAGCCCGCCGACACCGCCGCGGAGCCGTGCCCCTGTACGAGAGCGACGACCCCGCCACCGCGCCCACCACCGGCCCGCGCCCCCTCCCCTCCTCCGAGGCACCCTCAAGAGGAGGCAGCTCGACGACTCCCCCGCACAGCTGGGCGGGTCCGTGCCGCCCGCCTCCCAGCTGAGGACCACGTCGTCGCCGGAGCGGCGGACCCTGGCGCGTACCGGAGGTGACTCAGGTGCCCGCCTGGCCGTCCGCCCCCGCGCCCGCGCCCGCCTCCGGGATCGCCGGGCCCGTGGGCGCGCCGAGTCTGAGCTGTTCGGTGATCTGCACGAAGGCCGCCCGGAGGTGGTCCGGGATGCCGAGCGCGGTCGCCGCCTGGTCGGCGGAGAGCGTGTGGCCGGCCGGGACCGCACCGGTCTCGGGGGGTGCCGGGGCCTGCGGCAGATCCTGCTCGGTCAGCTTGCCCGATCGGATCAGGACATCCCGGACCGGGATGCCGAGCGCACGGGACAGACCCCGCATCGTCTCCAGGTCGGGCATGCTCTGGCGCTGCAGCAGCCGGGTGATGGCCGCCCGGTGCACCCCCGCGTCCTCGGCGAGCTTGGTCTTGCCACCACCGCGCGGGCTGTCGATGTCGTACCCGCGCGCCCGCATCACGCCTTCGATCCAGGCTGCGAACTCGTCGATGTGTTCGGCATCGCTTTTCATTTTGTGGACGCTCCCCTCGGCTGCACCCCCACTTTAGCGGTCGTGCGCACGCGAACTATGCCGTTGCGCGCACGCACGAGTAAAGGTTGAGTGAGCACCCTTCGTCAATCCGGCCTTGTTCCGACCTCGTTCTCGCCCTGCTCACACCCCACTCCCACCCCGATCCGCCCCGAACCGGCCGTTGGCCGATTCTCGACGCGACCCCTTCCGTCCGTCGAGGTGATCCTCGATCTCCGTTGCGCGCGAGATCGCAACATGTGAAGCTGTGTGCGGGCTCGCAACAACAGGAGACTCTCCTTTCCCTTCAGTTGCCGCCGCCCCAGCTCTTGGTTGCCGTCGAAGGGCTTCTGATGGCCCCAGATCGGAGTGTGTCCACCATGTCCTCAGGCCTCGCCGCGCAGCACACCGCCCGCGCCGCCCGCTGGATCGACATCCTGCGCCGCCAATTCCCTGAATTGCTCCAGGAGTTGGCCCCGGGCCGACCGGGCGGCGGGACCCGTTCCCGCCCGCCACTGGGCCCGGCCGCCCTCCGCGCCCTCGGCGAACGGGACGCCGCGGAGCGCGCCGAGGCCCTGCTCGGCGAGCAGCACGGCCTCGCCCCGCTGGGCGCGGGCACCGCCCCGATCCGCCTCCATGTCTCCGACGCCGTACGGGACGTCACCGACGGGGTGGTCGAACTGGAGGAGGCGGTCCGGGAGAAGCTCGGGCTCGGCCGCCCCCCGCGCGCGGACGTGCCGCGGCGGCTGGGCCGGATCGCCGCGCTGCTCGACGACGTCGCCGGGCATCCGGTCCTGGCCCGGCACGTCCTCGACGAGTGCCGCCGGATGGCCCGCCGCTGCGGCCGCACCCTCGGCGACCCCGAGACCCTGGTCCGCGTCAACGGCCGCTGCCCGTGGTGCGATTCGGTGTCGCTGCGGGCCATGCCGGCCTGGCGTACGGTCCTGTGCGTCAACCCGGGGTGCCGGTGCGCCGACGAGGAGTGCCCGTGCGCGGACAACGCCGCCCACCGGCACAGCTGGACGGAGACCGGCTGGGCGCAGCTCGCGGCGGACTCGGGGGCCGACGCGGACGAGATCGCCGCGCTGGTCGACGACGCGGACGAGTGCGACGGCCCGGCCGAGGCGGGGGCCGCCTGATGGGCAACTCCCTGGCGGGGCCGACCGGTTCGTCCCCCACGCTGGTGACCGGCGCCGCCGCCGCGGCGGAGGCGGGCGTGGCCCCCGCGACCGTACGGAAATGGGTTCAGCTGGGCCACCTGGAGGCCGCCGGGCGGCAGGGGCGGACCCATCTCTACCGGCTGGAGGACGTGTTCGCGGCGGAGCGGGCCACGCGGGGGCGCGGGGGCGGCAATCGGCGGCGCGGCTAGGGCACCTCATCGCCCCGTCACACCACTCGGTGTGACGGGGCGATGTGCGTTTCCTGGGGTCCCGACAAACTCATAGTTGCGCGCGCGCTCGCAACGTGTCACAGTTGGTGCAGCGGCGGAGCTGTGCCCCCAGGGACACGGCCCCGCCGTTTCGCATACCTCCGACCAAGAAGGGAGGTCTCACCGTGGCCGAACCGACGGTCACCTTCCCGGATGTCGAACGACTCGTCGTCGACTTCCTGACCGACCGCCCCGAACTCTCCACCGCGACCGTGGACAACGTGCCGCCCGGCGGGTTCGACGGCACCCAGCGGGTCGTCCTGGTCTCCCGCGCCGGCGGGGCCTGGGTGGACGACCTGCACCTCGACCAGCCGCTCGTGGACCTGGAGGTCTACGGGCCGACCAAGACGGCGGCGCACACGCTGGCCCTGACGGTCCGCTCCGCGGTGCTCGCGCTGCGGGGGGCGACGTACGGGGGCGCGGTCGTCTCCGACGTGGTCGAGGCGGACGGACCCCGCTGGCTGCCGGACTGGAACCGGTCCGCGGCCAATCGCTACTACGCGACGGTCCGACTGCACATCCGCCCCGCGTAGGGCTCCGCCTCGGGGGCCGGTCCGCCTATGAGCTCGGTCGGGCAGGCCGGTTCGCGGGTGCGGGTCGTTCGTGGCTGATCGCGCAGTTCCCCGCGCCCCTGAGGGCGCGGCAGTACCCCTCACTTTCCTCTCTCCCAAGGAGTACGCATGGCAGGCAGCAACGCCAACGAGATCCGTGTCGCCGGTACCGGGCGGATTCTGGTCGCCCCGGTCGGGACGACCGCGCCGACCGATGTCACCTCCGCGTGGGGGTCCGGCTGGAAGGACCTCGGCTACACCTCGCAGGACGGCATCAAGCTGGCGAAGAAGGACAAGCTCGACCCGGTGGAGACCTGGCAGTCCGTCTCCCCGGCCCGGTTCATCTACTCGGACCGCGACCTGACGGTGAAGTTCCAGCTGCTCCAGCTCAACGAGGACACGCTGCCGTTCTTCATGGGCGGTGACGCCGTCGCGGAGACCACCACCGGCTCCGGCGTCTACAAGTACGAGCTGGCCGCCGACCCGAAGTTCAACGAGAAGGCGATGGGCATCGAGTTCAGCGACGGTACGGACATCACGTACCGCTTCGTCGTCTCGCGCGGCCAGGTCACCGAGACCGAGGAACTGTCGCTGACCCGTACGGCCTCCATCAAGCTCGGTGTCACCTTCACCGCGCTGGCCGTCGACAACACCAAGCCGCTGGCCACCTTCCTGATGAAGGACCCGGCGTACGGCACCGCCTCCTGATCCACCCTCCCCCACCGGGCGGGGCCGGGACCTCCCCCTCCCCCGGCCCCGCCCGGTACCTCTCGCACGTCCCTCTCCACCCATCTGCATCAATCTCCACCACACCAAGAGGAGTCGTTCCATGGCATTCGACGTCGGCGCCGCCCGTGCCCAGCGGCAGGAGGCGCTCGGTCGCGCCTGGTCCTTCACCGTCGAGGGGGACACCTTCACGCTCCCCACCGAGCTGTCCCGCAAGACCGCGCGCACCCTGCGCGACCTCGACGACAACGACGTGGACGGTCTGCTGCGCGCGCTGCTGGGCGACGCCCAGTTCGAGCGCTTCGACCGTCTCGACGTCACCATGCAGGACATCGCCGCGATCATGGAGGCGTACGGCAAGGAGACCGGGCTCGGCCTGGGGGAAGGCTGAGCCTCGGCGAGTTCGTCGACGAACACGCCGAGGCCCTCGAAGCGGACCTGCTCCGCCACTACGGCGTGGACCTGCTCGACTGGCACCGCGGCCGGCTCTCCTCCCGCCGGCTCGCGGTGCTGGTGAAGCATCTGCCACGCGACAGCGCGACCCTCCAGGAACTCCACGGCGAGGCCGCTCACTGGTCCGTCGCCGACCATCTGCTGGCGTCCGTCGTCGACCAGCTCGCGGAGGCGAACTGGATGTTCGCCACGGTGAACCGGGACGAGGACGCGGACCCGCTGGACTATCCGACGCCGGTACCGCGCCCGCTGCCCGGGGACGCGGAGCCGTCGGCCACCGCGTCGCCCCCGTCGGCCGATGGGCCACCGCCGTCGTCGGCGTCGTCGCCGGCGACCTCGGCCGCCGAGCCGGTACGGAATCCGTCGGCCGTCGAACTCGTCCAGTTCTTCCGTTGACCGAGGAGTGATCCCGTCCCATGACCCTCCACACGCCCCTCGGCGGACTGCCGTACCCGCAGCCCACCGACACCGCGAACATCCCCCTGCACCTCCAGTCCCTGGCCGAGGGCGTCGACGGCCGTACGGTCCTGCGGTACGCGACCGCTGCCGAGCGGGACGCCACGATCACCACCCCGGCCACCGGCATGGTCGCCTGGCTGACCAGCCCCGGCACGCTCAGCTACTACACCGGCTCGGCGTGGGTGGCGATGGGCGCCTGGACCGCGTACACCCCGGTCTGGACGGCCGAGACGACCAACCCGGCGATCGGCAACGGCAGTCTGACCGGCAAGTACGCGATCGTCGGCAGGACCTGCCACTTCACGCTGCTCATGCAGTTCGGGTCCACCACGACGTACGGCAGCGGCAACTACCACCTCTCCTACCCGGTCCAGGCGGGCGCGCTGGGCGGGCTGCCCCAGCACCAGGGGGTGGGGACCAGCCCGAACGGCCGCGCGGTGATCAGCTGCCAGCCGGCCGCCAGTACCAACGCGACGACCTACACCCTGTGGGGCCCGGCCGCGACCTCGACCTCCCATCTCTCCCAGCTCGGCTCCGGCGGAGTGCTGGGCGCGGCCTGGGCGAACGGCAACGTCATCCGCATCGGGGGTTCGTACGAGGTCGCGTGAGCCGCGGCCGGACGGCGCGAGGTGGCCGGGAACCGCCTCCGTTTTGTCCTGGCCACCACAGGCACTTCGGGTATTCTGCGAGGTGTTATCGAGCATATGTTCGAAGCATGTGTGTGAAGTCTGCGGGGAGTGGGGGCCGAGTGACGAACAACGAGGGCGAGCCGTGGGGCGGCGTCGAGCTGGACAGGGCCGAGGCCGAACTGCGACAGGTCCTTGCCGTACGCATGCAACGGGCCGTCCCGGCAGACCTGGTCGTCACCACCCGGACCGAGATCGAGAAGCGCGAGTTCAAGGCGTACGGGCAGGGCTGGCGGGACCGGGGCGAGCACGAGGACCAGCGCCGCCGGTCCGCCGCCCTGCGCAGCCCCGGCGCGCCACCCCACCGCGACCCCGGTGGCAAGATCCTGCCGTTCCCGCAGCAGACGCCCCCGCCGGCCGCGCCATCACACCCGCACCCCCATCCGCACCCGCACCCGCCGTCCGCCCGCCCCCACCCGTCGGACGACGACCTGTAGAGCGGACGGAGCAGACGGAGCGGACGGAACGAACCGAGCGAGCCGAGCGAACGGCACACGGACGCACACGCGTCCACGGTCCGGCGGCGGCCACACATGTCAGTGGTCAAAAAAATCCCGGCGGTCCGGCCGCCGGGATGACCCACGTTCGAGCTTCGGGATGGTCGGCGACTTCGATCGAGCGCTCTTCTCGACGAATCGGGGCCGCCGTTTCCGGGGCGGTGGGGCGGGATTCCCGGCCACCCCCTGTCCGGCGCCCTCGGCATCGCCGGCGTCCGGCTCCCCCGGAAAGGGAATGATCACGCCGCCTTCCAGCAGCGTCAGTTCGGGCCGCCGCAACTGCGCGGGCAACGACGCCAGGGCATCGTTCCAGCCATGCGCATAGGCGGCGAACTCCCGCCGTTCCATCTCGGCCGCGGTGAACAGCACGACTTCCGATCCGCCGTGCGCCCGCACCAGCCTGACCAACTCGTCGACGAGTAACGCGACATCCACCTCCGGAGCCGCCCCGCCCGTCTCAACCTCCGTACCGCGCTCCCCGTCCACGCACTACCCCCGTCACGCCGCCTCCCGAAGAAGGCCACTTCATCCCCGTACCGGCAGAACCGGTGCCCTCTCGCCACCTCTCCGCTAAAGCGACACTGACCAGCGAGTTTCGGGCAAGCGGAGGATACTCGACGAAGCTGTGTCCGTCACGCATGTAAATTGTGAAGTAAGTACATTTCACCGCAAGGTGTTTGAGGTCGTGTGCGAAATCATTCCGGCACAGCGCACAGGCGCACAGGCGCTCCGGCTCATCAGCCGTAGTAGATGACGGTGTATATCTCCAGCGGTACGAAGAGAACGAGCCAGGCGATGATCGAATAAGTCGCGAAACGCCAGCCGGTGACATCGCCGAGTTCCACCGACAGCCGTGAACTCCGGGGATCGGAACGGTCGTAGATGACCTCGACCTCGTCCCCTTCGTCGGCGAACGGCCAGCCGCGTCCCTCGGTCCGGCCTCGCAGGCGCTTCTCCTGCCCTTCCGGCGAATACTCGTAGACAGAGAAATAGGCGCCCTCGTCCGAGACGACACGTACGCATTTCCCTGGGACCGTGACACCACGTCGGCGCAGATTCCTTCGGACGACGAGCGGCCACGAGGCGAACGGCAGGAAAAGGAGAGGAGAAATAGCCAGAATTCCAACTATCCAGATGGCCGGATGCACAGTCGAACCCCTTCCCGGCGTGACAGTCAGGGAGCAGCACACTAGCGCGGTCATCGCCGCCGGACAACCTTCGGATACACCATCAGGAGAGGAGACTGCGTTATGGCAGGCGCAAAGTATGCGACCGGGGATGATCCCGCAAAATTCCTCGGCGTGAACACCTACTTCACCCAGGACGAAGGTCAGTGGGTGAAGAAAATCGCCGTGGGAGCGAGCCATTCGGTCACCGGTCTCAAGGCGGACCTGGAGGGCGCGAAGGCGGCGATCGCCGGCGTGGCTCTCGGTCTCACGCTCTTCAAGGCCGATTTCACGGCGTTCAAGATCGACGAGAAGGGCATCTCGTTCCTGGGACGGCAGAAGTTCATCTGGCCGCACGCGCGGGACGACGAGGAACGCGGCGACAGGAAGCTGGAGGCCAAGGTCCTGCGGGCGGAGAGCGCCTTCAGGACCGCCGAGCGTCGCTATGAGACCGCCGCCGACACCTTGCGTCTCGCCAATCGGACGGCCGCGGCGGCGAACAGCTCCCCCGGAGGCGCCGGCGGCAACCTCTCCACGTCCGCGAAACTCCTCACCGACCAGGCGGTGCGAGCCGAGAAACTGGCCCGCGAGGCGTACACGGAGGCTGAGAAACAGAAGAAGAAGCTGGACAGGACCCTCCAGGCCATCCAGGAGCAGAAGCGGAAGGCCGACAGCGAGGAGAAGCAGGTCGAACGGGCGAAGAAGGAGACCGATGAGAGCGTCAAGAAGATCACCAGTTCCCTGGAAGGGCTGAAGCAGAGGCAGAACGAGCTCAAGAACAGCGTCCGCCAGCTCTCCGAATCCCTCGGCTAGACTCTGAGGAGAAACGAAAAAAATGAGCCTCACCAAATCGATTAATTCGGCCCATTCAAGTCTTACGAGAATGCGCACCGCAGTCACTCAGGCGTCATCCGGATTGAAGGGTCTCAAGGATTCCTCGGGCGGGGCCAACAGTGCGGTGAGCAGGATTCGGTCGTCCGCCGCGGGTGTCGACTCCGCCCTGCTGAAGGCGAAGGGCAGCACGGACAAGCTGGACGGTTCACTCGGCAGACTCAAGTCCCAGGCGGGCCTGGTCAACACCGGGGTCGGAAAGGCGAGGACGGGCAGCGACCGGCTCAAGTCCTCGCTCGACAGGCTCAAGTCGTCCGCCGACAAGACCAAGACCGCTCTCCAGGGCGTCAAGCAGCAGGCCGACGCCGTCGAGAAGTCCGTCGGCAGGGCGGGGAAGAACGCCGACAAGGGCGGGAAGTCGATGGGCAGCCTGGGCAAGGGGCTCAAGGGGGCCTCGCTCGCTCAGAAGGGGCTGAACCTGGCCATGGCGGCGAGTCCGTTCGGGCTGATCATGACTCTGCTCGGTCCGCTGATCGCCCAGTTCGTCAACATGGACAAGGTCGCCGCCCTGGTGAAGCGCGGGCTCGTCGCCGCGTGGAGCGCCATCAAGAGCGCCTCGTCGTCGGCGGCGAAGATGCTCGGGCCGCTGTTCAAGGGCGTCGTCAACGGGTTCATGCTGCCGTCGCGGATGCTGATCCGGGGCCTGAACGCGCTGATCGGCTCGCTGAACCGGGTCAAGATCAAGGTGCCGGACTGGGTGCCGGTGATCGGCGGCAAGGGGTTCCAGTTCAACCTGCCGACGCTCCCCGTCCCGCAGCTCGCCAAGGGCGGCATCGTGCAGGCCCGTTCCGGCGGCACGCTCGCGCTGCTCGGTGAGGCCGGTGAGCACGAGGCCGTCATCCCGCTCTCCAAGCTGGAGCGGATGCTCGGCTCCGGCGGGGGCCTGCGCACCCTCGCCTCCGCCGTGGAGCGCCTCGCCGACCGGCCCGTCGTCATCCAGGTCGACTCCCAGGAGATCGCCCGCGCGGTGTTCCTCGGCCAGCGGCAGCTCGCCCGACGGTAACCGCACACCGGGGCCCGGCAGCACCGCCGCCGACGACCCGACCAGCAACAGCAACAGCAACAGCAACAGCAACAGCAGTCGATGGCATTCGGCAGTCCGCCGCCATCGGCTTTTTTCATGCCCGCAACCGCCCATCCGCCCGCCCGCCCACACCCACCAGGGGACATCATGGGAAACCTGTGGATCGGCCCGCCCGGTTCCATGTACGAGATCGATCAGGCCGCCAAGTCCTTCGACCGCACCGCCGACCTGGGCGTCAGCGAGTTCAAGTCGCTCGGCGGCCGGGTCACCGTCACCCGCAACCTCGCGCCCGTACGCCGCGTCAAGCTGGCCTGGGACCTGCTGCCGCCGGCGCACGCCCGCGCGCTCGACCGGATCGCCCGGCGCGTGGACAGCTCGCTCGCGCCGACCGTGTTCCTCGTGGACCCGGCCTCCGGCAACGTCCTCACCGCCGCCCAGGCCCTCGGCCGGGGCACGGCCAAGGCCACCGACATCACCGGGCTCGCCCAGTGGTTCACCACCTCGACCGGCGCGGTCACCGAGAGTCTCACGGCCCCCGGCACGTTCACCTTCACCGCGGCGGACGTCAACAGCGCCCTGGCCTGGCGCTGCGCCGGCACCGTCGGCAACTTCCCGGTCGCGCCCGGCCTCCAGGTCTCCTTCCAGGCGCCGACCGCGATCGCCGCGCTCGCCACGGAGAGCGTGGGCCTCGACTTCAAGGGGCCCACCGGCACCTACCTCAGCACGGTCTCCGCCACCGGCCCGCTGGTCACCGGCACCGTCCCGGCCGGCGCCGCGTTCGTCACCCCGACCGCCAAGCCGGGCACGGCGGGCACCTACTCCCTCGCCGGTGCCTGCCTCACCTACGGCGGTACGGCGGCGGACGGCGTCCCCGGCGACGGGCTGCCGCCGATGTCCGTGACCGGCTACAGCGACACCCCCGGCCGGCCGCTCCCGTTCCGCAACTTCAGCCTCGACCTCGTGGAGGTGTCCGGTGCAGCAGGCTGACGACGCCACCGAGTCCGCGCTCGCGGCCGGTGAGCGCACCACCGTCCACACCACCCGCCTCGGCGGCAAGGACGTCTCCGCGCAGGTCCAGTCGTGGCAGCTGGAGCGGACGTACGCGACCGACCTGCCGGCCGCGATGCGGGCCTTCTCCGGCTCCTCCGCCGCCCAGCTCCAGGTGCAGCTGTCCGGCAGGGGCGGGGTGTCGGCGCCCGAGCTGTACGCCCCCTGGGCGCTGCACACCACCGGCGACCTCGCCCGCCCGGGGCAGTCCGTGGTGCACCGGGGCGGGGTCGGCCCGAGCACCCTGCCGGCCTTCCGGGGCACCGTCCGCTCCCGCTCCGCGCAGGCCGGCACCGACACCGTGCAGCTCACGGCGCTGGACGGCGCCGAGCGGCTGCGCGGCCCGGCCCAACTGCCCAAGCCGTACGCCGGGTTCAACTACGGGCGGCCGGTCGCCACCGCCACCTGGTGCGTGGACGAGCTGCTGCGCCAGGCGGGCGTGCTCACCGCGCCGCCGGCCCGCCACCCGGGCTTCGTCGAGGGCCAGCCGCTGACCCTGGTCCACGCGAGTCTGCACGGCGGCTTCGCCGCGCCGTACGGCCAGCCGGAGGTGCTGCCGCCCGCGTCCGCGTACTCCTGGACCCGGGACGGCGCCCCGCACGAGATGGCGCTGCTGCCGAAGCAGACCGGGGTCACCGCGAGCTGGTTCCCGCGCTCCCGGGTCACCGTGCCCGGGACCAGGCTGTTCGCGGAGGCCTGGGTCAACCCGGCCCTCGGCCCCGGCGACACGGTCACCCTGGAACTCCTGCTGGACCGCACCGGCACCGCGCGCGGCTCGCTGCGCATGGAGGTGAACTTCGCGGAGGGCACCGTACGGATGGTCTCGGCGACCGTGGACGGCGCGTACTGGTACTTCCAGTGGTACTGGCCCGGGGTGCGCGGCCTCAAGGGACCGTGGCACATCGGCGCCCTGTTCGACACCACCGGCTCCACCGGCACCTCGGTCTACCCGACCGTGCAGCCCCGGCTGACCGGCCCCGACGGCACCCACTACCTGGGCGGCGTCGGCACGTACGTCGAGACCTACGGGCTGCAGTACGCCTCCGAGCTGCGGGAGTTGAAGCTCACCACCGACATGGCCGTGGAGGGCGTCCAGCTCACCAGCGGGCTGTCGGGCATGCCGACGTCGGCGGTCTTCGCGCAGACCGGCACCTGGACCAAGGGCGCCCAGCTGGATGACGCGATCCTCCCGCTGTACGCGATCCCCCGGGTCTCCGGATCGCAGTGGGAGGCCATCGGGCAGATCGCCAAGGCCGGTATGTCGACGGCCGAGTTCGACGAGCGCGGCATCTTCCGGTGGCGCAACCACACCCGGTTCGGCGCGCCGCCCACCGAGGCCGACCTCACGCTCACCTCGGTCCGGGACATCGCCTCGCTGACCCTCACGGAGGAGATCGACGCCTGCCGCAACTACGTCGTCCAGCCCGCCAAGGTGTGGGAGGACTTCGGGGCCGCGGCCGGCACCACGTACACCGACACGGTCGTCCGCACGATCCCGGCGAACGGGACGCTGACGGTGTCGTACGTGATGGCGGAGGAGGAGTTCGACATCGGTCCGCCGACCTCGGACGACGACTCGGTGGTCACGGCGGGCTCCCAGGTCCGCTTCGCGACCACCGCGGCCGGCACGACGGCGGTCAAGGGCGCGGTCGACGTGCTGACCCGCCGTGAGGACGGCTATCTGGTCGTGCGGTTCAGCAACCGCACCGCCCAGCCGCTGTACACGGCCACCAAGACCGGGACGCCGTCCGTCTTCCTGATGACGCTGAAGCCGAAGGCGGACCCTGTCGAACGGCCGGCCACCGCCTACGTCCCGAACACCGACAGCGAGCGGTTCTACGGCCGTCAGGAGCACACCGGCGAGACCACGGACTGGATCCAGGACCTGGCCTCGGCCCAGGGCATCGCCGACGCGCTCCACGACGCCGGCCAGTACCCGGTGCCGGTGATCGGTGACGTCGAGGTGCTGTACGACCCGCGTGTGCAGCTCGGCGACGTCGTCCGGCTCACCGACACCTCGGGCACCCGGCTGGACACCCTGGCCTGGGTGATCGGGGTGAACACGACGGCCGTCGCGGACGGTGGCGTACGCCAGACGCTCACCCTGCGCGGCACCCAGCCCAACGGGACGCCCTCCGACACCGGTCTCACCCCGGACACCCCGGCGGACCCGGTGGTGGTGACCCTGTCGACGTACGCGCAGCTGACCGCGGCCTTCCCGACCCTGGGCGCGCTGACCGCCGCCGGGTTCACCTACGGCGAGCTGAAGGAGTCCGCGTATGTCTGAGACGACGCCCGAGCCGGCACCGGAACCGGCGGCGGAGCCGGTCGACGACATCGCCCCCGGGCCCGGCATCGCCTGGCCCGCCGAGGTGACGGTGACCCTGCCCGAGCCGCAGGAGCAGCCGGAAGAGCCGGAGTCCCCCGAGACTCCGGACGAGCCGGAGGAGGTCGTCGTCCAGCCGACACCCGCCACCGGCCCGGCGGGCGCGGACCCCGGCACCCCACAGCCCGAGGAAGACCAGGAGGCCGACCCCGACGCCGCGGAATCGGAAACAGAGACGGAAACAGAGACGGAGACGGCATGACCGCCTACACACCCCTCAACGGCCTCCCCTACCCCCAGCCCACGGACACGGCCGACATCCCCCTGCACGTGCGGTCCCTCGCGGAGGCCGTGGACGGCCGCACGATCCTGCACCACGCGACCGCCGCCGCCCGTGACGCGGCGGTCACCACCCCGGTCCGCGGCATGGTCGCCTGGCTCGACACCCCCGGCCAGCTCACCCACTACACCGGCGCGGGGTGGCTGCCGGTGGCCGCCGTCCCGGTGTTCCTCTTCAACAACGACGCCGGTACGACGACGTCCACGACCCCGGCCGAGACCCTGTCGGGGGCGACCGGCGACCCGGTGGTGGCCGCCTTCACTGCGCCGGCGACGGGCCGGGTGATCGTCACGGTGGGCTGCTGGATGCACAACTCGGTCGCCGCCAACGGGTACATGGGCGCGACGGTCAGGAAGGTCTCGGACGGCTCGGTGTACCTGGCGTCCACGATCGACCGGGCCGCCAACGTCTACAACACCGACCGCTCCTCGGTCTCCAGCCAGTTCCTCGTCACGGGCCTCACGCCCGGCACGGTGTACTCGGCGACCCCGACCTACTGGTCCTCCGTCGCCACCCCCACCGCCAACACCGTCGCCTACGACAACCGCTTCATCAGGATCGACCCGATCCACTGACCCCGCCCACTGATCCCACCCACCGATCCCACCCACCGATCCCGTTCACCGCAGCCCCGGTGCGCCGCGCTTCCCTCGCGGCGCACCGGGGCTTTCCTCTGCCCGAAAGGACCTCAACCCCATGGCCACACCCCTCTCCGCCGCCGCGTTCGAGGCGGCCCTGCGCGCCGAAGGCGTCACGCTCGACGAGCACACCGGCTGGTCCACCCACAACCGCAACACCGTCGGCGCCTGGGGCCCGGCGCAGGGCGTGATGCTGCACCACACGGCGGGCCGCGACAGCGTCGCCCTGTGCCGCGCCGGCATGACGAACCTCCCGGGCCCCCTGTGCATCGCGGTCATCGCGAAGGACGGCACGGTCCACCTGGTCGGCTACGGCCGCACCAACCACGCCGGCCGCGGCGCGACGGCCACCTACAACGCCGTACGGAACACGACGACGATCCCCTCCCGCCCCGGCGCGGACGCGGTCGACGGCAACGCCCACTTCTACGGCTTCGAGATCGAGAACCTCGGCAACGGCCGCGACCCGTACCCCGACGCACAGCTGGCGGCGGTGGAGAGGGTCGCGGCGGCGGTGTGCCGCGCCCACGGCTGGAGCGCGGGCCGGGTCATCGGCCACAAGGAGTGGACGACCCGCAAGATCGACCCGACGTTCTCGATGGCGGGCATGCGCACACGGATCGCGAACCGCCTCGGCGCGGCGCCGACCGGAGGCACCCGTCCTGCCCCGGGCTCCTACGAGCCCTTCCCGGGGGCCGCGTTCTTCACCACCGGCCGCCGCAGCGCGATCGTCACCGCCATGGGCAGACGGCTGGTCGCCGAGGGCTGCGGCCGGTACGAGGTGGGCCCCGGCCCGTCCTGGACCGCCGCCGACCGCCGCTCCTACGCCGCCTGGCAGCACAAGCTCGGCTACTCCGGCACCGACGCGGACGGCGTCCCCGGCGCCACGAGCTGGGCGAAGCTCCGCGTCCCCCGCACCTGAAAGGACCCCGTGAACCGACCATGACCGACTCGAACCGCAGAGCCCTGCGTACGGCGTTCCAGGCGCTGTTGGCGGTGGCCGCCGCCGTCCCGCTGCTGGCCGACACCCCCGGGGTCGCCGAACTCCCCTTCTGCGCCACCCTCGTGGCCGCCGCCACGGCGCTGAGCCGGCTGATGTCGCTGCCCTCGGTGGAACGCCTGCTGCCCGGCTGGCTGAGGCGACGCGAGCCCGAAGGGGGCGCCGATGGTGAGCAGTGACGAACGCGCCACCGTGGCCCTGGAGCTGGAGCGCCTGCGCCGCGCCGTGGACGTCGGCTTCGCCACCACCCGCGGCGACCTCGCCCTCCTCCTCCAGCGAGCCGACCAGACCGACAAGACCCTCTCCGACCACGAGGACCGTCTGGACACCCTGGAACGCTCCCGCTGGCCCCTCCCGTCCCTGGCCGCCCTGACCTCGTGCACGGCGCTGGCGGTCACCCTCTGGTCGGCGACGACCGGGAAGTAGGCCGGGGGTGGGTGGCTCCCCCGCCCACCCCCGGCGACGGGTCAGCTCGACGACTCGCCCACGTAGCTGAGCGTGTCCGTGCCGCCCGCCTCCCAGGTGATGACGACGTCGTCGCCGGAGCGGCGGACCGTGGCGAAGGTGATGTCGTCGTCGCTGACGTCCTTGGAGGCCATGGGGGTGAGGGCCATACGGAAGTTGTTGTCGTCGCGGTACTTGCCGACGCCGGTCATGATGCCCTTGCCGCCGACCATGTCGATGTAGGACAGCGGGTGCTGGCCCTTGGCCTCGCCGGTGGTCTGCTCGGCGCCGATGGTCAGGGTGCGGGCCTCGTCGTCCTGCCACTGGCCCTCGACGCCCTTGGCGGGCGCGACGCTCGAACCGCCGTCGTCCAGGCCGCCGTCGGGGGTGTCGGAGACCTCCTCCGTGGCCTCGTCCGAGGCTTCCTCGGACGGGCTCCCGGAATCGCTCGCCGACGCCGACACGCCCGGGCCGGGCCGGGCCGTGTCGGAGTCGTCCGAGTCGCTCGTGAGCAGGAAGACGCCCCCGCCGAGCACCGCGAGCGCCGCCACCGCGGCCACGATGATGAGCGCGACTTTGCCTCCGCTACCACCGGAGGGCGGCGGGGGCGGCGGATAACCCCCGTACTGGGGACCGTAGTTGGGCGCCCCCGGCGCACCCGGAGCCCCCGGCATCCCCGGCGCCCCGTACGGCTGCTGCGGTGCCGTCGCGTACGGGTTCGGCGGCTGGCCGGGCGCCTGCCCCGGAGGCGGATACTGCCCCGGGGCCGGGTACTGCCCCGGGTACGGCGGCTGCTGCGGCGGCTGGGCGCCGTAACCGTCGTACGGCGGCTGGCCGGGAGGCTGAGTCATCGGCGGGTGTCACTCCTTGGGTCGCTTCGACGAGGCGGGACGTGCGCGGAACACCTGCCTCCAGCCAGCCCAACATCCACCACTCGCTCAGTCGTACGCAAGTGCGTATCCCGGTTGGTTACGGGGTCAGTACACGGCGCCCACGGCGGACCGGCCACAGCCGTGGCCTGCGGCGGGCCGCCAGATCCTCGGCCCATCCGAACGCGACGACACAGGCGATGACCAGCAGCCAGGTCAGGACCAGCACGGGCCAGACGCTCTCCAGGAGCCACGGCGCGTGCTGTTCGAGGAACACCACGTCCCACAGCCGGTCCCACTGGGTCGAGGCGATCATGATGCAGGTGGTGTGCCAGAGATAGATCGTCACCGCACGGGAGTTGAGGAAGGTGATCACCCCGTCGAGGCGCCGCAGCCGGGGCGGCCACTCGGACCACGACGGACTGAAGTGCAGCAGCAGCGCCACCGTCGCGACCGACCACAGGGACTGGGCGAACGGCATGTCGTCCAGGTCGTGGCCGGGGGCGTAGTCGCCGCGCAGGGCGTACCAGAGGCCGACCAGGGCGACCACCGGGGCCACGGACGGCACGACGTACCTCGGGAGGCGCTGGAGGATGCCCTCCTGGTGGGCCATGCCGAGGATCCAGCAGGCGCCGAAGGTGGTGAAGTCCGTCAGCCCCGAGACGAGCCGCTCGCCCGGCAGCAGCTCCACGAGCCCCAGTTCGAACAGCCCGGCCAGCACGAGCGGCGTGAGGACCGTCACCACCGGCAGCTTCCGCAGCGCGCGCAGCAGCAGCGGGGAGAGCACGACGAACCAGATGTACGTGCGGACGTACCAGAGGGGCCCGGCCAGTTGCACGGCCCAGTCGGCGCCGATGAAGCCCTGCACGGCGGGCAGGCCGTCGGCGTACGGCGGTTCGCTGATCGGGAGGATCCAGAACGCGAGGTGGAACCACCACCACAGGGGATGCCAGTACGGGTCGGGGCTCCAGCCCTGGGCCACCATCCCCGTCACCCCGACGACGCCCAGCAGCCACACCGGCGGCAGCAGCCGGCGGAGCCGGCCCCTGATGACGTCCGCCGCGGGGCGCTTGAGCGAGCGCGCCATCAGGTTGCCGCCGAGCGCGAACATCACGCCCATGGAGGGGAAGACGAGCGGCAGCCAGCTCCAGCCGGCCAGGTGGTAGAGCACCACCCGGAAGATGGCGAGGCCCCGGAGGAAGTCGAAGTACCGGTCCCGGCCCGCGGGTTGCGCGGCCGGTGGGGTCGGCGGCGCAGGCGTGGAGTCCTGGGTGAGTGTGCTCATCCGACCGGCCTCCGCTCTCCCGCGTGCCCCGCCGTCTGCGGGGGCACGGCCGCCCCGTCCGGCGCGCCCGGCAGCCCCACGGCCCCCGTCCGCCGCAGCTTCTGCCAGCGCAGCCGGCCGCCGGTGAGGGCGGTGATCCAGGACTGGAGCAGGACCACGTACATGAGCTGCCGGTACAGGATCTGCTGCAGCGGGAGCGAGATCAGATGGGTCATGCGTTCCTTGTCCAGGCGGAACGCGAGGGCCGCGCACACCACTTGGACGGCCAGGACGCCCAGCCAGGCGCCGATCGTCTTCTCGGTCGGCCCGAAGACCAGCCCGTAGAGCAGGAACACGTCGATGAGCGGGGCCAGCAGCGGGGCCACGACCATGAAGAGGGAGACCAGCGGCAGGCCCACCCGGCCGAAGCGGCCCGAGGCGCCCCGGTCGAAGAGGGAGCCCCGGTGCTTCCAGATCGCCTGCATGGTGCCGTACGACCAGCGGTAGCGCTGGGACCACAGCTGCTGGACGGATTCCGGGGCCTCGGTCCAGGCGCGCGCGTTCTCGGCGTAGACGACGTGCCAGCCGTCGCGGTGCATGGCCATGGTGATGTCGGTGTCCTCGGCGAGGGTGTCCTCGCTCATCCCGCCGACCCGTTCGAGGGCCGTGCGACGGAACGCCCCGACCGCGCCGGGGATCGTCGGCATGCAGCGCAGGATGTCGTACATCCGGCGGTCGAGGTTGAAGCCCATCACGTACTCGATGTGCTGCCAGGCACCGATCATGGTGTCGCGGTTGCCGACCTTGGCGTTGCCCGCGACCGCGCCGACGCGGGGGTCGGCGAAGGGCTGGACCAGCTCACGGACGGTGGACCGTTCGAAGACCGTGTCGCCGTCCATCATGACGATGATCTCGTGCCGCGCGTTGGCGATGCCCCGGTTGAGGGCGGCGGGCTTGCCCGCGTTCAGCTGCCGTACGACGCGGACGCCCGGCAGGTCCTTGCCCAGTTCCTCGACGATGCCGGCCGTGCCGTCGCTGGAGCCGTCGTCGATGACCAGCACCTCGATGGGATGGTCGCTCGCCACCAGCGAACGGACCGTCTTCTCGATGCACTTGGCCTCGTTGTAGGCCGGCACGAGCACCGACACCGGTTCGGTGACGGGCCCGTCCGGCCCCCAGCGGAAGCCGCGCCGCCTGACCTTGCGGGCGTGGACGAGCGACAGGACCAGCATCAGGCCGAAGCGGGCGAGGACGAGGACACCGACGACGGCGAGGGCGACGACGAGGACGCTGGTCGTCTTCTCGGAGACCTGCACCAGCGTCACCCAGACCTTGCCCTTCACCAGGCCGAGGCCGGTGACCGGGGTGTGCGCGCTGGGCGCCTTCAGCGCGCCGGTCAGGGTGTCGAACTTGTAGCCCTTGACCTGGAGTCGGGGGATGTACCGGTCCAGCGCGGCGACGGTCTGCGAGCGGTCGCCGCCGGAGTCGTGCATCAGCACGATCGTGCCGTCACCGCGCTCGGGCGTGGCCCGGCGGATGATCTCGTCGACCCCCGGCCGCTGCCAGTCCTGGCTGTCGGTGTCGCTGACGACGGTGATGTAGCCGCGACCGCCGATGTACTGCGTCACCGGCCAGGTCCGGTTGTCCATGCGCGCCGAGAACGACGAGTAGGGCGGCCGGAACAGCGAGGTGCGGATGCCCGCCGCGCCCGCGAGGGCCAGCTGGTTCTGGGACAGCTCCCAGTCGATGCGGTCCTTGGACTGCAGGGAGAGATCAGGGTGGTTGAAGGTGTGCAGGCCGATCTCGTGGCCCTCGTCGACCATCCGCTGGACCAGGTCCGGGTAGCGGGAGGCCATGGTGCCGGTGATGAAGAAGACGGCCTTGGCGTCGTGCTTCTTCAGCATGTCGAGGACCTTGGGGGTCCACTCGGGGTCCGGCCCGTCGTCGAAGGTCAGCACCAGCTCGTAGTCGGGGACGTCGAGGGCGAGCTGCCGTCCGGAGCGGGTGTCGATGACGGGCCCGCCCTTCAGTATCTTCTTCGGCACTTCGTCGTTCGAGACCAGCGGCCCGACGCGGTGGTCCGCGAGGATCTCGCTGTGCACATAGCCGCGCAGCATCAGCATGGCCATCAGGGCGAGGAGCAGCACACAGGGCAGCACCTGGCGCAGCGGCACCCGCCGCCGCGCGGAACGCTTCTTCGGGCTCTTGCGCGAGCGCTTCGCGGACGGGCGCGTCGGGCCGCCGGGGGCGGTGCCGCCGGACATGGCACCGGCGCCGCTGGTGCCGCCCTCGGAGGCGGGTGTCGAACGCGTGGAGCGGGTACGGCGATTGGCGGCGGCACGCGAGGGCGTGCCGCCGTGCTCGGAGCGGGTCATCAGGCGGGGCTCTCCGGGTTCTGCGGGCTCGACGGACCCGACGGCTCCTGCGCGCTCGGCGAGCCGTCCGGCGTGGAGGACGGGGCGGGCTCGACGGACTGGACGGGCGCCGGGGACGCCGGTCCGCCGGCGACGTTGTCCGAACCGCCGGAGCCCGGAGCGGGGCCGGCGGACCCGGTCTCGGAGGGCGTGGGCGAGGCGGGCGGCGAGGCCGAGGGGGTGGGGTCGACCTTCGGCGGCTCGGGCGCCGAGGCGGACGGCTCGGGGTCCTTCACGCCGACGGTGGGCTTCGGCCCCGGCGTCGCACCGGCGCTGGGCCTGGCCGACGGCTCGGCGCTCGCCGACTTCTCCGGCTGCTTGGCCTTCCCCGAGGAGCCGGTCGGTGACTTGGCACCCGGCGAGGACGAGGCCCCCGTACGGCCGCCGCCCGGACCGGAGTCGGGTACGAAGCCGTCGGCCTCGTCGGTCCGGTCGTCCGACTCGTCCGGCAGCGGAGGGGTGTCCACCTGGCCGGCCGGCTTGTCGTCCTTCTGCATCGGCACCGGCAGCCAGGGCGCGTCCGAGTTGCCGGACACCAGCGTGCCGACGATGACCACGGCGTACGCGGCGCAGGCGGTGCCCACGGCGATACCGAGCTTGCGGTAGAGGTTCCGGCGCCGGCCCGACTCGTCGACGAAGACGGGCCCGTCGGAGTCCTGTCCGGCGCCGGCCGTGTCCCCGTTCCTGCCGGCGTGCCGGCCCGATCCCTCGTCCACTTCGCGCCCCACACCGTCGAGTTGCACGGTCACCTCGTGCGGATCGTGATTACGGCCCGGCTGATCGGGCTGCTCCCAGGGCGCCGCCGGGGCGACTCCCGGCTGCCTCGGCACCGCTCCCGTTCTGCCGGCGGCCTCGGGCCAGACCACCTCGTCCCCGACACCCCTGCCGCCACCACGGCCTCGACCGGGGCCTTCACCCTCGCCACCGGTCAGCGGCGACGGAAAACCCTGCGACCGGACGCCCTGCGACCCAGAGCCCTGCGACTGAGAGCCCTGTGGCTCGACACCCTTCGGCCGGCTGCCGTTGGGCCAGTTCTCGACGTGCACGCACTTCCCCCCACGGGATCGTTCCGGGTGCGTGTTCGATGCCGGGCGGTCGCACTTTCCTGTACCGGACCGAGCCCCCACCCGATCCGGGGCGCCCCGCCCCTCACACGCACCCGGGCCCCGAATGTAGGGGTGGGAGAGATGTCTATGTGTGGGATGTCAGGTGAAGGTCATCATGATGAGTGCATCTCTGGCCGGAATCCACCCGTCCTCCGGATGTGATAGCCATACTTCCGCCTCCGCCAACTCGACGGCGGCCCGCCGCAACGCGTCGAGTCCGGGATGCCTGAGCCCCTTCCGCCACACCAACGACACGGGTGACAACGGCACGGGGTCGACAATCGGCCGCGCCACCGTCCCCGGCATGGCCGGGAAGTCCGCCACCGCCAGCACCGGCGACCTGGTCTTCGCCATGATCCGCCGGAACTCCTCCTCCGCCACGGCCAGCGGTGCGGGCGCGGCGACCTCGATGCCCGAGTCGGCGCCGCTGGATGCATCAGGCGCTGGTCGGCGTGGCCGCCCTCGCCGACACACCTGATGAACCCGGTGTGCCACAGGCCGAACAGCCCCAAGCGGAAGCCGCGGCTCATCGAGGACCGGAAGGGTCAGGGGCGGTGCGGTCTCGTCGCGGAGTACGGGCCCGGTGGGGGCTGGTCGCGCAGTTCCCCGCGCCCCTGAAAAGCAGGGGCTACGCCCCATGCTTTTCGGCCCGCCGACCGCCGCCTCCGGCCACCACGTTCCAGGCCCGCAGAGCCGTGGTATTTCAGGCCCGCAGGGGCCTGATCTTTTAGGGGCGCGGGGAACTGCGCGAGAAGCCCCACCGGACCCGCACCCGCCCACGAACCGCTCCTCCCGAGCTATTAGGCGCCCCCGTCCCCCTCAGCCCCACCTGCCGGGTGCTCCGCACGAACAGCTCCACGCCCAACTCCCGCTCCAGTCGCCGCACATCCCGGCTCAACGCCTGCTGAGCGACATGCAGCCGTGCGGCGGCCCGGGTGAAGTGCAGCTCCTCGGCGACCGCGAGAAACCCCCGCAGAAGCCGGGGGTCGACGGCGTACGGCACGGACGGAACATGCGGAACAGCGGACATCAGGCGAATTTACAACCGGGGCGCGTGAATGGCGACGGAGTAGGTGTTGGACGGTGGATCAAGCAAGGGGCGACGGTAGGTCACATGCCGACCCCCGACCCCGACCACCACCACCCACCCCTGCTCACCGTCACCGCCGACACACTCGTCGCAGCAGACTTCCGCCCCCGCCAACTCAAGGGGCGCGGGGAACTGCGCGACAAGCCACAACGAACCCGCACCCGCCGACGCACAACCACCCCCACCCCCTACCGCGCCCTCTTCCAAAACCCCCACACCCTCCGCTTCACCGCCGGAGGCATCCTCGCCCGCCTCCCCATGGGCATGTTCGGCGTGAGCGCGATCCTCATGATCGCCGACTCCCACGGCTCCTACGCCCTCGCCGGCGCCGTCGTCGCGACGGGCCTCGCCGCCACCGCCCTGGTCGCCCCCTGGACCGCCCGCCTGGTCGACCGCCACGGCCAGGCGCGAGTCGCCGTACCCGCCACCGCCGCCGCCCTCCTCGGCACCCTCTCCCTGATCGCCTGCGTCCACTGGAACGCCCCCGTCTGGACCCTGTTCGCCTCCTACGCGGCCACCGCCACGACCCCCAACACCGGCGGAATGGCCCGCGCCCGCTGGACCCACCTCCTCAAGGACGACCCGGCCGCCCTGCACACCGCCAACTCCTTCGAACAGGCGGTGGACGAACTCTGCTTCATGCTGGGCCCGGTCGCCGCCGCCTTCCTCTGCACCGCCCTGTTCCCCGAGGCCGGCACCCTGATCGGCGGTCTCCTGTGCATGACCGGCGTCCTGGTCCTCGCCGCCCAACGCGCCACCGAGCCCCCGCCCTCCGGCCGTACGACCACGAGGTCGCCGCTCCGCAGCCCCGGCATCGCGCCCCTGCTCATCGTCCTCCTCGCCACCGGCGCGGTCTTCGGCTCCCTGGAGGTCGTCACCGTCGCCTACGCGGACGCCCGGGGCCACGCCGCCGCGTCGGGTGTGATCCTCGGTCTCCAGGCGGCCGGTTCCTTCGCGGCGGGCCTCGCCTACGGCGCGCTGCGGGTGACGGGCCCCGCCGAGCGCCGCTTCCGCCGCTGTCTGGCCGCGATGACCGCCCTGATGGCCCTCCCCTGGCTCGCCGCCACCGCCACCGGTTCGCTCCTGCTGCTCGCCCCGGCCCTCCTCCTCGCCGGCACGGCCACCGCCCCGACCATGGTCACCGCCATGTCCCTGGTCCAACAGCGCACCCCCGAGGGACAGTTGAACGAGGGCATGACCCTCGCGGTCACCGGCCTCCTCGGCGGGACAGCGGGCGGCTCGGCCCTCGGCGGCTGGGTGGCCGAACACGGCCCCGGAGCCGCCACGGCCACCACCGCGACCTCCGCCGCCGGCATCTCCTCCGGCACGGCGGGCTTCGCGGTCCCGGTGGCCGCGGCAGCCCTGGCCCTGCTGATCGCGACGTTTTCCCGTCCCACCCATTGACTCGCTGTGAGCCCACCCTTACCTTCCGTCGAAGCGCTTCGACACACTTCGTCGAATCGATTCGACCCGCCCGGCGGTAAGGATCCCCCCACAGATGAAGTTCACCGACGGCTACTGGCTGCTCCGTGAGGGCGTCACCGCGGCGTACCCGGCCGAGGTCCTCGACGTCACCGCCACGGACGGTGGCACCCTGCGCGTCCATGCCCCCACCCAGCCCGTCCGCCACCGCGGCGACCTGCTGAAGGGACCGGTCGTGACGATCGACGCCCACGCCCCGATGCCCGACGTCATCGGCGTCACCTTCACCCACTTCGAGGGCGAACGGCCGCGCGGCCCCCGATTCGAGCTGACGGCCGAGGAGTTCACCCCGCACATCGCCTACGACGACGACCACGCCACCCTCACCGCCGGAGAGCTGTCGGTCCGGGTCGCCCGCACCGGCCCCTGGCGGGTCGACTTCCTCGCCCACGGCCGCACCCTCACCACCAGCGGTCCCAGATCGATGGGCATCATGCGCGAGGCGTCCGGCGCCCACCACCTCCGCGAACAACTCGCCCTGGGCGTCGGCACCTCGGTGTACGGCCTCGGCGAACGCTTCGGCCCGCTGGTCAAGAACGGCCAGGTGGTGGACATCTGGAACGCCGACGGCGGCACAGCCACCGAACAGGCGTACAAGAACGTGCCGTTCTATCTCACCGACGCGGGCTACGGCGTCTTCGTCGACCACCCCGGCAGGGTGTCCTTCGAGGTCGCCTCGGAGGCCGTGTCGAAGGTCCAGTTCAGCGCGGAGACCCAGCGGTTGACGTACTACGTCGTCTACGGCCCGACCCCGAAGGACATCCTCCGCAAGTACACGGCCCTCACCGGCCGCCCGGCGCTGCCGCCCGCCTGGTCGTTCGGTCTGTGGCTGTCGACCTCCTTCACCACCTCCTACGACGAGGAGACGGTGACCTCGTTCATCGAGGGCATGCGGGAGCGCCGGCTGCCGCTGTCCGTGTTCCACTTCGACTGCTTCTGGATGCGCGAGTTCCAGTGGTGCGACTTCACATGGGACTCGCGCGTCTTCCCGGACCCGGAAGGCATGCTGGCCCGCCTCAAACGCCGGGGCCTGCGGATCTCCGTGTGGATCAACCCGTACATCGCCCAGCGCTCCCCGCTCTTCGCGGAGGGCAGGGACCTCGGCCATCTGCTGCGCCGGCCGGACGGCGACGTGTGGCAGTGGGACCTGTGGCAGCCCGGTATGGCGCTGGTGGACTTCACCAGCCCGGCGGCCCGCGAGTGGTACGCGTCGAAACTTCAGGCGCTGCTCGCCCAGGGCGTCGACTGCTTCAAGACCGACTTCGGCGAGCGGGTGCCCCTGGAGGTGGCCTGGTCCGACGGCTCGGACCCGGAGCGGATGCACAACCACTACACCCACCTCTACAACCGCACGGTCTTCGACGTCCTGCGCAAACACCGGGGCGAGGGCGAGGCGGTGCTCTTCGCCCGCTCGGCGACGGCGGGCGGCCAGCGCTTCCCCGTGCACTGGGGCGGCGACTGCGAGTCGACGTACGAGGCGATGGCCGAGTCGCTGCGCGGCGGGCTGTCCCTGGGGCTGTCGGGCTTCGGGTTCTGGAGCCATGACATCGGCGGCTTCGAGGGCACCCCGACGCCCGCGCTCTTCAAACGGTGGATCGCCTTCGGTCTGCTCTCCTCCCACAGCCGCCTGCACGGCTCGTCGTCGTACCGGGTCCCCTGGCTCTTCGACGACGAATCGGTGGACGTGCTGCGGAAGTTCACCCGGCTCAAGCTGAGCCTGATGCCGTACCTGTACGGGGCCGCGCGCACGGCGCACACCGAGGGCGTGCCGGTGATGCGGGCGATGGTGCTGGAGTTCCCGGACGACCCGGGCTGCGCGCATCTGGAACGGCAGTACATGCTCGGCCCCGATCTCCTCGTGGCCCCCGTCCTCAGCGACGAGGGCGACGTCACGTACTACGTGCCCGAGGGCACCTGGACCCGCTTCCCGGACGGCGGCGACAGTGACGACGACGGGACGGTCACCGGCCCGCGCTGGGTCCGTGAACGGCACGACTTCACCAGCGTGCCGCTCCTGGTCCGTCCGGGCGCGGTCGTCCCGGTCGGCGCGGTGACCGACCGGCCGGACTACGACCACGCCGACGGGGTCACGCTGCGGGCGTACCGCCTCGCGCACGGGGCCCGGGTCACCGTGCCGGTGGGCGAGATGACCTTCACCGTCGTACGGGAGGGCCGGGTGCTGCGGGCGTCGTGCGCTGACCCGCGGTCGCCGTGGGGGCTCGCGGCCGGGGGCCGGGAGGTCCGGGCGGAGGCGGGCACCGGCTTTCTGACGATGGACCTGGACGGGACGGACGAGCAGGACGGGCAGGACGAGGAGTCGGACCCCGCGGAATCGAGGCCGGTGTGACGGTGAGGATCACGGACGTGGCCCGGCACGCGGGCGTCTCCCCGAGCACCGTCTCGTACGCGCTGAGCGGCAAGCGCCCGATCTCGGCGGAGACCCGGGCCCGGGTCGAGGCGTCCGTCCGCGAGCTGGGCTACCGCCCGCACGCGGGCGCCCGCGCCCTGGCGAGCAGCAGATCCAACGTGCTGGCGATGGTGGTGCCGTTACGGGCCGGGATCGATGTGCCGGTGGTGATGCAGTTCGCCGTGTCGGCGGTGACCTCGGCCCGTGCGCACGACCACGACGTCCTGCTGCTGACGCAGGAGGAGGGCGAGGAGGGGCTGCGGCGGGTCGCGGACTCGGCCCTGGTGGACGCGCTGATCGTGATGGACGTCCAACTCCACGACCCCAGGCTGCCGTTGCTCCGCGCACTGGACCGGCCGTCGGTCCTGATCGGCTTCCCCGCCGACCCCACCGGTCTGACCTGCATCGACCTGGACTTCAGGACGGCGGGCGAGCTGTGCGTGGAGCATCTGGCCGGGCTGGGCCATCGTGTGGTGGGGCTGATCGGCTCCCCGCCCGAGGTCTACGTCCGCCGGACGTCCTTCGCCCAGCGTGTGGTCCAGGGCTTCACCTCCGCCGCCACCCGCAACGGCATGTCCTCCACGGTCCACCCCTGTGAGGCGACCCCGGCGGCGGCCCGCGCGGTGGCCGAAGGCCTGCTCCGCGAGCAGCCGGCCCTGACCGGGGTGGTGATCCACAACGAGGCGATCCTCGCCCCCCTGGTCGATGCCTTCGAGCACCTGGGCCTGCGTGTCCCGGCCGATCTCTCCCTCACGGCCCTCTGCCCGGACACCCACGCCACGAGCCTCCGCGTCCCCCTCACCTCGATCGCCCTCCCGGCGACGGAGATCGGCGAACAGGCGGTCGCGCTCCTGATGAAGAAGCTGGACGGCGCTCCCGTGCCCGAGTCCACGCTTCTGCCGCCCCGGCTGACGGTCCGCGCGAGCACGGCCCGCCGGGCGGCGGGGTGAGACATGACAAAGCCCCGCTGCCGTACGGCAGCGGGGCCTCGCCCACATGGGAATTGTGGAGATGGCGGGAATCGAACCCGCGTCCAACGGTGCGGAACCAGGGCTTCTCCGTGTGCAGTTCGCTGTGATTTTCTCAGCCCCGGCGATCACGCGAACAAGTCGCCGACGGGCTCAGTCACTGTTTGATTTCCCTCTTCACCCCGTGACCGGGATCAAGGTTTAGTCCCCTAGTTGATGCCAGGAACCGGGTCGGGAACAGCCCCGGGCTGACACTCCTTAGTGCAGGAGCAGTCTCTTAGCTACCTGAGATCAGGCGGCGAGGGAGAACTGCTGCTGCGGAGAATCGCTCTTGATAGTGGCGATTATTTTTTTCGGCCTGTGGTTTACGAGATCATGGCCGCTTCCTCGACACGCTTCCCCTGCCTCGACATCCGCTGTCGAAACCGATCATCCCCATGTTGTTTTTTCAAACCCCCGAAAGGGCCTCACGCACCCGCTGTGAGGTGCAGAGCCATCGTACGGGACCAACGCGAGCGCATGCCACCGTATTCCGCGCGGCGGCCCGGCCCGGGGCCGGAGGGCTAGGCGCGCTGCTTCCGCTTGGCCGCCGCGATCGCGCGGTCCGACTCCCGCCGGTCCTGCTTCTCCCGCAGCGTCTGCCGCTTGTCGAACTCCTTCTTGCCGCGCGCGAGGGCGATCTCCGCCTTGGCCCGGCCGTCCTTGAAGTACAGGGCGAGGGGCACGATCGTGTGACCCGTCTCCTGCGCCTTGGCCTCCAGCTTGTCGATCTCCTCGCGGTGCAGCAGCAGCTTCCGCTTGCGGCGCGCGGAGTGGTTGGTCCAGCTGCCCTGGTGGTACTCGGGGATATGGGCGTTGTGCAGCCACGCCTCGCCCCCGTCGATCTGGACGAAGCCGTCGGTCAGCGAGGTCCGCCCCTCGCGCAGCGACTTGACCTCGGTGCCCATGAGGACGAGCCCGGCCTCGTAGGTGTCGATGATCGCGTAGTCGTGCCGGGCCTTCTTGTTCTGGGCGACGATCTTCTTCTTGCCGCCCTTCTCGCCGTCCCGGCCCTTGACGGCCGCCCCGCCCTGCTTGGGCTGGGACTCCTTCGGTACGTACATTCCCTTGCTCATAGTGCTGTCCATTTTCGCACTACGGAGGGGGTGCGGGGGAAGCCGATTAACGGGTGCGGCCGGAGAAGCGGCAGCGGCGCGGGCGGTTCACCGGCCGAGGCCGGTCAGCACCGTCTCGGCCCGGCTCAGGGCGTCCTCGTCCGCGTCGAGGTCGGGGGTGATGCCCCGGCCGTCGACACCCCGGCCGGAGGGGGTGCGGTAGTGGCCGACGGTCAGCTCGGCGACGGAACCGCCGGGGAGGCGGCTCGGCATCTGCACCGAGCCCTTGCCGAAGGTGCGGGAGCCCACGACCACCGCGCGCCCCCGGTCCTGGAGGGCCCCGGTGAGCAGCTCGGCCGCGCTCATCGTGCCGCCGTCGACGAGCGCGACCAGGGGTCTGGTGGTGTCGCCGCCGGGTTGCGCGTGCAGGGCCCGCTGCTCGCCCTTGACGTCGTACGTGGCGACGAGGCCGCCGTCGAGGAAGGCGGAGGCGGCGGTGACGGCCTCGGAGACCAGACCGCCGGAGTTGCCGCGCAGGTCGAGGACGAAGCCGGCGGCGTCGGCGGACTGCTCGACGGCGGCCCTCACCAGATCGCCGGAGCCCTTGGTGAACGCGTCGACCGTGATGACGCTGACCCCGCCCGCGGTACGGCTCACGGTCACGTCCTCGGTGGACAGCCGGGCCCGGCGCAGGGTCTGGTGCCAGGTCCGGGAGCCGCGCCGCAGCTCCAGCGACACCTTCGTACCGGCGGCCGCGCTCCCGGGGGCGCCGGTGCTCCCGGTGCCCTCGTCGATCGCGTCGCCGCGGAGTAAGGAGACGACCTCGGTGACCGGGCGGCCGTCGACCTTCTCGCCGTCGACCCGGACCAGCCGGTCGCCCGCGACGATCCCGGCACCGGCGGCCGGCGAGCCGTCCTGCACCCGGGTCACCTCGACGCGGCCGTCGCGGCGCAGCCGGGTCCAGAGGCCGACGCCGGTGTACTCGCCGTCGAGGGCCTCCTCGAACTGCTCGTACTCGCCCTCGGAGTAGACCGCGCCCCAGCGGTCGCCGCTGCGGCTGACGGCGCGCTCGGCGGCCTCCACGGGGGACTCGCCCTCGGCCATGGCCTCGGCGGCGGCGTCGGCGACGTCCTGCTCCCTGTCCGCGGCGGGGGCGGAGCGGGAGGGCTTCGCGGCGGCGGTCGTCCCGCGCCCGGTCGCCTCGAAGGAGCCGGTCGCGGCGCCCGTGGCGAGGACGCTGGCGAAGACCAATGTCAGGGCGGCCCCGCGGCGGATGCGGCGGGGCGGAGAGAACAGGTCGCGGCCTGACATGTCGGCGAGTCTAGGACAAGGCGAAGGGCCGCACCGGCCCTTGCCGGTACGGCCCCAGGGGCATGCGTCACACCTTCAGGTACTTGCGCAGCGCGACGAACGCCGCCAGCGCCGGCATCAGGAAGCTCACCATGAGGATCAGCGGGAGCTTGACGAGGACCGCGTCCCAGCCGACGAAATTGATCAACGGCAGGTTCTGGGACAGCGATACGCCGTTGTCGATCACGAAGTACTGGCCGAGCGCGAGGAAGGCGCAGGCGATCACCCCGCCGATGACACCGGCGACGGCCGCCTCCATGATGAACGGCGCCTGGATGTAGAAGCCCGAGGCGCCCACCAGCCGCATGATGCCGATCTCACGACGACGGCTGAACGCCGACACACGCACCGTGTTGACGATCAGCAGCAGCGCCACGATCAGCATGATCGCCATCACACCGCGCGCCGCCCAGCTGAGATAGCCGAGGAGCCGGAACAGGTTGTCCAGGATGCCCTTCTGGTCCTGCACCGACTGCACACCGTCACGGCCGTTGAAGGCGCTGGCGATGACCGTGTACTTCTCCGGGTCCTTCAGCTTGATGCGGTACGACTCCTGCATCTGGTCCGGGGTGAGGCTGCTGGCCAGCGGGGAGTCGCCGAACTGCTCCTTGTAGTGCTTGTACGCCTCGTCCTGGGACTCGTGGGCGACGTTCTCGACGACCGCCATCTTGCCCAGGTCGGACTTGATCTGGTTCTTCTGCTCGGTCGTGACGGCGCCCTTGGCGCAGTTGGGGTCGGACTCCGCGTCGCTCTTGTTGCAGAGGAAGATCGACACGTTGACCTTGTCGTACCAGTAGCCCTTCATCTGGCTGACCTGGTCGCTCATCAGCAGCGATCCGCCGAACAGGGCGAGGGAGAGGGCGACGGAGACGACGACCGCGAAGGTCATCGTGAGGTTGCGGCGGAGACCGACACCGATCTCCGACAGGACGAACTGGGCCTGCATGGCGTCTCGTTGGGCCTTTCGTGGACGGGGGCGGGGGCGGTCAGTGCTGGTAGCCGTAGACGCCGCGTGCCTGGTCGCGGACGAGGCGGCCCTTCTCCAGCTCGATGACGCGCTTGCGCATCTGGTCCACGATGTTCTGGTCGTGGGTCGCCATCACCACGGTGGTGCCCGTCCGGTTGATCCGGTCGAGCAGCTTCATGATGCCGACGGAGGTCTGCGGGTCGAGGTTGCCGGTGGGCTCGTCCGCGATCAGGAGCTTGGGCCGGTTCACGAAGGCCCGCGCGATGGCCACGCGCTGCTGCTCACCACCGGACAGTTCGCCCGGCATGCGCTCCTCCTTGCCGCCGAGGCCGACCAGTTCCAGCACCTGTGGCACGGACTTGCGGATCTCGCCGCGCGACTTGCCGATGACCTCCTGGGCGAAGGCGACGTTCTCGCCGACCGTCTTGTTCGGCAGCAGCCGGAAGTCCTGGAACACCGTCCCGAGCTGGCGGCGCATCTGCGGCACCTTCCAGTTGGACAGGCGCGCGAGATCCTTGCCGAGGACGTGCACCTGCCCCTGGCTGCACCGCTCCTCCCGCAGGATCAGCCGCAGGAACGTGGACTTTCCGGAGCCGGAGGACCCCACGAGGAACACGAACTCGCCCTTCTCGACCTCCAGGGACACATCCCTGAGTGCGGGGCGGGTCTGCTTGGGGTAGACCTTGGACACGTTGTCGAATCGGATCACGGATGCACCACAAGCCGTCGGGAATGGATGGACGAGACTGTACCGCGCCGTGTTCCTTGAGAGGGCGCAGCCCGATCAGGGGCGCGGGGAACTGCGCGACGAGCCCCCACCGGCCCGCAGCCCCCCGACAACCGCACCCACCCCTATTCCGAGGCCCTCGCGCAACCTCCGGAGGAACCTGGCACAGTGGTGGGGAGGAACGGTCCGGTTCCACGAAGCGTTGAGGTATGTGTGAGGCCATTGCAAGGAGGGCGAGGCGCATGACGTACGACCGGTTGGTGTGCGCGAACTGCGCGTCCCCCGTCGCCGAGGGCCGCTGCCATGTCTGCCGGGCCAGCCGCGAGCGACTCCAGCAGGAGAACCCCTTCGCGGGCCTGAGCCCCATGACGCTGATCGCCCTCCTGGCGATCCTGATAGCGGCGGTGGCCCTGCTGGCGCACCAGACGGCGGCATAGAGAGCGGTACGGAGCGGTACGGACGTACGAGGAAGGCCCGGGGCTGGCTGCCCCGGGCCTTCGTCGTGACTATGCGTGGCCGTGCCTCACCGTGAGCGGTCAGGCGGTGGCGCCGCGGCCCACCATCAGGCGGGGAAGCAGCCGGAAGCCGATACCGCCGACGATCATCGTGGCCGCGCCGACCAGCAGGAACGTGGTCTCGGCGGCACCCGTCTCGGCCAGCTCGCCGCTGCCGGCGCCCTGGGCCTCGGTCTCCGAGCCGGTGTCCGTGAGGGCCGAGGAGCCCTCCTGCTGGACGCTCTCGTCGTTGCCGCCGTCGGGCTCGGTGCCACCGGAGGTGGAACCGCCGTCGGTGGAGCTGCCGCCGCCCGTGCTGCTGGCGTCACCGGTGGTGCTGGTGCCGCTGGTGCCCGGGTTGCCGGTGGTGCTGGTGCTGGTCGTGCTGGTGCTGGGATCGCCCGAGGTGCTCGTGGTGGTGGGGTCACCGGTGGTGCTGGTGGTGGTCGGGTCGCCCGTGGTGCTGGTCGTGGTGGGGTCACCGGTCGTGCTGGTGGTGGTCGGATCACCGGTGGTGCTGGTGGTCGTCGGGTCACCGGTCGTGCTGGTGGTGGTCGGGTCGCCCGTGGTGCTCGTGGTGGTGGGGTCACCGGTCGTGGTCGTGGTGGTCACGTCACCGGTCGTGGTCTCGCCGGTCGTGGTCTCACCGGTCGTCTCGCCGGTGGTCGCACCGATGATGGTGTTGCCCTCGGTGTCGTTGCCCGTCTGGACCGAGACATCGGCCTCGACCGAACCGCCGTCGTCGGTGCTGACACCGACGCCGACGCCGAGGTCCAGCGCGGAAGCGGCACCCGCGGCGGTCAGCGACGCGCCGGCGGCGATCACAGCACCCGCGGCTATTCGCGCCACGCGGATCCGCGTCTTCTTCGTCATATGGCTGCTACCCCCAGTAGCTCATCAGTAAATGGAGCAGAGCGCCCGGGGCCGCGATCAACGGGAGCAGTCGGTTGGGTCGAAGTCCCCCGGTTCACATGCGCCCCAGTAATGCGCATGCCACGCGCCAGCCTTCCCAGTTTTCGCAGCAACGTCAAGGTCGTTGCGTACGCGATGTCCCGTTCACCGCATTTGACCTCGCCACCGACATGTGAGTGTGACGTAAGACCCAGACATCCCCGCACAGACGAGACAACGAACAAGGCAACCGCCTTCCGGTGGAAGGCAGTTGCCTTGTCGACAAAGCGCCGAACTTCGCGCCGTTACTTCTCCTGCTGCTTGCGCCAGCGAATTCCGGCCTCCAGGAAGCCGTCGATCTCGCCGTTGAACACGGCCTCGGGGTTGCCGACTTCGTGCTCGGTGCGGAGGTCCTTGACCATCTGGTACGGGTGCAGGACGTACGAACGCATCTGGTTGCCCCAGGAACTGCCGCCGTCCTTGAGGGCGTCCATCTTGGCCCGCTCCTCCTGGCGCTGCCGCTCCAGCAGCTTCGCCTGGAGGACGTTCATGGCGGTGGCCTTGTTCTGGATCTGCGACCGCTCGTTCTGGCAGGAGACGACGATGCCGGTGGGGAGGTGGGTCAACCGCACCGCGGAGTCGGTGGTGTTGACGCCCTGGCCGCCGGGACCGGAGGACCGGTAGACGTCCACCCGCAGCTCGGACTCGTCGATCTCGATGTGGTCGGTCGTCTCCACCACGGGCAGGATCTCGACACCGGCGAACGAGGTCTGCCGGCGCCCCTGGTTGTCGAAGGGCGAGATCCGGACGAGCCGGTGGGTGCCCTGCTCGACGGAGAGCGTGCCGTAGGCGTACGGCACCTGTACGGCGAAGGTGGTGGACTTGATGCCCGCCTCCTCCGCGTACGAGGTCTCGTACACCTCGGTCTTGTAGCCCTTCTGCTCGGCCCAGCGCAGGTACATCCGCTGCAGCTTCTCGGCGAAGTCGGCGGCGTCGACGCCACCGGCCTCGGCGCGGATGTTGACGAGGGCCTCACGGGAGTCGTACTCGCCGGACAGGAGGGTACGGACCTCCATCTCGTCCAGCGCCTTCCGGACGGAGGCCAGCTCCGACTCGGCCTCGGCGCGGGTGTCGGGGTCGTCCTCCTCCTCGGCCATCTCGAAGAGGACACCGAGGTCGTCGATACGACCGCGCAACGCCTCCGCCTTCCTGACCTCGGCCTGGAGGTGGGAGAGCTTGCTGGTGATCTTCTGCGCCTCGTCCGGGTTGTCCCACAGGGACGGCGCGGCCGCCTGCTCCTCGAGCACGGCGATGTCTGCCCTCAGCTTGTCGAGGTCCAAAACGGCCTCGATCGACTCCATGGTCGAGGAGAGGGACTTCAGCTCTTCGGATACATCGACGACTGCCACGGCTCCAGCGTAACGGCTCCGCCGGGCGGGTTCTTCGGCCGCGGGTGGGCGGGGTGAAAAGCACGGGGCGCAGCCCCGGCTTTTCAGGGGCGCGGGGAACTGCGCGAGCAGCCCCACCGGACCCGTCCCCGCCGACGAACCCCACCCCCCGAGCTGTCAGGCGCCCTCAGGGATTCCCCGGCGCAGAATTCCTCGTGTCGGACGGCGCCCCACCGTCCCCGTCCCCCGAGCTGGCCGCGTACGCCCCCACCCCCACCGCCGCGATCAGAGCCACCGCCGCCGCACCCAGGGTGATCCGGCGCCGCCGCACCACGCTCCCCCGGTTCCGCGCGGAACCGGGCCGCGGCGCCCCCGCCGCCCGGGGCACCCGCGCGGTCCCCCGCGCACCCCCGGCCAGCTCGTCCGGCCCCGGCACCCGCATCGACGTGTGCGTGTCCCGGTTGGAGTCCGGCTTGGCGCCCGGCACCAGCGGCACCGCCCCCCGCCGTACCCGCTCACGCGGCGCGGCGGCGGCCTCGGCGGGCTCCTCCTCGTATCCGTCGCCGGACTCGGTCCCGGGCTCGTCGACGTCCAGCGGCGGCATCCCGGCCAGCAGCGGCAGCTGCTCCCGCAGCCGGGCCGCCAGCTCGGACGCGCGCAGCCGGGAGGCCGGCGCCTTGGCGAGGCACTGCACGAGCAGCTGCCACAGCTCCTCGGGGATACCGGGCAGCGGGACGACGGTCTCGGTGACATGGCGGCGCAGTACGGCCCCGGGGTGCCCGCCGCCGAACGGGGTGAACCCGGCCAGCAGCTCGTACAGCACGGTCGCGAGGGCGTAGATGTCCACGGCCGCGCGGGGCGGCAGGCCCTCGACGATCTCGGGGGCGAGATAGTCCGGCGTACCGATGATCTTCGTGGCACGGGTGCGGCGGGGGGAGTCGATCAGCTTGGCGACGCCGAAGTCGGTGAGGAGGGCCGGGTGGGCGCCGCCGGGGCCGAGCGGGCCCTGCATGTCCAGCAGCACGTTCTCCGGCTTGACGTCCCGGTGGACGACCCCGGCCGCGTGCGCCGCCGCGAGGCCGTCGGCGATGTCGGCCACTATGGCGACCGCCGACTCGGGGGCCATACGGCGCTCCCGGTCGAGGCGGGTGCGCAGGTCGGTGCCCCGGACGAGGTCCATGACGAGGGCGAGGTCGTTGCCGTCGACGACGAGGTCGCGGACGGAGACCACGTTCGGGTGGTCGAGGCCCAGCAGCGCGGTGCGCTCCTGGACGAAGCGGCTGACGAGTTCCTGGTCGGACGAGAGGTCCTCGCGCAGCAGCTTGATGGCGACGGGGCCCTCCGGGCCCTCACCCAGCCACACCGTGCCGGCGCTGCCCCGCCCCAGAATCTGGTTCGCGGTGTACCGGCTTCCGATCTTCCGTCCCAAGACTGCTCCTACAGGCCGCGTGTTGGCGACAAAGCTACGCGCCCCGGACCCCAACCTTCACCGCCGAGGCGGAAATCACCCCTCAGATGTCGACAAGTCCCCAACGTGGGGCTCCGCCGGGGTGCGCGGACGGGGTGGGGGGTGGCTGGGGTGCGTTGTCGACCGCGGGCCCGGTGGGGCTTCTCGCGCAGTTCCCCGCGCCCCTGAGAAGCAGGGGCCGCGCCCCGTGCTTTTCAGGCCCGCAGGGGCCTGGTCTTTCAGGGGCGCGGGGAACGGCGCGACCAGCCCCCACCGGAGCCGCACCCGCCGAAGAACCCGCATCCCCGAACTGTCAGGCGCTCCTACTTACCCGAGCCGTTGTCCAGTTCCCCGATCCACTTGCCCACTTGGCCGACCCAGTCGGACAGCTGGCCCCACCAGCTCTTCCCCGTGCCGACCCACCCCTGAAGCGGCGTGAACTCCCAGATGAGCCAACCACCCACGAAGAGCAGCACGATCATGAACAGGCACCCCTTGAGGCACCCGAGCCCCGGAATCCGCATCGGGTTGGCACTGCGCTGCCGCGGCTCGCGCGGCGGCCGGGGCTCCCGCTGAGGCCGCGGAGCGGGCTGCTGCGGCGCGGGCGCGTACCGCTCCGGCTGCCGCCGCTGCGGCTGTGGCGCGGGCGGGGGCGCGTACTGCTGTTGCTGCTGCGGCTGGCCGTACCCCGGACCGGGGCCTCCCTGAGGCGCCCGCTGCTGCCGGCGCGGCGGCTGCTGCTGCGGCTGTCGCGGCGGCTGCTGCGGAGCCTGCTGCGGCCGGTTGACCTGCCGCTGCGGCCGGCGCCGCAGCGGGTCCTCGTTCGGGTCGAGGTACTGGACCTGCGTCTGCTCGTTGCGGTCGCGGGCCGCGCGGAGCTGGTTCTGCCAGGGGTGCGGCTGCTCGGGCTGCTGCCCGCCGGGGTCGTGCGACGGCACCGGCGGCATCACGGACGTCGGGTCGGCGCCGGAGGTGTGCGGCAGCACGGTCGTGGCGTCGCCCGAGCCCGCCGGACCGGAGGTGTGCGGGAGCACGCTGGTCGCGGCGTTCGGGTCGTACGCGCCGGCGCCGTGCGGCAGCACCTGGGTCGGATCGGCCGAGCCGAACGCGTCCGGGGCGGCGCCCGGCACCTGCGCCGGGGCCGGGTCGGGGGCGAGGATGTGGCCCACGCCCTCGGCGGCGGCGATCTGCATCGAGTTCGCGTGCACCCCGACGCCCTCGGCGACGATACGGAGCGCGCGGGCGAGGTTGACGGCGCTGGGCCGCTCGCGCGGGTTCTTGCGCAGACAGCGCTCGATGATCGTCCACAGCGGGTCGGGGACGGTGGACGGGCGGCGCGGCTCGGCACTGAGGTGCTGGTGCAGCACCTCCAGCGCGGACTGGCCGTTGAACGGCGGGCGTCCGGTGACCAGTTCGTACATGAGGATGCCGGCGCCGTAGATGTCGACGGCGGAGGTCTGCGGCTGGCCCTCGGCGGACTCGGGGGCGACGTACGCGGGCGTGCCGACGAACTCGCTGGTCCGGGTGAGGCCCGGGGAGTCGGCGAGACGGGCGATGCCGAAGTCCGTCAGCATCGGGTGCATCTCGCCGCCGTCCTGCTTGAGCAGGACGTTCGCGGGCTTCAGATCGCGGTGGACGACGCCGTCGGCGTGGCTGGCGGCGAGCGCGTCGGCGATCTGGGCGGTCATCAGGGCCGCGCCGACCGGCGAGAGGGGGCCGTTCTCCCGGAGGTAGCGGTGCAGGTCGGGGCCCTCGACCAGGTCCATGACCAGGGCCAGCAGATCACCCTCGACGACGAGGTCCCGCACCCGCACGACGTTCGGATGGGTGAGCCGGAGCAGCACGGAGCGCTCCCGCAGGAACCGCATCACGATGTCCGCGTCGCTCGCGAGCTCTTCCTTGAGGACCTTGATCGCCACGGTCTCGCCGGGGTGGCCGGGCACGGCCGCCTCGGCTCCCGCGGTCTCCCGCTGGCGGGCGCGCCAGACAGTGCCTGTGGCGCCGCGTCCAATCGGCTCCTCAAGGAGGTACTTACTGCCTACCGGCCGCACGTCATGCACTCCCTGTTGCTTGCCTGCCTGCTGCTTGCCTGGTCACGCCCTGGAGTCCTGCGGACGTTCCGACCACTGTAGTGCGGCCGTCCACGGGACCGGGCTGTTCACTTCCCGACTCTTCCTGCCCACTCTGTCCGCTTGCTGTGGCTTGAGTACGTACGGGTACCCGTGTGCGTTCGATGGAAAGACGCTCCCCGACGGGCGGTTGGTTGCCGCGCGGGGGTGGCCGGGGTTCCGGATGCGGACGTGACCGATCCCGAATGCGGACGCGATACGGACGTGACCGATCTCAAGTGATCAACTACCGGGCACTGGTCAGGCACTTTTGGGGGCAGAGCCGACCAATCAAGATCACTTGACGGTGGGCGGCGGGCGTGTTGTCAGTGGCAGGTGCGAGGATGCCTCCAGCTACTGGCCGACGTGCCCGTGCGTGGTGGGGGAAGTCCGCGGTGGGGACCGCGCGGTCTCGTCCTCGTCGTCGCGGGTGCCCGCGCGGAAGGGATCGCTGACGGCGATGCAGATCCGGCTGACCGTCGTAGACCCGCTGGGACCGACCTCCGAGCCGCGAGGACGTGCCACGGCCTGCGACGTGCTGGTCACGGCGCCCGCCGGGACGGCCCTGGCGGCCGTGGCCTCGGGCCTCGCCTCCGCCGTCGGCGAGGGCGGCGCGGAGCGTCTCGAGCGCAGCCGGGAGACCGGCGCCGGGCAGGTCGTGCTGTACGCCGGTGCCGAGCGCCTCGACGCCCAGCGCTGCACGCTGGGCGAGCCGCCCCTCATCGACGGCGCCGTGCTCTCCCTGGGCGCCCCCTCCGAAGCGGGTCCCGAGGTCGACGAGGCCGCCGCGCAGCTCCATGTCGTGGCCGGCCCCGACGCGGGCGGTGTCCATCTGCTGCACGGCGGCAAGATCCATATCGGCCGCTCCGCCGACGCCGACGTCCCCCTCGACGACCCGGACGTCTCCCGCCTGCACTGCGCGGTCACCCTCGCCGCCGACGGCCGGGTCTCCGTCGTCGACCTGGGCTCCACCAACGGCACCACCCTCGACGGCACCCGCGTCGGCGACCGCCCGGTCCGCCTGGCCCCGGGCGCCCTCCTGCGCATCGGCGAGTCCGCCCTCCGCCTGGCCTCGTCCTCCGGGGCCCGGGGGATCACGACGGCACCCGACGGAGAGGGTCACGTCCGCGTGGCGGTCGGAGCGGGGGCGGGCTCAGGCTCCGGGAATTCCGGGGGTTCCGAGGGTTGCGGGGCGGGCTCGGGGCCCGCTTCCGGTCTCGGCGGAGTGGCCCGCGGGGGTTCGGGCGCGCCGGGGGCCGGGGGTTCCGGGCAGGAGCGGGCCGAGCGGCGGACGGTGCCGGGGCAGGGCGGGGTGCCCGGCATCGAGCGGACGACGGGGAGCGCGGGGTCCGGCGCGACCGGGGGCGCGGGGCGCGGGGCCGCGCCCGGTGCCGGCCGGGAGCCGGTGCACCAGGGCGCCGACGAGAACGGCGTGGGCGAGCCGGAAGCGCAGACCCATGGCCGTCTCCGCGACGCCCACGACCCGCCCGGCGCCGCCCGGGGTTCCCGCGCCGCCGACGCCGCGCCCGGTGACGGCGACGGAAGGGACGGTGGCTTCGGGGGCGACGGTTTCGGGGACGGCGGCGAGGCCCCCGAGTCCGGCACCCGCAAGGGCACACCCCTCCGGGGGACGGACGTACCGCGCGGGGTGCGCAAGCGGGGCGGGTTCGGAGCCTGGGCCCGGCGGCTGACCGGCGGGCGGGGGCAGGCGGGGGCCGAGTACGACCCGTACGAGTACGACGCGGAGGACGACGAGGACGAGCGCGGGGCGATGGCCTCGGTGCTCCCGGCGGCCGGTGAGCGGCTGCCGGAGACCTGGCCGGATCCGGCGGCGCTGCTGCTGACCGCGCTCGGTCCGGGCGCCCGGCTGTGGGAGCGGGGGCCCGGGCACCCGGAGGCGCTGACGGTGCGGCTGGGCACGGCGGACCGGGCGGCGCCGGACGGCTCGGGGCTGCTGCCGGCGGTGCCGGTGACCACCGGGCTGCGCGAGGTCGGCGCGCTGGGGCTGGCCGGGCCGCGCCCCCGGCTGACGGGGCTGACCCGCGCGGTCGTGGCGCAGCTCGCCGCGCTGCACTCCCCCGATGCCCTGGAGCTGGTCCTGATCAGCGCGGACCGCTCCCGTTCCGCCGAGGAGCGCGCCGCCGACTGGTCCTGGCTCGGCTGGCTCCCCCACCTCCGCCCCTCCCACGGCCAGGACTGCCGGCTCCTCCTCGCCTACGACCGCGAGCAGACGACGGCCCGGCTGGACGAACTGCTGCGCCGCGTCGAGGACCACGCGGCGGACACGGCGGGCCATGCCCCCGGAAGCACGCCGGGCGCGGGCAACGGGCGTACGCCGGGCGGGAGTCGTGCGGCGGGCGCCGGAGGGCTCTCGGGGCCCGGGGACGGAGCCGGAGTCTCGGGGCGGCGGGCCGTGCGGAGGCCGTCGTGGGCCCGGGAGGACGGACCGGCGGGCGAGGGCTTCGCGGGGCCGTACACGGTGGTGATCGTGGACGGGGACCCCGGGGGCGCCGATGTGCGGGAGGCCGTGGTGCGGCTGGCCCAGGAGGGGCCGCTCGCCGGGATCCATGTGGTGTGCCTCGCCGAGACGGAGTCCGCGTCACCCTCCTCACCGGTGACGGAGACGTACACGGCGGCCTGCGAGGTCTCGCCCGCGTTCCGCGCCTGCGGGGCCGTCGCCCTGCTCAGCGGTGACGTCGCCACGGCGCTGCGGCTGCTGCGGGTCACCTCCGCCGGGCACGTCACGGGGGGCGGCTCCGGAGCTTCGGAACAGACGGGACCCGGCCGTACGGAGGGCGCGCGCGCCGCGTCCCCCGCCCCCGATCACGCCCCCGCTCCCTCCGCCGGTCACGCGCGCGGTGCGGACACCGGCGCCTCGTCGAGCCGTACGCACACCCATATCGACCTCGCGCGGGGCGCGCGCTCCGGAGCCGACGAGCGGACGCACCCCGGCACCCAGGACATCCCCGCGCTGGACGCGAGCGACGCGGCCGACGCACCCGGACTGCTGAACCACGGCACGGTGGCCGTGCTGGACGCCGTGTCGGCGGCGTGGGCGGAGCGGTTCGCGCGGGCGCTCGCGCCGCTGCGGACGGACGGAGCGGCCGGGGACCGGCAGGCGCGGGTGTCGGCGCCGCTGCCGCAGTCGGCGCGGCTGCTGGACGAGTTGGGGCTGGCGCGGGCCACCCCCGCGTCGCTGATGGCCCGCTGGGCGGACGCGGCCGACGACACGACGGCGCTCGGCGGGCGCGCCTGGGCCGTGCTCGGCGCCGGGCCGCGCGGACCGGTCTCCGTGGACCTGGTCGCCGAGGGCCCCCACCTCCTGATCGAGGGGCCGGTGGGCAGCGGCCGTACGGAGCTGCTGCGGTCCGTGGCCGCCTCGCTCGCCGCCGCCGAGCGGCCCGACCGGCTGGGCATCGCCCTGGTGGACGGACGGGACGGCGGTGCCGGTGGCGCCGCCGGGGCCGGTGGGGGACGTGCCGCCGAGGGGCTGGCGGTCTGTACGGACCTGCCCCATGTGGGGACGCATCTCACGGCCAACGACCCGGTCCGGATGCGGGAGTTCGCGCAGTCGCTGATCTCCGAGCTGAAGCGGCGGTACGAGCTGCTGGGCGGGCTGGGGTTCGGGGAGTGGCACACCCGGCGGGCGGTCTCGGGGCGTATCGTCCCGCAGCGTTCGGCGCCCTCGGGAGCCTCGGGCACGGGGTCCGGACCGGCCGGGGCCGCCGATCTCGACTCGTCGTCCAGTTCCACCCTGCGGCTGCGACCGGCGGCGAGCCGCAGAACCGCCGACCAGGACGGCAGGGGGGCGGCCGGGACGAACCCCGCCTCGGAGCTGCCCCGGCTCGTCGTCGTCGTCGACGACCTCGACGCCCTGCTGTCACCGCCGCTGGGTTCCACCGGCCGGCCCGCCGCCGGATCGGTCGTACGGGCCCTGGAGGCGGTGGCCCGGGAGGGTGAGCGGCTCGGGGTGCATCTCGTCGCCACGACCGGTGTCGGGGGGCGCACGGGCGAGGGTGAGCTGGCGCGTGCGGCCGGTGGGCGGGTCGTGCTGAGCGCGCCCGTGCCGGGACCGGAGGAACCCGCCCCCGGGCGGGGGGAGTTGCTGGGCGAGGGTGACCGTACGACCGCGTTCCAGGCGGGCCGCGTCACCGGACGCATCCCCCGCACGGCCACACTCCGCCCGACCGTCGTCCCCCTCGACTGGGCCCGCATGGGCGACCCCCCCGCCCGCCGCCCCGTCCGCGAACTGGGCAACGGCCCCACGGACCTGGCCCTCCTGGCCAGCGCCTTGGACCGCGCGGCCCGAGAGGTCTCGGCGACGAACGTACCGTCCCTGCTGTAACCGAAGGAGCGAGGCAGGGGGACGCGGGAAGACGGAGGGGAGTCGGCCGCAGGCCCCTCCCCTCCAGGGGCGCGGGGAACTGCGCGAGCAACCACGACGGACCGGCCACCCGCCAACGACAAGGCACCCCAACGGCGATCAGGCACCCGGTGGCCAGGCGCGCCGGGGGATGGGCCGCGCGACTCGGCGGCACGGCGGCCCGCAGCAGAAGCGGGGGACGGGGGAAGACGGAGGAGAGGTGGCCGCAGGCCCCTCCCCTCCAGGGGCGCGGGGAACTGCGCGAGCAACCACGACGGACCGGCCACCCGCCAACGACGAGACACCCCGACGGCGATCAGGCACCCGGCCCCACGGCGGAGCCGATCGCGGAGCCCACCGCCGAGCCCATGGTCACGACGCGGTCACGATCAAGACGTACACCCGGCAGGCGCCCTTGCCGCCCCCTCCCACCCGGCGTAGACCAGAGCGCACGGGACAGCGCTCGACGTTCGACGACGCACGGAGAACGGGGTCAGTGATGCGCAAGAACCACCGCATTCGTCACACTCTTCGCATGCTCGGTACATATGGCACACACCAGCCCAATCCCCCCACCCGCCCCACCACCTCTCCCCCCACACACAAAGCCCTCGCGGCCCTCGCCGTCGGCGCCCTCGCCCTCTCCCTCACCGCCTGCGGCGGCGGTGACGACGACAGCGGCGACGAGGGCGGCACAGGAGGTACCGGCGGCAACGAGGCCACCGTCCAACTCCCCGAGCTGGACGGCCAGAAGCTGGAGGTCGCGGCGGTCTTCACCGGCCCGGAACTGGCCAACTTCCAGAAGGTGCTGGACGAGTTCGAGAAGCGCACCGGCGCCTCGGTGACGTTCGTCCCCACCGGCAACAACACGTCCACGTTCCTCGGGACGAAGATCGAGGGCGGCAAGCCGCCGGACGTCGCGTTCCTGCCCCAGGTCGGCGTGTTGCACCAGTTCGCCGAGAAGGGCTGGGTGAAACCGCTCGGGGCCGAGGCCCAGGCCCAGTTGGACAAGAACTTCTCGGACGGCTGGAAGGACCTCGGCGCCTACGAGGGCAAGCAGTACGGCGTGTACGCCAAGGCCGCCAACAAGTCCCTGGTCTGGTACAACACCGCGGCCTTCGAGGCGGCGGGGATCACCGAGGAGCCGAAGACCTGGGACGACTTCCTGCAGACCGCGCAGACGCTGTCGGACGCCGGTTCACCGGCCGTGTCCGTGGGCGGCGCCGACGGCTGGACGCTCACCGACTGGTTCGAGAACGTCTATCTCTCGCAGGCGGGCCCGGAGAAGTACGACCAGCTCGCCAAGCACGAGATCAAGTGGACGGACCCCTCGGTCAAGGACGCCCTGACCACGCTCGCCGAGCTGTGGGGCAAGGACGACCTGCTCGCGGGCGGCTCCTCGGGCGCGCTGCAGACCGACTACATCAAGTCGATCACCAACACCTTCACCGGGGACACCCCGGCCGGCATGGTCTTCGAGGGCGACTTCGTGGCCGTCACCGTCAACGGCGACACGGACGCGAAGATCGGCACGGACGCCAAGGTGTTCCCGTTCCCGGCGGTCGGCGACGCCTCCCCCGTGGTCACCGGCGGTGACGCGGCCGTGGCGCTGAAGGACGGCAAGGGCGCGCAGGCGCTGCTGACCTTCCTCGCCTCGACCGACGCGGCGGAGATCTGGGCGGCACAGGGCGGCTACCTCTCCCCCAACAAGGAGATGGACCAGGCCAGTTACAAGGACGACGTCACCCGGGAGATCGCGGGGGCGCTGCACGCGGCGGGCGACGACTTCCGCTTCGACATGTCCGACCAGGCCCCGGCGGCGTTCGGCGGCACCCAGGGCACGGGTGAGTGGAAGGACCTCCAGGACTTCCTGAAGGACCCCGACGACGTGGCCGGTGCCCAGAAACAGCTGGAGACCGACGCGGCGAAGGCCTACGGGAACGGCTGACGGCGACCCCATGCCGTCCGCCGGGACAAGGACGAAGACGGCGGGGGGCGCCGGTGAACCGCCGGCTTCCCCCGCCGCATCGCGCAAGAGCGTGACGGGCACCCGGCTGTGGGTGGCGGTGCTGTTCCTGCTGCCCGCGCTGGTGCTGCTCGGCGCGCTCGTGGTCTACCCGATCGGGTACTCGGTCTGGCGGAGCCTGTTCGACGCGGACGGCTCGGGCTTCGTCGGCCTCGACAACTACGCGGAGATCTTCACCGACGACGCCACCCTCGTCGCCGTACGCAACACCGCGATCTGGGTCGCGGTGGCCCCGGCGCTCGTCACCGCGCTCGGGCTGATCTTCGCGGTGCTCACCGAACGGGTGCGCTGGGGAACGGCGTTCAAGCTGATCGTCTTCATGCCGATGGCGATCTCGATGCTGGCCGCGGGCATCATCTTCCGGCTGGTGTACGAGCAGGACCCGGACCAGGGGGTCGCCAACGCGGTCGTGACCTCCGTGCACGACGTGTTCGTGGACGAGTCGGTGTATCCGAAGGCCCGGCCCAATGCCCAGGTGAGCGATCTGAAGGCGTCCGGCGGCGGGTCGTTCACCACGGAGGGGACCGTGCGGGCGGGCACCCCGGCGCTCCTCCCCCTCGTCGGGATCGCCCCGAACAGCCTGCCCGGCGACGCCCGGGACGCGAAGGCGGCCACCGCCGAGGGTGACGGTGTCACCGGGACCGTCTGGCTGGACTTCCGGCTCGGCGGCGGCGGTGAGAAGGGGGCCGTCGACCCGGGCGAGAAGGGGCTGAAGGGCGTCGAGGTCGAGGCGGTGAAGGACGGCAGGGTCGTCGCCTCCACGAGCAGCGGCGCCGACGGCACGTTCAGCCTCCCGGCGTCGGCCGACGGAGCCCAACTGCGGCTGCCCGGCTCGAACTTCGCGGCGCCCTACAACGGCATCGACTGGCTCGGCCCGACGCTCGTCACCCCGGCCGTGATCGGCTCGTACATCTGGATGTGGGCGGGCTTCGCGATGGTGCTGATCGCGGCGGGGCTCGCCGGGGTCGACCGCAATCTGCTGGAGGCGGCCCGGGTGGACGGGGCGAACGAGTGGCAGGTGTTCCGCAAGGTCACCGTGCCGCTGCTGGCGCCGGTCCTGGTCGTCGTCCTCGTCACGCTGATGATCAACGTGATGAAGGTGTTCGACCTCGTCTACATCATCGCCCCCCAGCCCACCCAGGACGAGGCCAACGTCCTCGCCCTGCAGCTCTACTTGGTGTCGTACGGCGGTGGGGGCGACTTCGGTCTCGGCAGCGCGATCGGTGTGGTCCTGCTGCTGCTCGTGCTGCCGGTGATGTGGGTCAACATCCGGCGCCTCAGGAAGGAGCGCCAGCGGTGACGACTGTCGAGGAACGCCCCGCGGCTGCCAAGACCGTCGGGACCGTCGGGAAACGCTCCGTCGCCTCCCGGCTCGCGAGCGGCGCGGCCGGGGGCGCACTGCGGGTGTTTCTGCTCCTTGTGGCGCTGTTCTGGCTGGTGCCGACGTTCGGGCTGCTGGTCTCGTCGTTCCGTGATCCGACCGACATCTCCACCTCGGGGTGGTGGAAGGTGTTCTCCGCTCCGGCCCAACTCACCACCAAGAGCTACCAGTCGCTCCTGGAGAACGACGACATCACCAGCGCCCTCTTCAACACGGTCTGGATCACGGTGCCGGCGACCCTGCTGGTCGTCCTGATCGGCGCGATGGCCGGATACGCCTTCGCCTGGCTGGACTTCAAGGGCCGTGACTGGTGGTTCATGGGCGTGGTGGGGCTGCTGGTGGTGCCGGTGCAGGTGGCGCTGATCCCGCTGTCCGGTCTCTTCCGGGACCTCGGGATCTTCGGCGACATCATCGGGGTCGTCCTCTTCCACGTCGGCTTCGGACTGCCGTTCGCGATCTTCCTGTTGCGCAACTTCTTCGCGGAGATCCCGCGGGAGCTGCTGGAGGCGGCGCGGCTGGACGGGGCCGGTGAGGTACGGCTGTTCGCGACCGTCGTACTGCCGCTCGCCGCACCGGCGTTGGCGTCCCTCGGGATCTTCCAGTTCCTGTGGGTGTGGAACGACATGCTGGTCGCGCTGGTCTTCTCCAGCTCCGACTCCCAGCCGCTGACGGTCGCACTCCAGCAGCAGGTACGGCAGTTCGGCAGCAACATCGAGATCCTCGCGCCGGGCGCGTTCATCTCGATGGTGATCCCACTGGCCGTGTTCTTCGCGTTCCAGAGGCAGTTCGTGTCGGGGGTGATGGCGGGAGCGGTGAAGTAGTACCAAGGGCGCCTCATGGGGTGGGGGTGTGGGGCGTGTTGGCGGGTGCGGGTGCGTGGGGGCTTCTCGCGCAGTTCCCCGCGCCCCTGAAAAGCACGGGCTGCGCCCCGTGCTTTTCAGGCCCGCAGGGGCCTGGTCTTTTAGGGGCGCGGGGAACTGCGCGAGAAGCCCCACCCGGCCGCGGACGACAACGCACCCCACCCCGCAGAGCCAACCGGCGCACCCCGCACCCGAATTCACACCCGCGCGCCCCCAACTCCCCCAGAAATCCCCCGTATGGAACACGCACCGTAACCAAATCATCCCATCGGCCGTTTCCGGGCAGTATGCCCGCGCCGACCCATGGATGTCCTCCTTGCCCAGGTTCAGTGTCATCGTTCCCGCGTACAAGGTTCAGGCGTACCTGCACGAATGCCTGGATTCCGTGCTGTCCCAGTCCTTCACCGACCTCGAACTGATCGTCGTCGACGACGCCTCCCCCGACAACTGCGGAGCGATCGCCGACGAGATCGCCGCGCGCGACCCGCGCGTACGCCGTACCGTGCGCCTGCGGGAGAACGCGGGCCCGGGTGCCGCCCGCAACAAGGGGATGGAGTACGCCAGGGGCGACTACCTCCTCTTCCTCGACGGCGACGACACGTTCACGCCGGGCGCGCTCCAGGCGATCGCCGACCGCGTCAAGGAGACCGGCGAACCGGACGTCCTCGTCCACGACTTCGCCCGCGTCTCCTGGTCGGGCGAGCCGGCCGGTGACGCGCACGACCCCCGGCTCACCGAGCAGGGCCCGGCCCCGTTCCGCCTCGACGACCGTCCGGGCCTGCTGAACATCCGCCCGGTGGTGTGGAACAAGGCCTGCAAACGGGAGTTCGTCGAGGACCACGACTTCCGGTTCCCGTCCGGCATCTACGAGGACATGGCCTGGACGTACCCCGTCCTGATGACCGCCGAGTCCGTCGCCACCCTCGACCGGGTCTGTGTCCACCAGCGCCGGCGCCGCCACGGCAGCCTGCTCGGGGCGACCGGCCGCGCCCACTTCGACGTGTTCGAGCAGTACGACCGGGTGTTCGCGTACATCGACGAGCGCCCGGAGCTGGCGCAGTGGCGCCCGGTGCTGTTCCGGCGCATGCTCGACCACCTCACCTCCGTGTTCTCCCGGCGCCACCGGCTGCCGCGCGAGGCGCGCGCCGAGTTCCTGCGGACGGTCCGCGCGCACTGCGCCCGCTATCGCACCCCCGGCGCGCCCATCCACGCCCGCGCCCGCGTGCGGCACGCGCTCCTGCGACTCGGCAGCCAGCGCACGTACCGGGCACTGTGGGCCCTGGCCCGGCTGGGCCGGAGCGCCGGGCGCCTGGCCCGGGGTCTGGCCCGGCTGCTGCGCGCCGGCGGGCTCCGCGCGCACTACCGCGTCCAGCGCCTCCTGCCGCTGCGGGCCGACCGGGCGGTGTTCGCCGCGTACGACGGCCGGGGCTATGTGTGCAGCCCGGCCGCGCTGGAGAACGCGTTCCGTACATACGTCCCCAAGATGCGTACGGCATGGATCGCGCGCCCCGAGCACCACCACACGCTCCCGGTGGCGACCCGGCGGGTGCTGCCCGGCTCGATGGCGTACTGGACGGCGCTCGCCCGCTCCAAGTACCTGGTGAACAACACGGACTTCGACCGGCGCCTGGTCAAGCGGAACGGTCAGGTCCTGCTGCAGACCCAGCACGGCACCCCGCTCAAGCACATGGGTCTCGACCTCCGGGACCGGCCGGCTGCGGCGCGCGGCACCGACTTCGCGGCGGCGCTGCGCGGCAGCGACCAGTGGGACTTCGTCCTGTCGGGCAACCGGCACTCCACGCTCGTCTGGGAGCGGGTCTTCCCGTCCGCGTACACGACCCTCGAACACGGCTCCCCGCGCAACGACGTGTTCCTGCGGGCGAATTCGTCGGACGTGGCCCGGATCCGCGAGAACCTCGGCGTCCCCGAGGGCGCGGTCGCCGTCCTGTACGCGCCGACCCACCGGGACTACCGGCACTCGCAGCGCGCCCACCTCGATCTGGAGCGGATGCTGCGCAAGCTCGGGCCGCGCTTCGTGATCCTGGCCCGCGCGCACCACGCGTACGGCTCCCGGCTCTCGGACCTGGCGCACGGCCGGCTGCTGGACGTGACCGACCACCCGAGCGTGGAGGCCCTGTGTCTCGCCTCGGACGCGCTGGTCACCGACTACTCCTCCCTGATGTTCGACTACGCCAACCTCGACCGCCCGATCGTGATCCACGCGGAGGACTGGGAGGCGTACGAGGCGGCGCGCGGGACGTACTTCGATCTGCGGTCCTTCCCGCCGGGCGCGGTCGCGCGCAGCGAGGACGAGCTGATCGACATCTTCGCGACCGGGCACTGGCGGGGGTCGCGGTCGGCGCAGCTGCGGGCGGCGTTCCGGGACCGGTTCTGCCAGTACGACGACGGGCGGGCGGCGGAGCGGGTGGTACGGCGGGTCGTGCTGGGCGACCCGTCGCCGGTCGACTTCGTCCCCCTGCCCGACCGCCACCCCGTCCCGTCCGCGGCGGCGGCCCATCCGGGCGGCGCGGACGACGTGCTGGGTACGTAGGCGTTCCGTCTTCGGGTGCGGGTCCGGTGGGGGCTGGTCGCGCAGGGGCCTGGTCTTTCAGGGGCGCGGGGAACTGCGCGAGAAGCCCCACCCACCCGCACCCGACCACGCACCCGGCCACACACGACATCGCACCCTTCGAAAGGAAAGAATGCCCCGCTTCAGCGTCATCGTCCCCACGCACGGTGTCGAAGGGCGCCTCCCCCTCGCTCTGGACTCGGTCCTCACCCAGCCGTTCGGCGACTTCGAGCTGATCCCGGTCCATGATGCGCCGGACTCCCCGGCGGGAGCCGTCAGCACCGCGTACGCCACCAGGGACACCCGGGTCGCCCCCGTCGAGTCCCCGCCCGCCGGGGGCCTGAGCGCCGCCCGCAACGCGGGGCTGGCCGCGGCGCACGGGACGTACGTCCTGTTCCTGGACGGGGACGACACCCTCGCACCGGGCGCGCTGCAGGCGATCACGGACCGGCTGCGCGAGGCCGGCGACCCCGATGTCCTGTACTTCGCGCACGAGCGGGCGCACTGGTGGGAGGGCGGTACGACCGTCGTGCGCCCCACCGGCCCCCAGGCCCCGGCGTGGAGCGCGGCCTACCGCCGGGACTTCCTCACCGAGCGCCAGCTCACCTTTCCGATCGGCCACTTCACCGACCTCGGCTGGAGCGGTCTGGTCGCCCTCGCCGCCGAGCGCACGGCCGAGCTGCGGGGCACGGTCTGTGTACGGCATCTGCTGCGCCGGCAGGGCAGCCGGCTGCACGCGCCCGGCGAGCAGCAGCTCGAACTGCTCGACCAGGTGGAGCTGGTGCTCGCCCGGGCCACCGCCGAACAGGGCGTGTCGGAGGCGCTGTTCGAGCAGCTCTTCGCGGTCGTGCTGCGGAGCGCCGCGCACCCGGAGCGGCTGCCCGCCCACCGGCGCCGCGCCTTCTTCCACCGTGCCACGCATCTCTACCGCCTCCACTGCCCCGCCGGTTTCCGGCGGCCGGGCGGCACCCTCGGTCTGCGGCACCGGTTGCTCGCGACCGGCTCGTACGCCGGCTTCCGGGTCCTGTGCGCCGCCGACCGGGCGGTGACCGGCGCCCTCGCCGCGCTCCCCCGTCCCCGCGCGCCCCTCACCCGCGCCCTGTACGCCCTCCAGCGCCTGCTGCCGCTGGACGCGAACCTCGTCGCGTACCGCGTGCACCGGGGCGGTGACGTCACCGGCGACCCCGCCGCCCTCCACGCCAAGGCCCGTGAACTCGCCCCGCGGCTGCGCTCGGTGTTCCTCGTCGAGCCCGACGCGGTGGACCGGCTCCCCGGGGACGTCGAGCACGCCGTCGTCGGCAGCCGCGAGTACTGGCGGGTGCTCGCCCGCGCCAAGTACCTGGTCGACGACACCGATCTCGACGCTCCTGGCCCGGACGGGATCGTCAAGCGCCACCGCGGCGTCCATCTGCGGACCCGGCGCGGCACCCCGCTGACGGCGACGGGCGTGGACCGGGCACCGTACCCGGTGGCGTCCGCCGCGTCCGGCGACTTCACCGCGCTCTTCGCGCGCGTGGACCGCTGGGACTTCGCCCTCTCCGCCGACCGGTACTCCACCGAGACCTGGGAGCGGGCGCTCCCCGGCGGCTACGAGCAGGTGGAGTACGGCCTGCCGCGCAACGACGTCCACTGCACGGCGACGGCGGAGGACGTGGCGCGCGCCCGGCGTGAACTGGGTGTGCCCGAGGGCAGGAAGGCTCTCCTGTACGCCCCCGCGCACGATGACGTCACCGACGGCCGGGACCGCGCCCAGGACATCGCCCGGCTCGATCTGGAGGCGTTCTGCGAGGCGGTCGGCGAGGAGTTCGTGGTGCTGCTGCGGGAGCCCGTCTCCCGGGGCGCGGCCCGCCGGTGGGGCGGCCGGATCATCGACGTCGGCGCACACCCCTCCACCGCCGAGGTCTGCCTCGCCGCCGACGCGCTGATCACCGATCGCTCGTCCCTGATGTTCGACTACGCCAACCTCGACCGGCCCATCGTGGTCCTCGCGGACGACTGGGACGTCCACCGGGAGACCCGGGGCGTCTGCTTCGACCTGCCGGCCGAGCCGCCCGGTCATGTCGCGCGCACCGAGCGGGAGTTGGCGGAGCTGTTCCGCGACGGCTCGTACGCGGACCCGGAGGCCGGCGCCCTGCGGGCGGCGTTCCGGGAGCGGTTCTGCCCGTTCGACGACGGGCGGGCGGCCGAGCGGGTCGTACGGCGGGTGTTCCTCGGTGAGCGGCCGGAGGCACTGCCGCCCGTCGTGCCGCTCGCCGCGCGGACCCCGGCGCCCGCCCCCGACGCCGCGCCCCTCGCGCACGCCTCCGCGCACGTCCCCGCATCCGCCGCCGCGACCCTCGTGAGGAGCTGACGGACATGCCCCGTTTCAGTGTCATCGTGCCCGTCTTCGAGGTCCGGGGCTTTCTGCGCGCGTGCCTCGACTCGGTCCTCCGGCAGTCGTACCGGGACGTGGAGGTGATCGCCGTGGACGACTGCTCGCCGGACGGCGGTGGCGCGATCCTCGACGACTACGCCGCCCGCGACCCCCGGGTACGGGTGCTGCATCTGCCGGCGAACGTGGGTCCCGGGCGCGCCCGCAACGCCGGACTGCCGTACGCCACCGGGGACTTCGTGCTCTTCCTGGACGGCGACGACACGCTCGTGCCGGGTGCCCTGCGTGCGCTGGCGGACCGGCTGGACGAGACCGGCGATCCCGATGTGCTGCTCTTCGACCACGTCCGCGCGTACGGCTGGGGCGAGATCCGCCGGGACGCCCACGCGCGCGTGCCGGCCGCGGTCGGCCCGGACACCTTCACGGTCGCCGGGCGCCCGGAGATCCTTGAGCTGCCGACGGCGGTGTGGAACAAGGCGTACCGGCGGGAGTTCGTCGAGACGCACGGTTTCCGGTTCCCGCCGGGCCGTCACGAGGACACGGCCTGGACGTTCCCGGTGCTGTTCGACGCCGGGCGGATCGCCGCGCTGGACCGGATCTGCGTCGCCCACCGGCAGCGGCGGCGCGGCACCGGCCCCTCCGCCGGCGGCCGTGCCCCCTTCGACCTGCACGACCAGTACGAGCGGGTCTTCGGCTTCCTGGCCTCCCGGCCGGAGGCGGCGGGCCTGCGGCCCTCGCTGCGGAACCGGATGGCGGCGCAGTGTCTGGAGATCCTCGCCGAGCCGGACCGGATGCCGCCGGGCGACCGGGCCGAATTCTTCGGGCGGACGGCGGCGCTGTACCGCAAGCACCGGTCGGACGACGACCCCGTGGCCCCCGAGCACCGGGTGCTGGAGGGCGGTTGGGCCGCGTACCGGGCGCGGCACCTGGTCACCCGGGTCGCCGACGCGCTCGGCGCGCACGCGGGGCGCGCTCGCGCGGCCGGTGCCGGGCTGATCGGGCGCGGCTGGTCGCTGGCCCAGGAGCGGCTGCCGCTGGATCCGAACCTGGCGCTGTACTCGGCGTTCTCGCACCGGGGCGTGCTCGGGGACCCGGCGGCCGTCTACCAGGCCGCCCGTGAGTTCGCGCCGCACATCCGGGGCGTGTGGGTGGTGCGGCCGGACCGGGTGGCGGCGCTGCCGCCGGGCGTCGCGTACGTGACGCCGGGCTCGTCCGACCATCTGCGGCTGGCGGCGCGGGCGGCGTTCTTCGTCGGCAACGCCGGCCGGCCCGGCCCTCTCGCCAAGCGGCCGGGCAGTGTGCACGTCCACACGCACCAGGGGACGCCGCTGAAGTTCATGGGCGCCGACCTGCTGCACAAGCCGGGTGCCCGGCTCGGCACGGATGTGCCCGAGCTGCTGCGCCGGGCCGACAGCTGGGACCACTCGCTCGTCGCCAACCGCCACTCGGAGCTGGTGTGGAGCAGGGCGTACCCGTGCGGTTTCGGCTCGCTGCGCACCGGCAGCCCGCGCAACGACGTCCTGGTGAACGCCGGTCCGGACAGCGGCGCGGCGGTCCGGGCGCGGCTCGGCATCCCGGCCGGGCACACGGTCGTGCTGTACGCGCCCACGCCCCGCGACTACCGGCGCGGCGGTCACGTCGAGCGCTTCGACCTCGCGCGGTTCGCCGCCGACCTGCGCGGCGGTCTGGGCGAGGCGCACACCCTCGTCGTACGGCTGCATCCGGCGCTCGCGGACGGCCCGGCGCGCGGGTTCGGGCTCGCCGAGCTGCACCGGCGGGGGGTCGTCGTGGACGCGACGGACGAGCCGCACGTCGAGGAGGTGATGCTCGCCTCCGACGTCCTGGTCACGGACTACTCGGCCCTGATGTTCGACTACGCCAACCTGGACCGGCCGATCGTCGTGCACGCCGACGACCTCGACGCGTTCGCGGTGAGCCGGGGCCTGTACCTGGACATCGCCGCCGACCCGCCCGGCCATGTCTCCCGCTCCTACCGTGAGCTGGCCTGGCTGTTCGACTCCGGGCAGTGGCGGGACGCGGAGTCGGCGCGGCTGCGGGCCGGGTTCCGGGAGCGGTACTGCGAGTTCGACGACGGGCGGGCGGCCGAGCGGGTGGTACGGACGCTGATGCTGGGCGAGCGGGAACCGCGTTCGGGGGCGCCCCAGGTGCCCGCGCCGAGGTCCGCCGACACGGTGCCGGGCACGGGCCTCGTGTTGTCATGACGGCGCCCACGGCCGGCGGGCGCACACGGTGGTTCGCGCCGCGCGCGCGGGCGTGGGTGCTGCTGCTCGCCGCCGGTTTCGCGCTGCTCCAGTTCGCGAGTGTCACCGGGCGCGCCACTCCCGACACCAAGAACTACGTGTCGTACGCCCTCACGCTGGGCGGCGCGGGCGTGCGGGAGTCGGCGGCCGGGGCCATCGGCCACTACTGCGGGAGCCGGGCGGCGACGGCCGAGCGCAAGCGGCGCGTGGACGTGGTGCGGTTCCGCGAGCCGAGCCCGGCCGCGCGGGTCGCCGAGGAGTGCCGCCGGGAGCTGTGGCAGAGGGTGGACGAGCGGCTGGCGGCCGGGCGGTGGGACGGCCCGATCGCGCCCTTCGCCTCGGAGCGGTTCCTGCGGATCTTCGAGGCGCGGCCCGGGTATCCGCTGCTGCTGGCCCCGTTCGTCGCCGCGCTCGGGGTCACCTGGGGCGTGTGGCTGGCGAGCGTGCTGATCGCGGCGGCCGGGGGTGTGCTGGCCTTCCTCGTCCTGCGCGCCGTCCGCGCCCCCACCCCCGTCGCCCTGACCGGTCAGGCGCTGTACTACGTCCTCCCGTGCGGCGCGACCGCCGTGCGGCCCATGACGGAGGGGGTGCTGCTGGCCCTGACGCTGGCGGTGCTGTGGGGGTGCGCGCTGGCGATGGCCGGGCGGGTGCGGACGGGGGTGCCGCTGGTCGGCGTATGCCTGCTCGCGCTGTTCACGGTGAAGCACTCGCAGGCGCTGTTCCTGGCGGTGTGTCTGGCGGGGGCGTGCGCGGTGGTCGCGCTCCGGCGCCGCACGGCCGGACCGCGGGAGCCGGTGGAGCCGTGGGTGCGGTCGCTCGGGGTGGTGTCGGCGGGCGCGGCGGTGTGCACGCCGGTGCTCGCCGGGCTGCTGCACTACCCGGCGGCGACGGAGAGCCTTCAGGATCTGCTCACCGACCACTTCACGCTCCCCGACCGGGACCCGGCCCGGCTCTGGCCCGAGTTCCTGCGGCTGCAGGCCGAGTTCTGGGCGGAGTGGGGGCGCCGGGAGCTGGTCCAGCCGTTGTTCCTGGCGGCGCTCGGGGCGGGCGCGTGGGGCGCGCTGCGGCAGCGGCCGGAGTTCGGCTGGTTCGTGCTCGCGGGCGCGTGCACGGGCGTCCTCAACCAGGCGGCGCATCCGGACATCACCATCTGGGGCGACCGGCTGATCGTGGTGGCCTGGCTGCTGCCGGTGCTGGGACTGCCGCTGCTGCTGGAGCGGATCACCACCGCCCGCGACTCACTCGATGTGGTGACCGCGCGCTGAGCCGTCGCCCTCCGGCTCGGATACCGGGAATACACGGCAGATGCCCCAGCCGGTCCGGACAGGTCAGACGGTCCCCGCAGGTCCCGCTTCCGGTCGCCGCCCGACGACCGGCTCCGGTGCCACCGCCGTGCGCGGCGGCCGCACCCGGCTGACCCGGCGGCCGACCCCGTATCTCGTCGCGGGCGCGCTGTTCTGGCTGGTGGCGACCCTGACGTACTGGTGGCTGCCGCTGTGCTGCGACGCCGGTCTGCACGCGGCGGCCGTCGAACGGCTGCGCCGGGACCTCCTGGACCCGGCCCACCCGGCCGTCGCCCTGCCGGGCGCGGGCAGCCCGGCGTACACCCCGTACAGCGTCGCGCAGGGCGTCCTCGCGCGGCTGACCGGGCTGAGCGGCTGGTCGCTGCTGAAGCTCGCCGGGCCGGTGAATCTGCTGGTGCTGCTCACCGGGATCGGCCGTCTCGTCCGCGTACTGACGCCCCGGCCGTGGGCGCCGGTCCTGGCCCTGCTGTTCATGACGTCGCTGTGGGGCACCGGGCGGGCCCCGTGGAGTGGCGGTGCCGGGCTGCCGCCGTTGGCGACGGACCTCGGCCACCCGGCGGTGTGCGCCGTCGCCCTGACGTTCTGGGCCTGGGCGGGGACGGCGGCACGCGCGCGTGGCGGCGGTCTTCCGGGGCGGCGGGTGCGGTACGTCGGGCCGAGCGGCCTCGGGAGCGGCTGGGCGTACGCCGGCCTCGGCGCGCTGTACGGGCTGACCGTGCTGGTGCACCCGGTCACGGGGGTGGGCGCGGCGGCCGGGGCCCTGGCGATCGTGGCGGCCCTGCAGCGCGGGTGGCGCCGGCCGCTGGTGGTGCGCTGGGCGCTGACGGGAGCGGTGGCGCTGCTGGCCGCCGTCTCGTGGCCGTACTACGACGTCCTGTCCTCGGCGGGAGGCACCGGCCCGGAGGAAGCCCACCGGCCCCTCTGGCACTTCTGGCACTTCTGGCACTTCTGGTATCTCTGGCCGACGCTGCTGCTCGGGCTGCCGGCGCTGGGGGCGCGGGGGCGCCGCTCCGCGCGGGATCCGCTCGTGGCGCTGTTCGCGGCGGAGTGCCTGGTGGTGGCGTACGGCTGGGCCGCCGGGCACCCCGCGTACGTCCAGGTCGCGGGGCTCGCCGGTGCGGCGGCGCAGATCGCCCTGGCGGTGGAGCTGACGGCTCCCGCGCCCTGGGGGTGGGCGCGGCGTGCGCTGGGTGGTGCGGCGGTCGCGGGGGCGTGCGCGGGGCTTCTCACCGTGCAGGCGGGCGCCGTCGTGCCGGCCGCGCTGGACTCCGTCGGCCCGGAACGGCCGGCGCGGTGGCCGTCGTACGTGTGGGCGGCGCGGCATCTGCGGGCGGGAGACGTGCTGATCGCCGACGGGTCCGTCGCGGGGCGGGCGATCGCGGGGCACGGGGTGGACCTGGTGGCGCCCCCGTGGCCCGACCCGGCGGCGGCGGAGGGAGAGCGGGCGCGGCGGCTCGCCGATGTCCGGGCGTACCTCGACCCCGCGTCGACGCGGACCCTGCGTGGGGGTGTGGCGCGGCGATACGGGGTGAGGTGGCTGCTGCTCACCCGGTGGCGGCAGGTGCCGGAGGAGGCGGTGGTCGTGGACTGGAGTCCTGTGACCGGTGAGGTGCTGGCGCGGATCACTCCCTAGGACGCCCTCTGGCCGCACCGACCTCACAGGTCACACGGATCACACGGCCTCCCCGGCCCGCCCGGACTACTCGATGACGAGCTCGACCGGGACGTTGCCGCGGGTGGCGTTGGAGTAGGGGCAGACCTGGTGGGCCTGCTCGACGAGCTTGCGGCCGGTGGCCTCGTCGACGGTGTCGGGGAGTTCGACGCGGAGGGTGACCTTGAGGGCGAAGCCCTCGCCCTGCTTGCCGATGCCGACCTCGGCGGTCACGGCGGCGTCGCTGACGTCGACCTTGGCGGCGCGGCCGACGAGGCCGAGCGCGCTGCCGAAGCAGGCCGCGTAACCGGCGGCGAAGAGCTGCTCGGGGTTGGTGCCCTGGCCGTTGCCGCCCAGCTCCACCGGAGGGGCCAGTTCGAGGTCGATCTTGCCGTCCGAGGAGACGGCGCGACCGTCACGGCCGTGGGTGGCGGTGGCGACAGCGGTGTAGAGCGCGTCCATGGGAGAACCATCCCTTTCACAGGTCAAGCAGGTCAGGTCGATCGAATCGATCAGGTCGATCAGGTGGTCGAGTCGCGTCCGGCGGTCCGGTCCGACCGCCGTTCACGGACTCCAGTAGAGCACACAATTCAATTGCCCACAACTAAATGGCGGACACGGGGTACTCTGGAGCCATGACCACCAGCGCCGCCCCCACGCCCGAGGGGACCTCCGAGGAGGTCTCCGGGCAGATCCGCGAGGAGGACTTCCTCCGTCTCGACCGGCAGATCTGCTTCTCCCTGCACGCCGCCTCGCGCGCCTTCAACGGCGTCTACCGCGTCGCCCTCAAGGACCTGGGGATCACCTACCCCCAGTACCTGGTGATGCTGGTGCTGTGGGAGCGGGGCGAACTGCCCGTGAAGAAGCTCGGCGAGCATCTGCGGCTCGACTCCGGGACCCTGTCGCCGCTGCTCAAGCGCCTGGAGGCGGCCGGGCTCGTGCGCCGTGAGCGCAGCGCGCGCGACGAGCGCTCGGTGGTGGTGCGGCCGACCGAGGAGGGCACCGCCCTCCGGCAGCGCGCGCTGGCCGTGCCGCGCCGGATCGTCTCCGCGACCACCCTGGAGATCGACGAGATCCGCGAACTGCGCGACCGCCTGGACCGGTTGACGGCCGCACTGGACGAGGCGGCCCTCGCCGAGCCGGCCGGCTGAGCGCCCGCCCACCCGGATAACCCTCGGCACATCGACAGAATCCGACAACCTCGCGCGGAACCCCAGCCTCCCGCGTGCCATCTTCCCCACGGGGCCGCGAAGCCGCCCTTAAGGGAAGATTGCACACATACCTCTCATAGGTGCGGGGCAACCAATGGCTCTTCAGCAGGCGCAGGTCTCCGTCGTCGTCATCGGCTACGACGACGCCGCCCATGTGGCGGACGCCGTGCGCTCGGCGCTCGCACAGGGGCCGGCCGTCGGTGAGGTGATCGCCGTCGACGACTGCTCGACGGACGGCAGCGCGGAGCTGCTGGAGCGGCTGGCCGCGGACGAGCCCCGGCTGCGGGTCGTACGGCGCCCGTCCAACAGCGGCGGCTGCGGCACCCCGCGCAACACCGGGCTGGACGCCGCGACCTCGCCGTACGTGATGTTCCTGGACAGCGACGACCTGCTGCCGCCCGGCGCCGTGGACGCGCTGCTGGGGGCGGTCCTGGAGCATGACGCGCCGGTCGCGTCGGGGCTGTGCGTGCGCCGGGAGCTGCCGTCCCGCCGCGAGACCCCGTGGCAGCCCGAGCTGTACGACCGGCGCACGCTGGTGGAGCACCCGTCCCGGCGCGTACGCCTGGTGCACGACACCCTCTGCGTCAACAAGCTCTACCGGACCACCTTTCTGCGCGACCACGCGATCCGCTTCCCCGAGGGCCGCTTCCCGTACGAGGACTTCGTGTTCGGCGCGCGCGTGCTGGCCGCCGCGCCGCGTGTCGCGCTCGTCCCCGACCCCGTGTACGTCTGGCACGTACGCCGCTCGGCGGCCCGGCTGTCCATATCCCTGGACCGCTCCGGCATCGCCAACTGGCGGGCCCGCACGGACGCCGACCGGCTCTCCCACGACATCCTGTCGGGCGCCGGCGAGAAGGAGCTGGCGCGCGCCACCCGCACCCGCTTCCTCGACCACTCGCTGCGGATGTACGCGCGCGAACTGGATCTGCGCGACGCGGAGTACCGGCGCGAGTGGTGGGCCCTGACGCGCGCGTACCTGGCCTCCTTCGACGAGGGGGACTTCGCGCCGGCGCCCGCGCCCGGCCGGGTCGTCGCCCGGGTGGTCCTCGCCGCCGAGCAGCCGCGCGACCTGGCCCGCCTCAAGGCGATCGCGGCCCGCCCCGCCCGGCTCACCCCGCCCTACGCGCGCGCGGGCGACGACTCCCCCGTCTGGTCCGCCGACCTGTCGCAGGTGGAACTGGACCACCTCCTCGTCCGTCCCGTGCATCTGCTGCCCGCCGCCGTCGACGCGGAACTGCGGCCACGCGCGCGGGGGACGGTGCTCCGGCTGCGGCTGCACGAGCTGTACGGGCGGATGGCGGAGGCGGGGCCGGAGAGCGTACGGGTGGAGTTCGTCGAGCGGACGGACGGGCGGGTGGGGTTCGCCGGTACGGCCTTCCTCGCACCCGAGCCCGAGTTCGACAGCTGGACCGCCGAAGTCCCGCTGGACCTCACCGCGTTGGGCAGCGGCACCTGGGACCTCCGGCTGCGGCTGCGGTTCGCGGACGGCAGTCGGCGCGAGACCACCGCGCACGCCGTCGCGGGCGCCGGGCTGCTGCGCCGGAGCGCACTGCTCAGCACGCGCCACGGAGTGCTTCTGGTGCAGCCGTACGCGACCCACGCGGGAGCGCTCGCGATCCGGCTCGCGCCCGGTTGGCGAGGATTGACCGAAGTTGTACGCCGCCGTCTCAAACGCCTGCTTCACTGATGACCGACCATGGCATTGCCCGGACTCGCAGGACTCGCAGGACTCGTACAAGGGGAAGGTCGTCCATGACCTGGCTGATCACCGGTGGCGCCGGATACATCGGGGCGCATGTGGTGCGCGCGATGCTGGACGCGGGCGAGGAGGCCGTCGTCTACGACGATCTCTCCACGGGGGTCGCCGAACGGGTGCCCGGGGGCGTGCCGTTGGAGATCGGTTCCACCCTCGACGGGGAGCGGCTGGCCCGGGTGATCCGGGACCGGAGCGTCACCGGCGTCGTCCATCTCGCGGCGAAGAAGCAGGTCGGCGAGTCCGTCGAACGGCCGCTGCACTACTACCGGGAGAACGTCGAGGGCCTGCGCACCCTGCTGTCGGCCGTCACGGACGCACAGGTCGCGTCCTTCGTCTTCTCGTCCTCCGCCGCCGTGTACGGCATGCCCGATGTGGACCTCGTCTCCGAGGACACCCCGTGTCTGCCGATGAGCCCGTACGGCGAGACCAAGCTGGTCGGCGAGTGGCTGGTGCGGGCCACGGGCCGGGCGACGGGCCTGTCCACGGCCTCCCTGCGCTACTTCAACGTGGCGGGTGCCGCGACCCCCGAGCTGTCCGACACGGGCGTCTTCAATCTCGTCCCCATGGTCTTCGAGAAGCTCTCCGAGGGCGCCCCGCCGCGGATCTTCGGCGCCGACTACCCGACCCCCGACGGGACCTGCGTCCGGGACTACATCCATGTCGTCGACCTCGCGGAGGCCCATGTGGCGACCGCGCGGCGGCTGCGCGAGGCCCCCGGCACGGATCTCACCCTCAACATCGGGCGCGGGGACGGCGTCTCGGTGCGCGGGATGATCGACCGGATCAACGCGCTCACCGGGCACGACCTGCCGCCGGTGGTCGTCGGCCGGCGCCCCGGAGACCCCGCGCGCGTGGTCGCCTCGGCGGACCGGATCGCCGCCGAGCTGGGCTGGAAGGCGCGGTACGGCGTCGACGACATGATCACGTCGGCATGGGCGGGCTGGACGGCGCGACGATAGCCCTTTGTGACGGAATCGACGTGCAGCGGGAACTGTCCGGTGCCGTTTGCTCGTGTGTACTGAGGGAAGCCGAAAGGCATTCCGCGGAGACAAGGCGTTCCGCGGAGATGACGTACGTACGACGTGTCCGACAGGGCGTTACGGGGGTAGCGACGATGCCGGCTTGGGACATCGATCCGAACAACGTGCAGACCACGCTGAATTCGACGGGCGAGGCGGCGGGCGGCCTGGAGAAGGCCGCCAACTCGCTGGTGTCGAACATGGCGAGCGCGGCCGAGTCGGCCGGTACGGCCGTGCCGGGCGGGCAGTTCAGCGGACCGATGATCGGGCCGGTGGTCGCCGGCACCCCCCGCGTGCCGGTCGGACCGGTCGCGGCGGCGCTGAGCAAGTACCTCCAGGAGCGTCAGCAGAAGCTGGCGTACATGGCGCAGCGGACCATCGACTCCGTGCAGGGCGCGGCCAAGGCCACCAACGCCTATGTGACCGGTGACCTGGACATGGCGGCAGAGCAGCAGGCGAACGCGCTGAAGGCGACGGTCGTTCCGCCCCCGCCGGGTGTCGACGGCAACGGCGGGCAGGGTCCGAAGTGAGCGACGACATCCCCGTCATCCCGGAGGAAGTCCCCGAGTTCACCGGCAATCTGGAGCAGCTGGACGTGGGCATCGCGGGTGTCCGCTCGGCCGGTACCTCCCTGAGGGACTCGGGCTCGGCGATCCACACCCGCTTCGGCGGCCTCTCCGCGTACTACAAGGCACCCGAGGCGGAGGCGCTGTTCGCGACGACCGCGCCGGTGGCGGCCAAGGGCGACGAGTTCGCCACGGAGTTGGAGACCGTGGCGTCGGCGCTGGACACGTACGCGTCGGCCGTGGGCCCGCTCAAGCAGAAGTTCGACCAGCTCCGCCGGGACGCGATCGCCTTCCGCCAGAAGATCGAGGGCGACGACGAGTGGCGGGCCGACGGTGACCTCGTCGAGGAGAACAACAACCGCCGCTCCGACATCAACGCCGCGTACGCCGCGTTCCAGGCCGCCGAACGCGACTGCTACAACAAGATCGTCGCGCTGGTCGGCGGCGAGGCGCTGGTCGTCAACGACGGCTCGAACAAAGAGAACATGTACGGCTACCGGGGCGAGGACCTGAACAACGCCGGTGGTCTGCCGTGGGGCGACCCGGTCGAGGAGTCCAACCCCTGGTACTACATCCACGAACACGTCTGGGACTTCGCGGTCGGCTTCGTCGTGGACGGCGTGTGGGGCACGATCAAGGGCCTCGGCACCCTGGTGGGCTTCAGCGGCTGGGACGCGGCGGGCCAGGCCTGGGTGGGCCTCGGCAAGCTGGCGACGGGCATCCTGATCACCGCCGTACCGGTGGTGGGTACGGCGTACTGGCTGGCCCCCGACGACAAGCTGCCGTCCTGGCTGCGCGACTCCCGCACGGCCGTCGTCGAGACCGGCAAGGCGCTCATCGCCTACGACGAGTGGGGCAAGAACCCGTCGCGGGCGGCCGGGGCGGTCACCTTCAACGTCCTCACCACCATCTTCACCGGCGGTGCCGGAGGAGCGGCGGCGGGCGCGGGCAAGGCGGGCGCCATCGCCAAGGCGATCTCCTTCGCGGGCAAGGCCGGCAAGATCGTCGACCCGATGACGTACCTCACCAAGGGCGTCGGCGCCACGGCGGTCAAGATCGGTGACGTCATGGCGAGCCTGCGCGGCATCACCGACGGCACCCACATCAAGCTCGGCGAGGGCACCTACCAGATCGCCGACGCACCGAACATCACGGACGACCTCCCGGCGGGCCTCACCCCCGAGAACAGCGTCCGTATGGAGACCCCCAAGGGCGAGGTCGTCTACCTGGACACCCAGACCCTCGTCGTCCACAACGCCGACGGCACGGTCCGCGAGTCCCTGGACAGCATCAGGCACGAGGGGACGGCGGCGGAGCGCGGCGTCGATGTCACCCGGCCCGAGCCGGAGTTGGTGGGCGCGGGCGCGAAGGTGGGCGACGGCGCCACGGGGGCCGTGGGGCGGGTCGGGGACGACGGCCTGCCCGGTGGCCGGGCCGACGACCTGGGCCGGGGACCGGCCGGGAGCCATGAGACACCGAGCGGCGGCGGTCGCGGCGAGACACCGGGCGGCGGGCATACGGACACCCCCTCGGGCGGCGGTCCCAGGGAGACCCCGGCGGGTCACGGCCAGGGCGGGACGCCGGGCGGCGGTGCCGACGGGCCCGGCGGTGGCGGTGCGGACGGACCCGGTGGCGGCGACGGCCCGGGGAGCGGGCCTCCGCAGGACCCGCCGAGCGGCGGCACGGGCGCCGGCGACGACGGCGCGAACGACCCCGGGGGCTGGGAGCGGCCGGACGGCGACCCTCAGCCGTTCGAGCGCGGCGGCCACCTGGAGGATCAGGTCCGTCAGCAGATGCGCGGGACGAAGGTCAAGCCGGGCGACCTGGAGCGGGTGCTGGACAACCTGGCCGGTCATCCCGCCGGCCGGGAGATCGCCGAGACCATCGCGTCCGGGCGTTTCGACGGCGCCACGGGCTTCGACCAGACGGTCTCCAGCCTGGCCCACGCGGACAAGATGTCCGGCGGCATCGAGCAGCTGCGGCTGGGCAACCGGCTGTACGAGAGCGGCATCCGCGACATCTCCTTCGAGGTCAAGGGCGGTTTCGACCTCAAGCCCGGAGTCAGGACCGGTGAGGGCACGGACCTGGACGTCATGGCCCGCGACGCGGCGGGCAACGTCCACGGCTACCAGTTCAAGGACGTCGCGAACCCCAAGAAGACCGTCAAGAAGATCTTCGACAACATGCAGCAGTTGGCGGAGTCCGGTGCCGACTTCAAGACGTTCGTGGTCGACACGAAGGGCACGATGGCCGACCATGCGGCCATGCGGACGGCACAGCGGCTCACCGAGGTGTACGGGAAGACCGACGTGCAGTTCATCATCCGTGTCGAGGACGGGGTCATGCGGATCCCGCCCGACGGTACGTTCATGCCGGAGGCAGCACTGTGATCGCCAGTACCCCTGTCGCCCGCTGGACCTGGGGGCGCGACACCGAGGACGGGCATGATGTCGCGGAGTGCCTCCGGGCCCTGCTCGACGCGTACGCCGTTCTCGCGCGGCACCGGCTGGCCGTCGGCCCTCCGACGCTCCATGTGTCCGTCCACGAGGCCGGCGGGTCGGACGACCGCCTCTTCGAGGGCGACCTCCTGCTCGGTGAGACGCCGGGTGAGACGCCGGGTGAGACGCCGTCCACCGCCGACACGGTCCGGGCACTGACCGCCCGGATCGAGGCGGAGCTGCGCCCCGGCGAGATCGGCGCCGTGTACGCCGACATCGTCTGCCGCGGTGCCGTACGCATCCCCGGCACCGGCGGCGAGGCCCACGAGGAGCGGCTGTTCGTGCTCGGTGCCTCGGCGTTCCTGGACTATGTCACCGCCGACCTCAGGACGTTCTCGGACGCCTGGATGCCGTACGACCTGGAGGGCCGTCCGCAGGCCGACGTGCACGCCGTGAACTACCCACGGCTGGCCGCGGCGCTGCGCGACCTCTCCGAGGCCCTGGACGCGGAGACCGACCCGGACGACCCGACGTACTTCGGCAGGCCGACCGAGACGGGCGTCGAGAACTTCTTCGAGCCGGACGGCTCGCCCTCCGACGTGTGGTCGCGTTTCGAGATCCCGAGGCGTACGGAGGTCTTCCGGCACGGCCCCGTCTTCGACTCCGTGGGCTACAGGCGGTCCGGGGCCGGACAGGTCCGGTACGTCCCGGTCGTCGCCGGCCACGGCGGCGTCCTCGGCTACCTCTGGGCCTCCGACGCCGACTCCGCCGCGAGCTTCGAGCCCCGCGACGGCGCCGGCGAGGACGGGTACAAGGCGGGCCTCGTCTGGCTCGACCGCCTGCACGAGTCCTACGAGCACGGTCTGACGCCGGCCGAGGCGCTCACCACCTGCGTCCGCGCCCCCGCCGACCCGGTCGCCGGCCACGTCCCCCCGGCCACCGAGCCCCGCTCCCTCCCCCTCGCCGACCTGCGCGAACTCGCCACCCACGGCGACTGAGGCGGTGTCCGCGCTGTTCCGCTCCCCCGGGGCGTGCGCGTCCTGGACGTGGGAACTCGACGCGTCCGACGAACGCGTGACCCCGGGCCCGGTATCCGCGCTGTCCGTGGCGGCCCGGATGTCCGCGGTGCTGCGCGCACACGAACTGCTCGTGCCCGGCGTCCTCGAATGGCACTGGATCGTGGACGGCAGCGGGGGGCACGGGGCTCGTCACCCGGATGTCGCTCCCGGGGCCGATGGACGGCGAGGAGGTCGCCCTGCGCGTCGAGCGGAGCCGCCCCGTCGGCTTCCCCGACGCGTCGGTGGGGAGCATCCTCGTCGTGGGCTCCGGGACCTGGATCGACGCGACGGGCGAGAAGCGCGGGGAACACCGGCTGGTCGAACTGCTGAACGCCCCCCGCCTCTCCGCCGCCCTCCGCTCCCTGGACACCTTCCTGGGAGTCCCCGCCGAGCCGGGCGACCCGACGTACTTCGGCAGCGCGGAGGGCCACGGCATCAAGCGACCCGACGTGATCGACGGCCGGGGCCCGGACCTGACGGACCTGCTCCGACCGTCCTTCGGGAAGGCCTGACGTGCCCCCGGCAAGGTGTGGACGCCGGGGGCACGCCAGACCCCTACGTCACGCCGGAGTGCAGTTCGCGGTCCAGTACGCACCGTCGATCTCACTGGTGGAGCCCAGACGGGTCTCACCAGGTCGCACACACCGGTAACTGTCGAACGGCGTCCAGTCCCAGTCGATTTTGATGTACGCGCCGTTGCTCGGCCCCGGCGCGCTGGTGCAGTGGCCGTAGTACGCGTCCGACTGCGTCTCGTAGTAGCCACACGCCCTGACCGCCGTTCCCGACGCCGACGCCGAACCGGGCAGCGCGACCGCGGACATCACGGCAACGGCCACGGCGCCGAGGATCTTCACACGTGCATGCAAGAAAGGCCTCCTGAACTCACGGTTTGTCCCTGCGAAGAGGACAAGGTCCTACGGACGTCACCAGGGTGTCCGAGTGCGGGAAGGCGGCACCAGGGCTTTCGACGGGCTTCGAAACCCGCAGGTGGAGGGCAGGCCGAGGGCACGTGGCTCCGGGAACGGCCCCCTGTACTGGAAGAAGTCCGTCCTTCTCAGGCGCCGACGGCAGGTGACACCTGCGTCGAACTCGCCCCCTCCACGGGAGCGGCCCGCCCACGTGAGTGAGGCGGACCGCTCGTGCTCTCTCAGGCGGGGCCGGGATCGAAGATCTCGTGCCCACCGACCCTGCGCCAGATGACATGGGGCTCGCCTTCGCGGCGTTGGTCCCCGTACTGCCAGGTGGCGCGCCCGTCAGGCGCCCAGGTCATCTCCATGACCGGACTCTCGCCGTCGGCGACCTTCACGCCCTGGACGGGCTTGACACGGAGGCCGGGCCGAAACTGCCCTTTGGTCACGTCCGGTACGAACTTGTTCCGGACGGTGTCCACGAACCGCTCTCGCTCCGGCTGAGGGAGCTTCCGCACGTCACGGTCGAAGCGGGCAGTCGTTTCAAACGTCGGCAATAGGGCCTCCAGGGGGTCGAGGTCAGTTTTCCTCACCGAGGTCCGCGAGCAGACTGTCCGCGTCCTCGTAGAAGGTCGTGCGTCCGGCCGCGATGTCAGCGCTGGCCTCGCGCTCGCCCTCCTGCCATGCCTCCGTCCAGAACCACCGCTGGTCGGAGCGAATCTTGATGAGCCCATGGACCTCGACGACACCGTCGCGGACCGTGAACTCAAGCTCGTCACCCGGGGAGACCCCCAGCGCCTCGCGCAAGCCGACGGGCAGGGTCAGCTGTCCCTTGTCGCGCACGCTGGCCTGGTACGTAGCCACAGCCATGAATGACCTCCCTCTGTCGCCCTTCCTGGTCACTTTCGAGGCTACCCAGGGGCTACATATATTGCGACCCTCCAACATTCCAACTTTCTCACATTCTACCTATGCGGCCAGACGTCGCCGACCTGTCGAACCCCACCCGCACCCCTACAACACCCGCAGCGCCGCCGCCGTAGCCCGGGTCAAGCTCTCCAGATAGCCCTTCGGCAGCTTCGGGGACCGTACGACCACGGCTCGCCAGTACAGCGGCCCGAACATCACGTCCAGGGCCAGGTCCTCGTCCGCGCCCGGACGGACCTCGCCGCGCGCGACCGCCGCCGCGACGATCCCGGTGGCGACGCTCTGCTGCCCCTCCCGCAGCGCCTTCTGCATGGCCTCGGCGATCTCCGGGTTGCGGGCGGCCTCCGCCTGGAGGTCGGGGATGATCTGGCCGGCGACGGGGTGGCGCAGGGCGCGGGACGTGACCTCGTAGAGGAGCCGGAGGTCGCCCTCCAGGGAGCCCGTGTCCGGCATCGGCAGACCCTGTACCGCCACCGCCGAGACGAGGTCCAGCACCAGGTGCAGCTTGGAGCGCCAGCGCCGGTACACCGCCGTCTTGCCGACGCCCGCGCGGCGCGCGATCCCCTCGATGGACATCCGGGCGTAGCCGACCGCCGCGAGTTCCTCGAAGACCGCCGCGCGGATCGCCTCGGTCACGTCCTCGCGGAGCACCGCCGCCCCGGCGGGGGCCCGGCGACGCGGTGGGGTCCGATCCGGCTCGGCGTTCGTCGTCATGGCGCACAGCATAGGCAGCGTCCAGGCGGTATCGGGCCGTGGCGACGAAACGGTTGCGTTCCGACGTCATATCGGCTTACTCTCGCGTGGCGACGATACGGTCCCGTCCCGACGTAAGAGCAGGGCAAGGGCCACGTAAGAAGCGCAGTCGAATACGCGGGACTCCCCCACTAGCGAAAGCAGCGGATGTGAGCCAGGTCCTCCACACACCGCCCCCGACCCCGGCGGACACCCCCCAGGCCGCCCGACCCGCCCAGGGCGCCCGCGCCGCCGAGACCCCGGCGCAGCTCGCCGAGCGGTACGGCCTGAGCGTCAGCGGGGCCCGGCCCTCGCTCGGCGCCTACGTACGGCAGCTGTGGGCCAGACGGCACTTCATCACCGCCTTCGCCACGGCCAAGCTGACCGCGCAGTACAGCCAGGCCAAGCTGGGCCAGGTCTGGCAGGTCGCGAACCCGCTCCTCAACGCGGCGGTCTACTACCTGATCTTCGGCCTGCTGATGGGCACCAAGAGGGGCGTCCCGGACTACGTCCCGTTCCTGGTGACCGGTGTGTTCGTGTGGACCTTCACCCAGAGCTCGATCATGGCCGGCACCCGGGCCATATCCGGCAGCCTCGGCCTGGTCCGCGCCCTGCACTTCCCCCGGGCCTCACTGCCCCTGTCGTACTGCCTCCAGCAGCTCCAGCAGCTGCTGTTCTCCATGGCCGCGCTGGTGGTGATCCTGCTGGCCTTCGGCGTGCCGGTGGCGCCGTCCTGGCTGCTGATCCTCCCCGCGCTGGCGCTCCAGTTCGTGTTCAACGCCGGTATCGCGATGGTGATGGCGCGGATCGGCGCCAAGACGCCCGACATCTCGCAGCTGATGCCGTTCGTGCTGCGGACCTGGATGTACACCTCCGGCGTGATGTTCAGCATCGACCACATGCTCGCCGACCGGAACATCCCGGCCTTCGTGCATCTCCTGCTGGAGTGCAACCCCGCCGCGGTCTACATCGACCTCATGCGCTTCGCCCTGATCGACAGCTTCCACGCGAGCCAGCTGCCGCCGCACGTCTGGGCGATCGCGGCGGGCTGGGCGCTCCTCGCGGGCGTCGGCGGGTTCATCTACTTCTGGAAGGCTGAGGAGACGTACGGCCGTGGCTGACATCACCATCACCCCCACCTCCACTCCTACCCCCACCTCCGCATCCGCCATCCCCGGCGCTCGTGAAGCGGCAGCGGCAGCGGCGGCAGCGGCACAGGACGCCACCGCCGAGCCCGTCCCCACGGTCGTCGTCGACTCCGTCGACATCGTCTACCGCGTCAACGGCACCGGCGCCGGACGCGGCACCGCCACCGCCGCGCTCAACCGCATCCTGCGGCGGAAGAAGTCGGAGAAGGCGGCCGGTGTCCGCAAGGTGCACGCCGTGCGGAACGTGTCGTTCACCGCGTACCGGGGCGAGGCCATCGGGCTCATCGGCACGAACGGCTCCGGCAAGTCGACCCTCCTCAAGGCCGTCGCCGGACTGCTCCCGGTGGAGAACGGCCGGATCTACACCGACGGCCAGCCCTCCCTGCTCGGCGTCAACGCGGCCCTGATGAACGACCTGACGGGCGAGCGGAACGTCCACCTCGGCGGGCTCGCCATGGGCATGTCCCGCGAGCAGGTCAAGGAGCGGTACGAGGAGATCGTCGACTTCTCGGGCATCAACGAGAAGGGGGACTTCATCACGCTCCCCATGCGCACGTACTCCTCCGGCATGGCGGCCCGGCTCAGGTTCTCCATCGCCGCCGCCAAGGACCACGACGTCCTCCTCATCGACGAGGCCCTCGCCACCGGCGACCGCTCCTTCCAGAAGCGGTCCGAGGCGCGCATCCGCAAGCTGCGCAAGCACGCGGGCACGGTCTTCCTCGTCAGCCACAACAACAAGTCGATCCGGGACACCTGCGACCGCGTGCTGTGGCTGGAGCGCGGGGAACTCCGGCTGGACGGGCCGACGGACGACGTGCTCAAGGAGTACGAGAAGTTCACCGGCGGGAAGAAGTGAGCCACCGCCGGCCGGTCACCTCTCCAGGAACGTGAACAGCGCCTCCCACCGGTCCACGATCTCCTGCGTCCCGTACCGCCGGATGTTCTCCCTCGCCCTGTCCCCCATCCGGTCCCGCAGCGCCTTGTCGGTGATCAACTCATCCAGCCGGCGGGCCAGTTCACCCGTGTTGCCGGGGGTGGCCAGCAGTCCGTCCTCGCCGTCGCGCACGATCTCGTGGACGCCGGGCGCGCAGTCGAAGGCGACGCACGGAACGCCCATCGCCATGGCCTCCATGAGGGCGAGGGGGAAGCCCTCGCCCCGGGAGGACAGGGCGAAGACGGAGCCGCCGCGCAGGGCGCCCTGGACGTCGTGCGTACGGCCCATCCAGGACACCGAGCCGTCGAGGCCCAGCGCCGTGCACTGCTTCCTCAGCAACTGCTCGTCCTCCCCGGAGCCGGAGCCGTAGACGAGGAGGGTCCAGTCGGGGTGCCGGGTCGCCACCTCGGCCCAGGTGTCGAGGAGCATGTCGACACCCTTCTCGTCACTGAGCCGGCCGATGCTCAGCACGGCCTTCCCGGTGCGCGGCGACGGCTCCTCCGGCAGCCAGGGCACGGCGTTCGGCAGGTACGAGGCGTTGTCGAGGCCCTCACCGATCCACAGGTCGGCGTCCTCGCGGGTGAGGACGAGCATCCGGTCGACGTCCCGGTAGTGCTTGAGCACCCGCCGGAAGCGGGAGGAGCGGCGCGAGGTCTCGAAGGACTCGTGGCTCATCCCGATGACGGTCAGCCCGGAGGTGTCGGCGAGCGCCACCCACTCCATCGCCCACACCTGGGTCACGACGACGACCCCGCCGGGCCGCGCCGCCCGGAAGAGCCCGCTCAGCACGGCCGCCCGCTCCCGCATGCTCGCCACCCGCGCCCGGCCCGGCGCCGGCGGCTGACCGTCGTACAGCCGCGTGGTCGGGTAAGGGAGTTCGCCGAGGTCGTGCGGGTCCTCGGGGGTGGTGATCCCGATGACGTGGAGACGGTGGCCGCGCTCGGTGAGGAGCCGGGCCAGATGATGGGACCAACTGGTCACCCCGCCCGTCTCGTCCACACTGTTGGACACCAGGAAGATGTCCCGCGATCCGGCCGCTCCCGCCCCGCCGTCCCGTCCGGTCGTCACGCGCGCCTCCACTCGGAGAAGAACCGGTCGACGACGCCACGGGCCGCCGTCCCCTTGTCGTACTCGCCGAAGTCGGCGGTGAACCGCTCCCGCGCGGCGGCGTACTTGAGCGTCTGCTCCGCCAGCGGCATCGACCGCAGGACGGCGTGCAGTTCGTCCTCCGTGCGCACGACCGGGCCCGGCGCCCGTTCGAGGAGGTCGAAGTAGGTGCCCCGGCCCTGGTGCACGTACTCCTCGTAGTCGTACGCGAAGAACAGCATCGGGCGGTCGAGGAGCGCGTAGTCGAACATCACCGACGAGTAGTCCGTGATCAGCGCGTCCGCGAGGGCGAGGACGGGGGTCACGTCGTGGTGGTCCGACACATCGACGACCCGGCCCCGCACCGAGGGCGGGAGCACGACGTCGTTGAGGTAGTGGGCGCGGACGAGGAGCACGTACTCGTCGCCGAAGGTGTCGGCGAAGCGCTCCACGTCGAAGGGGAGCGTGAAGCGACGCTGCCCCTGGTGGCGGAAGGTGGGGGCGTAGAGAAGTACCTTCCGGTCCGCCGGAATGCCCAACTCGTCCGCCAGCGGCGGCCGTCGGGGAGTCCCCTCGCGGGCCCGCACCAGTGCGTCGTTGCGCGGATACCCCACCCGCAGCAGCACCTCCTCCCGCAGCCGGAAGGCCTTCGCCAGCGTGCGGACGTCGTGCTCCGAGCGGATCAGGAAGTGGTCGAAACGGTCGAGGGTGCGCTGCTGTTCGGCCTGCTCGGCACGGGACTTGAGCTTCCAGCCGGGCTCGTCGAAGCCCATGCGCTTGAGCGCGGAGCCGTGCCAGGTCTGGAGGTAGGTGGTGCCGGGCGGCTTGGCCAGCCGCAGCGGGAAACTCTGGTTGTCGATCCAGAACTCGGCGCGGGCCAGCGCCCGCAGATAGGGCAGCGACCAGCGTCGTACGAGGGTGGCGTCGGCGGGGAAGCCCGGCGGACGGCCGCCCGCGTGCGCCCCCGTGTACGACCACACCGCCTCGAAGTCGAGACCCTGGCGGCGCATCTCCTCGTAGATCGCCCGGGGGCTGTCGCTGTACTGCCGGCCGAGGTGGCTCTCGAACACCACCAGCCGCCGCTGCCTCGGCATGCGCCGGAAGACCTCGTGGTAGAGGCGGATCTTGGCCTCCCCGGAGGTGGCCTTCCCGCGCAGTGCCTTCGCCTTGCGGTAGCCGGACTTGGCGACCCTGCCGGGCCGGCCCTGGAGGCCCCGGGTGACGAGGACGTTCACCTTCTTGTCGGGGACCAGCCGGAACGCGAGATGCCCACGGGCGGAGATCTGCGGCTCGACCCGGTCGGCGACCAGCCGTGTCAGCCGGGGCCGGACCGGCGACGCACCCGTGACCAGACCCGGTTCGGCGGCGGTCAGCCGGGTCGTCGTGCGCTCGCCGTCGACGTCCAGCTGCAGGCGTACGTCCCAGACGGCGTCCACGATGCCCAGCGGGCGGATGGCCTTCGAGAGGTCGACGCGGGCCTGCCAGGCGAGGTACGCGCCCTCGTGCCGCACGGCCTCCACCGGCACCCGGGACGTCCGGAAACGCACACCGGGGCGCCGGGCGCGGAACTCCAGCGAGGCGGTGAGCCGGGCGCCGGGCGGGACGACCCCGAGCGGATTGGTGACGCGCCCGGCGAGACGTACCCGGCCGCCGCGTCCCTTCCCTTCCCCCTCCTCCACGTACTCCGTCAGCTCGTTGCGCAGGAACAGCTTGCCCACCGGCCGGGCGTGGTAGCCGAGTTCGGTGACGTCCAGGACCCGGCGCGCGAAGGGGTCCTCCTCGATGTGCTCGGCACACCAGTAGATCCGCCCGTCGCGCTCGACGAGCGGGGCGGAGACCTTGTCCCGGTTGGTGAGCGTGTCCACGGCGGGCAGCAGGTTGTCCCAGTCGCTCTCCCGCAGGAGATACGCGCAGACGGCGTGGACGGGCTCGACCTCGTCGTACGCGGCCGGATCGACCGACTCCAGATAGGCGCGGGCCAGCTCCGCGAACTCCCGCCGGTAGGCCGCGTCCCGGAAGGGCAGGTCCCGTAGATGCAGCACGAGATCGTGCTTGAGGAACTTGACGTCCTTCTGGAACTTCAGCTCCGCCAGCCCCTGTTCGGCGAGGAGCCGGTCCACGCGCCGGTGGATCTCCATCCGGTGCGCGAAGTTGGCGATCTCGGCCCGCCGGTTGCTGATCGACCTGGACCCGGCCTCGGCCGTGTCCTGGACGACGTTCCAGTCGTAGACCCGGTTGGGGATCAGGGTGATCCGGCGGGCCGCCGCGTACGCCTGGGCGGAGAAGAACAGATCCTCGTAGTGGATGCCGACGGGGAACAGCAGGCCGCCCTCGACGAGGAAGTCCCGCCGGTAGCACTTGTTGGTGGACAGGGTGTCGTAGACCAGCAGGTCGGGCAGCTCACGGACCGAGTCGAGGGTGCGGGTGCGGGCGTACAGCCACGGGTACCACTTGACCTCCTTGCGCGTACGCGTGTCCACGTGGACGCGGACGCAGAGGCCGGAGACGAGGTCGGCGCCGGTGGTCTCGGCGGCCTCCAGCAGGTTCCGGCAGGCGTTGCGCTCCAGGACGTCGTCGCTGTCGAGGAACATCACGTACTCGCCGCGGGTCTCGCCGATACCGTGGTTGCGGGGCGCGCCGCAGCCCCCGCTGTTCTCGGGGAGCCGGTACGCGCGGACACGGCCCGGATGCTCGGCGGCGAGCCGGGCGGCCACCTCGTACGAACCGTCCGTGCTGTGATCGTCGACGATCACGACCTCGACGCTCCGCAGCGTCTGCTCCAGCACCGAGCGCACGGCCACGGGAAGCCGGGCCTCGTCGTTGTAGACGATCACGACGACGGACACGGCGGGTCGCCGACCTGCGTCCACGTTCACCCCACTCATCGCTTTCCCTGCCACTTGCCGCTTCCACCCTCTATAGACCGTGGTGCGGTCGAGGGCCACCTGGGTAGATGGCACCGGCGGTGCGCGGGTTGCCTCACCCGCCACCTGCCGGTCCGTGCCGCGATACGCTCCGGGGACGGGCTGAGCGGAGGGGGCGGTCGATGCGCGGGGTGGTGCCTGAGCCGCTGCGGACGGACGATCCGCGGGAGATAGCCGGGTATCCGCTGTACGCCAGGATCGGCGAGGGCGGCATGGGCACGGTCTATCTCTCCCGCAGCCGGGGTGGCCAGCCGGTCGCCCTGAAGCTGGTACGCCCGGAGTACGCCGACAGCCCCGCCTTCCGCGAGCGGTTCGCCCGCGAGGTGGCCGCCGGGCGCCAGGTCTCCGGCTACCACCTGGTGCCGATCGTCGACCATGACGCCGGTGCCGAGCGCCCCTGGCTGGCCACGCACTACGTCCCCGGTGTGCCCCTCGACCAGGCCCTGGAGACCCACGGCCCGCTGCCCGTCCCGGCCGTCCTGCAACTGCTGGCCTGCGCCGCGTACGCGCTGGACGCCGTGCACACCGCCGGGGTGATCCACCGCGACGTCAAGCCCGCCAACCTGCTGCTCGCCGCGGACGGGCCCTGGCTGCTCGACTTCGGCATCGCCCGGGCGGCGGGCGCGGCCACGCTCACCACCGCCGGACGCCTCATCGGCACCCCGAGCTACATGTCCCCCGAGCACGCGCTCGGCCGCCGGGTGACCTCCGCGTCCGACGTGTTCGCGCTGGGCCTGATCGCCGCGGTCGCCGCGACCGGGCGGCACCCGTACGGCCGGGGCAACCCGCTGGCCATCGCGACCCGGATCGCCGCCACCGACGTGACCCCGCCCGCCCTGGACGGCGTCGACCGCCCCCTCGTCGACGTCGTCCGCCGCTGCCTCACCGCCGACCCGGCCGCCCGCCCCTCGGCCGCCGCCGTCGCCGAACACTGCGCGGGAGCGGCCCGCCGGGACGTCCGCGACTTCACCGCGTGGCTGCCGGGGCCGGTCGCCACGTCGGTGACCCTCATCGAGACCGCCTTCCGCACGCTCTCCCTGACAGAAGCCCCGACAGCCCGCCGCGCCCCGCTCCCACCGACGGCCCCGCTCACGGTCCGCGACGAGGAATGGCGCCGCCGGGTCCGCAGGGAGCCGTAGGAGCGTCGCGCGCCCCTGGTCTTTCAGGGGCGCGGGGAACTGCGCGAGAAGCCCCACCGGACCCGCACCCGCCGACGCACCCAACACACCCACCCCCTACCGCGTCCCCTCCCCACAGTCACCCGGAACCACAACTCCACCCCCCGGTGTCATAAGTGCCGTATAAGCTTCGGACCGCTCCAAACGCCCACACCGGCCCAGGAGTTCGGCACCGCAAGGGGGAGGCTCCCATCAGCAGCAGCACTGGCGACATCCTGAGCCCGCTGGGACCGCAGGACCCACGGGAGACCGCCGGCTACCACCTGCACGCCCGCATCGGCGAGGGCGGCATGGGCACGGTCTATCTGTCGCACACCCGAGGCGGCCAGCCCGTCGCCCTGAAGGTCATCCGCCGCGAGTACGGCCAGGACCCCGACTTCCGCCGCCGCTTCGAGCAGGAGGTCCAGGCGGCCCGCCGCGTGCAGGGCTACCACATCGTCCCGGTCGTCGACCACGACACCACCGGCGAACTCCCCTGGCTGGCCTCGGCGTTCATCCCGGGCATCCCCCTGCACGACGCCCTGGTCTCCTTCGGCGCCCTCCCCCTGCCCGCCGTCTTCCAGCTGGTCGGCTGCGCGGCCCGCGCCCTCACCTCCATCCACGCGGCCGGAGTCGTCCACCGCGACCTCAAGCCGAGCAACATCCTCCTCGGCTCCCAGGGCCCGTACGTCATCGACTTCGGCATCGCCCGCGCCGCCGACGCCACCCACCTCACCCAGTCCGGCGGCCTCATCGGCACCCCGCAGTACATGTCGCCGGAGCACGCCCTCGGCGAGCAGGTCACCCCGGCCACCGACGTCTTCTCGCTCGGCCTGATCGCGGCGGTCGCGGCCACCGGACGCCACCCGTACGGCGACGGCGGCGCCATCACCATCGCCGCGCAGATCGCCAACACCGCCCAGCGCCCGCCGAGGCTCGACGGCTACGACGACCGTCTGCGCCCGCTGCTGGAGCGCTGCCTCACCGCCGACCCGGCCGCCCGCGTCGGCACCGAGGAACTGGCCGCGCTGTGCCAGGAGTCGGCGGGCCGCGCCCTCGGCGACTTCACCGGCTGGCTCCCGGCCCCCCTCGCGGCCGAGATCACCCGCCGTGAACAGTCCGCGCAGACCCCGCCCCAGCCGACGGCGCCCCAGATGCCCGCCGCGCCCCCGACCACGGCCCCGGCGCCGCCCCCGCCGACCGGCTTCGGCGCGCCGCCCCCGCAGGACCCGGCTCCCACCCCCGGCTACGGCTACCCGCCCCCGGCGACGGACACCTACAACCTCACCCCGCAGCCGCAGGCCACCGGCCCGGCCCCGACGCCCCCCAAGAAGAGCCGCCGTGGCCTGAAGGCGGCCCTCGTCGCCCTGGCCCTCGTCCTGGTGGCCGGGTCGGGCGCGGCAGCCGCGGTGTACGTGATGGGCGGGAACGACGACGCCGACACCAAGGCGAGCGACACCAAGGACAGCGGCAAGGACAAGGGCGGCGACAAGGCGGGCTCGACACCCGACTCCTCCCCCACCTCCGGCTCCGGCTCCGGCTCCGACGGGCAGGGCGACGGGCAGGACGTGACGAACCCGACCGGGTCCGCGTCGGCGCCCGCGGACACCACGTACACACTGGCCTTCGAAGGCCAGTCCTTCGTGCTGCGCACCCCTGCCGAGAACTACACCTACGTCGACCTGGACGAGCCCAGCATCGACATCAAGGCCCAGATGACGGACGAGACACGCGAGATGTCGCTCCAGAACGGCCAGTGGAGCTTCGAGACCACCATGGGCAAGAGCAAGGGCCCCACGCTCGAACAGTGCCGCACAGGCGCGGACACCGACGTCCTGCCCTCTCTCGTGAACCCCGACGACTTCGGCAAGGACGCGATCATCCCCGAGGGCTCGCTCCTCTGCACGGTCACCAAGGATGGCAACCTCGCCATGTACGAGATCACCAAACTGACCCCGGGGCAGTACAGCTGGGAGGTCCCGAGCGTCGAGGGCAAGCTGACGCTCTGGACGAAGGACACCGAGTAGGCCCGGCGCGCACGGACGACGCGCACGGGACGACGGAGGGGCGCCCCACGGCCGTGGGGCGCCCCTCCGTCGTGGCCGTATCGCTACGAGTGGCTGCGCAGCAGCGTCCGCATCGTCCGCATCGCCACCGACAGGTTGGCGAGGTCGAACGCGTCGGAGCCCTGGATCTCCTCCAGGGTCGTCCGCGCCCGGCCGAGCAGCGCCGCGTTCTTCTGCTCCCACACCTTGAACCGCTGCTCCGGTGTGGAGGAGCCGTTGCCCGCCGACAGCACCTCGGCGGTGAGGGAGGCGTGGGCGGCGTACAGGTCCTCACGGATCGCCGCGCGGGCCATGGACTGCCAGCGGTCCGCGCGCGGCAGATCGATGATGCGGTCCATGAGCTGGGTGATGCTCAGCCGGTCGGCGAGGTCGTAGTACACCTCGGCGACCTCCATCGGCGGACGGCCGACCCGGTCGCCGACCGCGACGATGTCGAGCGTCGGGAAGGCCGAGGAGAAGCCGGCGACCCGGGTGGCCAGTTCCTCCGGGACCCCGGCGCCCGTCAGCTCGTCGTAGATCTTCTGGTACCACTCCAGGTCCGCGCCGCGCAGCAGCTTGGGCAGTTCGCCCCAGACGAGCTGCACGTCCGCGGAGAAGAACTCGATGGTCTCGCTGAGCTGCAACGGCTGCGGCCGGTTGTTCAGCAGCCAGCGCGTACCGCGCTCGACGAGGCGGCGGGAGTGCAGCCGGATCCGGGTCTGGACGGCCGCGTCGACCGTGTTGTCCAGGCTCTCGACCGCGTCCCACACCTCGCCCGACCCGAAGATCGCGCGGGAGGCGGTCTGCGCCCGGACGATCTCCTCCAGGGAGGCCCCGGTCTCCTCACGCAGCCGGTGCAGGAAGCTCGTACCGCCGGTGTTGACCGTGTCGTTGACCAGCAGGGTCGTGACGATCTCCCGGCTCAGCGGGTGGCTGTCGACATGCTCGGCGAACCGCTCGCGCAGCTGCGTCGGGAAGTACTCGTGCAGCAGCTTGCGCAGGTAGGGGTCGTCCGGCAGTGAGGTGTGCAGCAGTTCCTCGGCGACGGTGATCTTGGTGTAGGCGAGCAGGACGGCCGTCTCGGGGCCGGTGAGGCCGTGCCCGGTGTTGAGGCGCTCACGGATCTGCCGGTCGGTGGGCAGGAACTCGATCGCCCGGTCGAGGCGGCCTTCCCTGACCAGGTGGCGCATGAAGCGCTGCTGGGCGTGGAGCATGTCCGGGGACTGGGCGAGGGCGTTGGCGATGGCCGTGTTCTGCGCGTAGTTGTTGCGCAGGACGAGGGCGCCGACCTCGTCGGTCATCTCGGCGAGCAGCTTGTTGCGCTGCTTGACGGTCATGTCCCCTTCGGTGACCAGGCCGTTGAGCAGGATCTTGATGTTCACCTCGTGGTCGGAGGTGTCCACGCCCGCGCTGTTGTCGATGGCGTCGGTGTTGACGCGTCCGCCGGTCTGCGCGAACTCGATCCGGCCCAGCTGGGTCAGTCCGAGGTTGCCGCCCTCGCCGACGACCTGGACCCTGAGGTCCCGTCCGTCGACCCGGATGGCGTCGTTGGCCTTGTCGCCGACGTCGGTGTGCGACTCGGTCGACGCCTTCACGTACGTGCCGATGCCGCCGTTCCACAGCAGGTCGACCGGTGCCTGGAGGATCGCCTTCATCAGGTCCGCCGGGGTCATCTTGGCGACCTTGTCCTCGATGCCGAGGGCGTCCCGGATGTGGGCGTTGATCGGGATCGCCTTGGCGGTGCGCGGGAAGACGCCGCCGCCGGTGGAGATCAGGTCGGTGTCGTAGTCGGCCCAGCTGGAGCGGGGCAGTTCGAAGACCCGGCGGCGCTCGGCGTAGGAGGTGGCCGCGTCCGGGGCGGGGTCGATGAAGATGTGCCGGTGGTCGAAGGCGGCGACCAGCCGGATGTGCTCGCTGAGCAGCATGCCGTTGCCGAACACGTCACCGGACATGTCACCGATGCCGACGACCGTGAAGTCCTCGGCCTGGGTGTTCACCCCCAGCTCCCGGAAGTGCCGCTTGACCGACTCCCAGGCGCCGCGGGCGGTGATGCCCATGCCCTTGTGGTCGTAGCCGGCCGAGCCGCCGGAGGCGAAGGCGTCCCCGAGCCAGAAGTTGTAGCTCTCGGCGACCTGGTTGGCGATGTCGGAGAAGGTCGCGGTGCCCTTGTCGGCGGCGACGACGAGATAGGTGTCGTCCTCGTCGTGCCGGACGACGTCCGACGGGGGGACGACCTCGCCCGCGACCATGTTGTCGGTGATGTCGAGCAGGGCGGAGATGAACGTCTTGTAGCTGCGGATGCCCTCGGCCAGCCAGGCGTCCCGGTCCACCGACGGGTCCGGCAGCTGCTTGGCGACGAAGCCGCCCTTGGCGCCGACGGGCACGATGACGGTGTTCTTCACCATCTGCGCCTTGACCAGGCCGAGGATCTCGGTCCGGAAGTCCTCCCGCCGGTCCGACCAGCGCAGTCCGCCTCGGGCGACCTTCCCGAACCTCAGGTGCACGCCCTCGACGCGCGGCGAGTACACCCAGATCTCGAACGCCGGGCGCGGCGCCGGGAGATCGGGGATGGCCTGCGGGTCGAACTTCATGGAGACGTAGTCGTGCGGCTTGCCGCCGGCCGCCTCCTGGAAGAAGTTGGTGCGCAGCGTCGCCTTGATGACGGTGAGGAAGGACCGCAGGATCCGGTCCTCGTCGAGGCTGGCCACCTGGTCGAGCGCGGCGTCGACCTCTTCGAGGAGCGCGTCGACGATCTCGCGTCCCGCCCGCTGCCGGTCCGGTGACATCCGCGCCTCGAACAGGGAGACGAGCAACCGGGTGGTGTGGACGTTGTTGCGGAGGGTGTCCTCCATGTAGTCCTGGCTGAAGGTGGACCCGGCCTGCCGCAGGTACTTGGCGTACGCGCGCAGCACCATGGCCTGCCGCCAGGTGAGCCCGGCGCTCAGCACGAGCGCGTTGAACCCGTCGTTCTCGGCCTGCCCGGTCCAGGTGGCGGCGAACGCCTCCTGCACCCGCTCCCGGGCGTCGTCCCCGGCGTAGTCCACGCTCCCGGCCTGCGGCCTCGGCATCCGCAGCCCGAAGTCGTAGATCCACGCGGTCGTCCGGTCCGCGCAGCGCAGCTCGTACGGCCGCTCGTCGATGACCTCGACGCCGATGCGGTTGAGGACGGGCAGCACCGCGGAGAGGGAGACGGAGCCGCCCCTGCGGTAGATCTTGAAGCGGCGCTCGTCGGGCGCGGCGCCCACCGGCTCGTACAGGCTGAGCTCGAAGTCCTCGTCCTGGTCGAGCGCTTCGAGACGGCAGAGGTCGGCGACGGCCGAGCGGGGGTTGTGGTCGGCCTTGTACCCCTCGGGGACGGCGTGCCCGTACTTGCGCAGCATCTCGGCGGCGCGCTCCTCGCCGACCTCGGCGTTCAGCGCCTCCGCGAAACCGTCCGACCAGGAGCGGGCGGCCTCGACGAGCTTGGCCTCCAGCCGGTCCTTGTCGGCGTCGCTGAGGTGCGGCAGCTCGGTGCCGGGCTCGACACGGACCACGAAGTGCAGCCGGGAGAGGATCGATTCGGTGTTCCAGGCGGTGAAGTCGACGCTGATGCCGCCCAGTTCCTCCTTCAGGATGTCGATGATCCTGAGGCGTACGCCGGTGGTGTAGCGGTCGCGCGGGAGGTAGACCAGCGCGGAGTAGTAGCGCCCGTACTCGTCCTGGCGCAGGTAGAGCCGCAGTCGGCGGCGCTCCTGGAGGTAGAGCACGGAGGTGACGATGGACCGCAGCTCGTCGGCGGAGGTCTGGAACAGCTCGTCGCGCGGGTAGGTCTCCAGGATCTGGAGGAGGTCGCGGCCGTCGTGGCTGTTGGGCGAGAACCCGGCGCCCCGCAGAACGTCCTCGACCTTGCGGCGGACGACGGGCACCCGGCGCACGGACTCCGTGTAGGCGGCCGAGGAGAACAGTCCGAGGAAGCGCCGCTCGCCGACGACATTGCCCTCGGCGTCGAACTTCTTCACGCCGACGTAGTCGAGGTAGGACGGCCGGTGGACGGTGGCCCGGCTGTTGGCCTTCGTCAGCACGAGGATCTTGTGCTCCCGGGCCTTGGCGCGGGCGTCGGCGGGCAGCCGTTCGAAGGAGGAGCTGACGGGGTGCTGGTCGGGGCCGGAGTGGTGCGGGTCGGAGCGCAGGATGCCGAGGCCCGTACCGGCGACGGCGGACAGCGAGTCGTCCTCGCGCAGCTCGTACTCCCGGTACCCGAGGAAGGTGAAGTGGTCGTCGGCGAGCCAGCGCAGCAGCTCGCGGGCCTCCTCGACCTCCTCGCCGCGCAGGTCGTCGGCGGTGTGCTCGGCGGGCAGCCCGTCGGCGATCCGGACGGCCGCCTCCCGCATCTTCTCCCAGTCCTCGACGGCCTCGCGGACGTCGGACAGGACGCGCAGCAGGTCGTTGTTGATCTGCTTGAGGTCGGCCCGGTCGGTCTCGCGGTCGATCTCGACGTGGATCCAGGACTCGATGTGCGCGTCGTGCGGAAGGGTCTCGCCATTGGCGACGGCGGTCGCCGCCGCGGCGACGGCGGCGGGCTCGGTGATCAGTTCGACGAGCCTGCCGGTGACGTCCCGGCGCACGACGACCTGCGGGTGGATGACGACATGGATCCCGCGCCCCTGCCGTGACAGCTCATTGGTCACGGAGTCGACGAGGAAGGGCATGTCGTCGGTGACGACCTCGACGACGGAGTGGCTGCACGTCCAGCCGTTCTCCTCGACCGTCGGGGTGTGGACCCGTACGTTGGCCGTGCCCTGGGGGCGGTTCTCGGCCAGTCGGTAGTGGGAGTGGGCGGCTCCGAAGACGTCGACCGGGTCACGGCCGCTCAGGTCCTCCGGGGCGGTGTGCAGGTAGTAGCGCTGGAGGAACGCGAGCACGGTGTCGTGGTCCGGGATGCCGGACTCCGTCTCGCTCGTCGTCCCAGTCGGTAGATACCCCCCGACCGGGCTGTTCTCAGCTACCCGGGCGGCCCGTTCGAGCAGCTCGGCCTTGGCTTCGTCCAGCTTGGTCTGCATTGTCCTCTGGCTCCTGTCGCGCGCCGTTGCGTGACGTAGAAGGAAGTACGAACTCGTCCCCTCCGACGCGCCACCACGACACGGGGTGTCCGGTCTGATTCGACGCTATGCCGCGGGGTGAGATGAGCGGGGGGCGATCAGCCATTCTCGGCACCCGGCAGGGGTGTGACGCTGCTCTCCGCAGCGCCCGACCGGTGGGGGTGTCCGGCGTCCCGGGAGCCCTGGTGGCTCCCTCCCGCCCGCGAGGACCAGCGACCGCCGCCCGGCCACGGATGTCGTCCGTGTCCACCGGGCGCAGGGCAGGGACGAACGCGCCCCCGCGAGCTATCGCGCTGATCACGCCACAAGGCTATCCCTCCGGACGGGGGGCACGTCATGAGCCGTATGTGTACAAAACACAGGCCCGAACTTTGACGTTCTGCACAGTGCCCTCCGCGCACTTTTGAGCTTACCTCCGCGCAACCGAGCTTATACGCGCTTTCGCCGCACCCCGCGTCCACCCACCCACCGCTCCACGCGCACACCCCCTTGGCAAACCTTCACCCCGGATGCACGTTGCCCAGGAAGGCGCGGCCCGACGGCCATAGCCTGACGGAAGAGGCCCTGCGACACCGAGGGGAGCCCACCATGACGGCCAAGATCCTGATCGTGACCGGCGACGCGGCGGAGTCACTGGAGGTCCTGTATCCCTACCAGCGCCTCCGCGAGGAGGGGTACGAGGTCCACATCGCCGCCCCCAGCCGCAAACAGCTCCGCTTCGTGGTCCACGACTTCGAACCGGGCTACGACACCTACACCGAGAAACCCGGCTACAGCTGGCCCGCCGACCTGGCGTTCTCCGAGGTCGACCCGGGTCAGTACGCCGCCGCCGTCGTCCCCGGCGGCCGGGCCCCGGAGTATCTGCGCAACGACCCCGAGCTGCGCAAGATCCTGAAGTCCTTCTTCGACACCGACAAACCGGTCGCCCAGATCTGCCACGGCCCGCTGCTCACCGCCTCCGTGGACGCCCTGTCGGGCCGCCGCGTCACCGCGTACCCCGCGCTGGAGCTCGACATGCAGGCCGCCAGCGCGACCTTCCAGGACGCGGAGGCCGTCGTCGACGGCACCCTCGTCTCCGCCCGCGCCTGGCCGGACCACCCCGCCTGGATGCGGGAGTTCCTCACGGTGCTGCGGGCGAAGGCGCCGGTGACCTAGCCGGGGTGCCCCGGTAGCGCGGGGGGGCGGGGTGGCGCCGGGGGGGCGGGGTGGCGCCGGGGGGGCGGGGTGGCGCCGGGGGGGCGGGGTCGGGCTACGCGGCGAGCCGCCCGGCCTCCTCGACGGCCTCCTCCAGGGTGTCCACGACGGGCACCCCGACCCCCTCCAGGCTGGCCCGGCTGTGGGAGCCGCCGGTGTAGAGCACGGCCTGCGCGCCCACATGCCGGGCGGCGACGGCGTCATCGGCGGCGTCCCCGATCACCACGGTCCGTCTCGGCTCCACGCCCACGAGTCGGCGCAGATGCCGCACCATGTGCTCGGTCTTGCTGCCGCCGGAGGGCCCGGTGCGCCCGTCGACCCGGACGAAGTGCGGCTCGATCCCGAAGCCGCGCACCAGCGGCACCAGCTCCTCGTGCACGTACATGCTCAGAATCGACTGACTGCGCCCCCCGGAGACCCAGTCGGTGAGGAGCCCGGGAACCCCCGCGGTCAGACCGCAGGCGACCCGGTGCTCCGCGTAGTACCGGTGGAAGACCACATCCATGGCCTCCCACTCCTCGTCCGTGGGCAGCCGCCCGATCAGCCGCTCGTAGAACTTCGGCACCGGCACGCAGTACAGCTCCCGGTACCGCTCCAGCGTGATCGACGGGATCCCCAGCTCCGCGAACGCCGCGTTCGTCGCCCCGATGATCGCCTCGTTGTCGTTCAACAAGGTCCCGTTCCAGTCCCAGACGATATGTGCCCCGACTCCGTTCATCCCCATCCCCAAAACGTACCCCGGCCCACCGACAACGCATTCCCGCCCCATGGCTGCGGGCAATCGGGCGGCCCGGGGAGGCCCGGGGCGGCACGGGTGGGCGCGGCGGCACTCCGCGAGCGCCGGAAGCGAGACCCCGCCCCCGGCTCGGCCCCGGCGGAGGGCGCCGCTCGGCCGGCCCCGCCGAGCCCCGCCCCGCGCTACGCGAACCCGCTCAGCCGCCCAGCCCCACCAGGTTCGGGATCTCCTGCGTCGCGTACCAGAGCAGCTCATGATCATCCGCGCCGTCCACGATGAACTGCGCGTCGTCGTCCCCCTGGTCCGCCGCCCCCAACGCGGCCGCCGCCTCGCCCACCTCGCCCTCCGCCTCCAGCGAGTCGACATGCACGGCCGCCGCCTTGCCCAAGGACACCGGCCCGGCGACCCGCACCTCCCCGAGCGCCACCGGGTCGAGCCCCCGATCGGGATCGGCCACCGCGTCCCGGTCCGCCACGTCCACGGCCACGACGACCCTCCGCCGGGCCGCCCCCGGATCCACCGCCACCAGCCGCAGCGACGCCAGCGCCGCCCGGTTCAGCGCCGCGTACTCCAACTCCTCGATGTCGTCGGACAGATACCACTCCCGCAGAGCGGGCGTGACGGCGTACGCGACGAACGCCCCCTCCCCCAGCTCCCCCGTCTTGTACGCCTCGGCGAGCCCGGGAAGGGTCAGGGGGACGTAGACGCGCATGGCAGGCCGCTTTCGTAGTCGTGATCTCGGAGCACCTCGGAGCGGAGCGCGATCCGACGGCCCCACGAAGCCTCCGAAGCGCCTTCAGGATACGTGCGGACGTCCCCTTTCGAGCCCCCGCCCACCCCTCCGTACGCGTCCACCCCGGGCCCGCCACCTCACCCGGCGCACCCCCGCGCCACCGGGCCCGAGCACCCTCCCCCTCATCCTGATAGGTGAACCTTCGCCGCCCCCGGCCGGCCCCCGCTCTCCCCTTGCGACGGCCCCTTCCGGCCTCGTACAAGATCCCCAACGCCAAGTTACTTACTGGTACCCACGGCCTCGCCGACACCCGACGAACGGGGATCCCCGATGAACAAGGTCATGACCCGGACCAAGCGCCACCCCGGCACCCGCCCACCCGTCCGCCACGACCCCCGCCGCCCCGGCCGCGCCCCGTCCCGCCCGGCCCCGACGGGCAACCGCCCCTCCCCGGCGCCCGCCCCGCCCGCCACCAGGTCCCACCCCCGCCCCACCGACCGCTTCGCCGACCTCCTCCTCGCCGTGCTCACCGGCCGCCGCCCCGTCCACAGCATGCTGCGCCACACCGCGGGAAGGGCCTACGACGAACTGGCCCGGCTGGCCGAGCGCGGCCCCCTGAGCGCCCCTCACGGCGCCCACCCCGTGGTCCGCGACATCGGCTACTACGTGGCCGCCCCGGGCGCCCTGGAGGTCTTCGCCCGCATCGGCGCCGGCGACCGTCTGCGCGCCATGGCCTTCCGTCTGGAACACGGCCCCGACCACCGCTGGCGCTGCACAGCCGTGGAGCTCGGCGGCCCGAGGCCACTCCCCCCGGCCGACGAATGAACCACCCCGCCCGGCACACGCGAAGGGCCGGACAGACGAAGGGCCGGGCACCCGAAGATGCCCGGCCCTTCCGAGCCTCACGGCTCGACACTCATGGTCCGCCCCTCACCGGAGCGAACCGAACCTCACTTCTTACGGCGACGGCTCGTCTTCCCCTGCTGCTTGCGGCGCTCCGCGCGCGTGAGGCCGTCGGCCTCGGAGCGGACCGGCTCGTCCTCGGGCAGGTCGCCCTCGACGATGCCGCCCTCGCCGTCGACGGTCGGCGCGGAGAAGTGGAGACGGTCACGGCGCTGCGGGGCCTCCAGCCCCTTCGCCCGGATCTCCGGCCGGGACGCACCCGCCTGGGCCGGCACCGCGTCGCCGGTCTTCTCCAGGGACGGCTTCGCGTCCTCGACGGGGACCTCCTCGACCTGCTGCTCGACCTGGACCTCCAGGTTGAACAGATAGCCGACGGACTCCTCCTTGATGCCCTCCATCATGGCGGTGAACATGTCGAAGCCCTCGCGCTGGTACTCGACCAGCGGGTCCTTCTGGGCCATCGCGCGCAGGCCGATGCCCTCCTGGAGGTAGTCCATCTCGTAGAGGTGCTCGCGCCACTTGCGGTCGAGCACGGACAGCACCACGCGGCGCTCCAGCTCCCGCATGATCTCGGGGCCGAGCTGCGCCTCACGCGCCTCGTACTGCTCCATGATGTCGTCCTTGATGGACTCGCCGATGAACTCGGCGGTCAGCCCGGCCCGGTCCCCGGCGGCCTCCTCCAGCTCGTCGACGGTGACCTTCACCGGGTAGAGCTGCTTGAAGGCCCCCCACAGCCGGTCGAGGTCCCACTCCTCGGCGAAGCCCTCGGCGGTCTCCGCGGTGATGTAGGCGTTGATGGTGTCGTCCATGAAGTGCTGGATCTGCTCCTGCAGGTCCTCGCCCTCCAGGACGCGCCGGCGCTCGCCGTAGATGACCTCGCGCTGCCGGTTGAGGACCTCGTCGTACTTGAGGACGTTCTTCCGGGTCTCGAAGTTCTGCTGCTCCACCTGCGACTGGGCGGAGGCGATCGCGCGGGTGACCATCTTGTTCTCGATCGGGACGTCGTCCGGCACGTTCGCCATGGACATCACTCGCTCGACCATCTGGGCCTTGAAGAGCCGCATCAGGTCGTCGCCCAGCGACAGGTAGAAGCGGGACTCGCCCGGGTCGCCCTGACGGCCGGAACGACCGCGCAGCTGGTTGTCGATCCGGCGGGACTCGTGCCGCTCGGTGCCGAGGACGTACAGCCCGCCGAGGTCCTTGACCTCCTCGAACTCCGCCTTGACGGCCTCCTCGGCCTTCGCGAGCGCCTCGGGCAGGGCGTGCGCCCACTCCTCGATGTGCTCCTCGGGGTCGAGACCGCGCTGCCGCAGCTCCGCCTCGGCGAGGTCGTCGGGGTTGCCGCCGAGCTTGATGTCCGTACCGCGGCCGGCCATGTTCGTCGCGACGGTCACGGCGCCCTTGCGGCCGGCCTGGGCGACGATCGTCGCCTCCCGGTCGTGCTGCTTGGCGTTGAGCACCTCGTGCTGGACGCCGCGCTTGCTCAGCTGCTGCGACAGGTACTCGGACTTCTCGACCGACGTCGTACCGACGAGGATCGGCTGGCCCTTCTCGTGCTTCTCGACGATGTCGTCGACTACCGCCTCGAACTTCGCGACCTCGGTGCGGTAGATCAGGTCGGACTGGTCCTTGCGGACCATCGGCCGGTTGGTCGGGATCGGCACGACACCGAGCTTGTAGATCTGGTGGAACTCGGCGGCCTCGGTCATCGCCGTACCGGTCATGCCGGACAGACCGGGCTGTTCCTTGCCGTCGTGGTCGTGGCGCTTGTAGAGGCGGAAGAAGTTCTGCAGGGTGATCGTGGCGAGCGTCTGGTTCTCGTCCTTGATGTCCACCCCTTCCTTCGCCTCGATCGCCTGGTGCATGCCCTCGTTGTAGCGGCGGCCGGCGAGGATACGGCCGGTGTGCTCGTCGACGATCATGACTTCGCCGTCCATGACGACGTAGTCCTTGTCCTTCTTGAAGAGCTCCTTCGCCTTGATGGCGTTGTTCAGGTAGCCCACCAGAGGGGTGTTCACCGACTCGTAGAGGTTGTCGATGCCCAGCCAGTCCTCGACCTTGCCGACACCGGACTCGTGGATGGCGACCGTGCGCTTCTTCTCGTCGACCTCGTAGTCGCCGGTCTCCTCGATGCCCTTGAGCTGGTTGCCGGGCTCGCCCTTCTTCAGGCGGGTGACCAGCTTGGCGAAGTCGCCGTACCACTTGGTGGCCTGGTCGGCCGGGCCGGAGATGATCAGAGGCGTACGGGCCTCGTCGACGAGGATGGAGTCGACCTCGTCGACGATCGCGAAGTTGTGGCCGCGCTGGACGAGCTCGTCCTTGGACCAGGCCATGTTGTCGCGGAGGTAGTCGAAGCCGAACTCGTTGTTCGTGCCGTAGGTGATGTCGCAGTTGTACTGCTCGCGGCGCTGGGCCGGCGTCATGTTGGCGAGGATGCAGCCGACGCTCAGGCCCAGGAACTTGTGGACGCGGCCCATCATCTCGGAGTCGCGCTCGGCCAGGTAGTCGTTGACCGTGATCAGGTGGACGCCCTTGCCGGACAGCGCGTTCAGATACGCGGGCAGGGTGCCGACGAGGGTCTTGCCCTCACCGGTCTTCATCTCGGCGACATAGCCGAGGTGCAGGGCGGCGCCGCCCATCATCTGCACGTCGTAGTGGCGCTGGCCGAGGGCGCGCTTGGCACCCTCGCGGACGGTGGCGAACGCCTCGGGAAGCAGGTCGTCGAGGGTCTCACCGTCGGCGTACCGCTGCTTGTACTCCTCGGTCAGGGCGCGCAGCTCGGCGTCGGAGAGGTCGATGAAGTCCTCTTCGATGGAGTTGACCTGGTCCGCGATGCGGTGCAGCTTGCGCAGGATTTTGCCTTCGCCTGCACGCATGATCTTCGAGAGGACGGACACGGGGGTTTGTCTCCTTGCCGGTCGGGCCTGGGACGGTCGGTTTCAATGACAGTTGGCAGTTTTCAATCACAGCTTGAGCAACGGCCATCGTAAGCGAGGACCCCGCCGTGCCGGGAGGTCTGGCAGGGACAGCTACCAGGACAACGGGTGGGCGTTGCGGATGGTGCCGCGTTCCGCCCACGAAATGCGTGAATTGTGACCGCCCCCTCACGCAGCGCTCATGTCCCGCTCACGCCCTGCTCACGCCTGGCTCACCCGTCGTGCTCGCGCCGCCGGCGGAACGGCCTCGAACTCGATGGCGCTCCCCGCCCCCACCGAGCAGAATCGCCCGATGGAACCTGTCACCCTGACCACCGAGCGCCTGCTGCTGCGCACCGTGGACCGGCGCGACACCGACGCGGTGTACACGGCCGCCCAGGACCCGGACATCCAGCGCTGGACCACGATCCCCTCACCGTACTCGCGGGAGCACGCGGAGGATTTCGTCGAGCGGTCCGTCCCCCAAGGCTGGGCCGACGCCTCCATGTTCACCTTCGGCCTCTTCCTCCCCGCCGGCGAACTGGCTGGCATGCTCGGCATCACGATGCGCTCGGCGGGCACCGGCGAGATCGGCTTCTGGGCCACCAGGGAGCACCGCCGCAACGGCTACATCACCGAGGCCACCCGCGCCGCCGCCCACTGGTCGTTCACCACCCTCGGCCTCGACCGCCTCGAATGGCGTGCCGAGGTCGGCAACACCGCCTCCCGCGCGGTCGCCCTGGCCACCGGCTTCACCCTGGAGGGCACCCTCCGCTCGGCCCTCCTCAACAACGGCACCCGCCGCGACTGCTGGCTGGCCTCCCTGCTCCCCTCGGACCTCTCCCTCCCCTCCCCCACCCCCTACCTACCGGCCACCCGACCCACGCCCCATCCCCATCCCCGCAGCTCACCCCCGCACTGTCAGTGCCCTCCCCTACCCTGCGGAGCATGACCTCCCTCCCGCGCCCCACCACAGAACTCACCGCAGACGAGGCCCGCCGTATCGCCCTACGGGCCCAGGGCTTCCTCGGCGCCCCGGACCGCAGATCCGGCGTCCGCGGCGTCCTGCGACACCTGGGCGCGGTCCAGCTCGACACCATCTCGGTCCTCGCCCGCTCCCATGAACTCATCCCGTACGCCCGCCTCGGCGCGGTCGGCCGCACCACGGTCGACAGGGCGTACTGGACGGACACACACGCCTTCGAGTACTGGTCCCACGCCGCCTGCATCCTCCCCATCGAGGAATGGCCCCACTTCGCCTTCCGCCGCCGCGCCTACCGCGCCCGCCCCCAGTGGGGCCACGAACTCCCGGACGGCGCCTACGACCGCGTCGTCAAACAGCTCCGCACCGAGGGCCCCCTCACGGCCACGGAACTGGGCGGCGCCAAGCGCACCAGCGAGTGGTGGGACTGGTCCGGCGAGAAGGTCGCCGTGGAACGCGCCCTGATGTACGGCGAGGTGGTCTGCGTGGCACGCCGCGGCTGGAAGCGGGTGTACGACCTGGCGGAGCGCGCGATCCCCGCCGATCTCCTCCATGACGAGCTGGACGACAAGGAGTGCGTACGCCGCCTGGTCCGCCTGGCCGGCGAGGCCCTCGGCGTCGGGACGCGCGCGGACATCGCCGACTACCACCGTCTCAGGGGCGAGCAGTTCGACGCGGTGGTGGCCGACTCGGGCCTGGTCCCGGTGACGGTGGAGGGCTGGGCGAAGCCGGCCTGGGCCGATCCGGTGGCCCTCGCCTCACCCCCGCGCGGCCGCCACCGCACCACGCTGCTGTCCCCGTTCGACTCCCTGATCTGGGAACGGGCCCGCACGGAGCGGATCTTCGGCTTCACCCACCGCCTGGAGGCGTACGTCCCCAAACAGAAGCGCGTGCACGGCTACTTCGCGATGCCGGTCCTGTCCGGCGGCCGGCTCGTCGGCCGTGTCGACCCGGCCCGCGACGGCCGCACCCTGGTCGCCAAACAGATCACCCTCGACGGCCCCAAGGCGGTCCCGGCCGTGGCCCAGGCCCTCCTGGAAGCCGCGACCTGGGTGGACTGCACGGACGTCCGCGTGGAACGCGTGGACGCCCCGGAACTGCGCGAGCCCTTGATGCGCGCCCTGTCCTGAGGAACCCGACGGATTCGGTAGCTCCGATAGCCCTACCGAATCTCCAGGATCTTCTCCCGCATCGCGTACACCACGGCCTCCATCCTGGAGTGCAGCTGCAGCTTCTCCAGGATGTTGCGCACATGGTTCTTCACGGTGTTCTCGGAGATGAACAGCTCTTTGGCGATGTCCCGGTTGTTCATCCCGGTCGCCACGAGCTTGAGCACTTCCAGTTCCCGGTCCGTCAGCCGCGGCGCCGGCACGAGCCGCCGCTCGTCGGTCCGCTGGATCATGGACTTGAACTCGGTGAGCAGCTTCGACGCCATCGAGGGGCTGATCTGCGACTGCCCGTCCGCGACCGCGCGAATGGCCGTGGCCACCTCGTCCGTGGAGATCTCCTTGAGGAGATAGCCGGTCGCCCCCGCCTTGATCGCGTCGTAGAGGTCGGCCTCCTCGTCACTGATCGTCAGCATGATGATCTTCGCGCTGGGGGCCACCTCCTTGATGGAGGTGCACGCCTCGATACCGCCGCGCTTGGGCATCCGTACATCCATCAGCACGATGTCCGGCAGCAGATCCGCGGCCTTGTCGACCGCCTCCGCCCCGTCACCGGCCTCGCCGACGACCTGGATGTCCTCCTCCGCGGCGAGCACGATCTCCAGACCGCGGCGGAAGAGCGCGTGGTCGTCCACGACGAGGACCCGGATCGGCTCCTTTCGCGAGGAGCCCGCGGCGGAGCCCATGCCACCGGCGCCGTCGTCGGCGTCCTGGTCACGCATCGGTCCGAAACTGCTGTCCGCCATCGTTCCTCCCCCTGAGGCCGTGGCCTGTGTCTCTGTGCCATTGCCAACCCAAGGCAACGACCCCCCGGTTGGGGCCGGTTCGGCCATGATTTCATGCCCGGCCCGCCCTGCGGTGACAAGAGCGGACGGCAAGGGGTCGCACACCGGTGCCCCTGGGGGCGCACGAGCGCTCCAGGGGCACCGGCTCAGCTCTCACCCGGCGCGGTCAGCCGCCGAGCGCGCCGCCCGCGGCGTCCGAATGCGCCTGGGCGACCATCGGGTCCGTACTGAGGTGGATGACGCCGTAGTCGTAGGCGTGCCGCCGGTAGACGACACTGGGTTCCTTGGTCTCGGAGTCGACGAAGAGGTAGAAGTCGTGCCCGACCAGTTCCATCTCGTAGAGAGCCTGGTCGAGGGTCATCGGGGACGCCACATGGGTCTTCTCGCGGACGACGAGGGGGCCTTCGCCCTTCACCTCCAGCGAGCCGATCCGCTTGGTGGGCACGCCGTCCGGCTGCTCTTCGTCGGCGACGTATCCATTGCCGTTGAGAGTCGCCACGCCCGGGACGTGGTCGGCGACCTCCGCGGCCGTGAGCCTGCGCGCGCCTCGGCGCGTGTACCGCTTGTCGTGCTGCTTGCGCAGCCGGGCTTCCAGCTTGTCCGCCGCCAGGTCGAGCGCCGCATACGGATCGCTTGCCGCTGCCTCCGCCCGGATCACCGGCCCGCGGGAGTGGAGTGTGATCTCCACCCGGTCACTGCGGTCGGCCTGTCGGGGGTTGGGCTCCTTGGACACCTCGACGTCGAGGCTGATCACCTTGCCGTCGAGCTTCTGGATCTTCTCCAGCTTCAGCTTCTCGGCCACGTGCTTGCGGAACCGCTCGGGCACCTCGGTCTTGCGGCCCTTGACGACGATGTCCACGCAGAACTCCGTTCCCGGATCGCCCCGCTCCACTGGCGGAGCATCTCCCTTGTGCACCAGGTTCCGGTGACTCCCGGAACCGCGGACTCGGTGACTTCCACCTCCTCCTCCCCCGTGGGCAAGATCTCCACCCACCGGCATGGGGTGATTCGGAAAACCCGCAGCACAACATTCGGATATGTGGTGAACGGCCGGGGCCATTCCCTCACAACCGAACATATCTCGCTCGGAGGGATGTCGTCACCCTCTACCGAGACGTACCTCCATTCAGGTGAATTGGCCCTCTCACCACCTGCAACGATGCAAGATCTCTGTCAGTTCCGGTTTATTTGGAAAGAGTCGGGCGGTCCGGCGACCACCGCCGCTCTGATGCGGTCTCCGGCTCCGTCCGTGCCCGCCATTCCCGTCACCCCTCGTGTTCGCACCACGTCCTGCGCCTTTCGTTCCGTGTCGAACTCGCCCGTCCCGGCCGCCCACCCGTCCCGGGCCGCCCGGACCGCCCGTGCCGCCTCGGCGAGCGAGGCACCGGTCGTCATCAGGTCGTCCACCAGCACGACCGTGCCACCGGTCAGCAGCCGGGTACCCCCGGCGGCCACCTCCAGCGCGCCCGCGAGGTTGTCCAGCCGCTGCCGGGAGTCCAGCCCCGACTGGTCGGCCACGGCCCGTCGCTGCCGCAGCACCCCGGCCACCCGGGCCGGCGTCCCGGTACCCCGCAGCTGCCCGGCCGCCGCGAGCGCGATCCGCCGCGCCGGGTCGTGCCCCCGCGCCCGCACCGCCCGCCGCGCGGACGGCACCGGAACCAGCAGCACCGGCCCGTCGCCACCCGCCCGTACGGCCCCTGCCAGGGCCGTGCCGAGCGGTCCGGCGAGCGCCAGCGCACCCCGTTCCTTGTGCGCGATGAGCGTGGCCCGCACCGCGTCCTCGTACGGCGCCGCGGCGTGCACCACGGGCAGCCCCGACGGCTCCGGAACCGGTCGCACCCGGCACGGTGCGGCCCCGGTCAGAGCCGCGCGGCACTCCGGGCAGAGCACCGCGCGAGGCCTCCCACAGCCTCCGCACTCGGCCGGCAGCACCAGATCCGTGAGGTCCTGCCACCACCCCCGCATGCCCACCACTGTGCCGACGCCTACGAGACGCCGCCACCCCTGTGGACAACCGCCTGTGGACAACTCACCGCAACCACAGGGGTGTTGTCACCCACACGTATGACGGGTGCCCGAAGAAGAGCGAGTGTCACCACAAAATGACCGAACCAAGGGAGGACCGAACCAGGGGAGGACCGAACCAGGGGAGGACCGACATCAGCCGCAGCCCCACAGCCCACCGGCGGACAGCCGGGACGGCGTCCCGGCCACCACCACCTGCACCACCTGCACCACCTGCACCACCTGCACCACCTGCACCACGGAAACGGAGAAACGGCCAGCCCGTCCCCGCACCCCGGCCTCACCCCGGATAGACCGGCGCCGACCCTTCCTTGACCACCGTCTGCCACTGCTCGCCCGGCGACAGCCGCACGATCCCGTCGGCCGAGTGGGCCACCAGCGGCTGGCTCTCGTCCTCCGACGCGGCGATCTCCTCCACACCCGTGAGCGCGGAGGGCCCGGAGTCCGGCATCGGGGAGCCGTCGACCCGGACGTACCGCACCTGCTGCACACCACCGGACTCGCGCCCCACGACCACCAGTTGGCTGTCGCCCGCCCACGACATGGCGGTGACGTCCTCCAGATCCGGTGTCACGGACCGCAGTTCGACGATCGAGACCGTGGTGCTCTCCGCGTCGGCGTCCCGCTCGATGCGCCCGATGTACAGCGCCCGCTTGCCCTCGTGCTCCAGGATCAGCGCGACCCGCACCCCGTCGGCGGCCACCCGCACGGCTTCGATCCGCCCGTCGAGATTGGGCGTCCGGGCCTCCAGAGGCTCCCCCATGCCGTCCGTGAGGACCAGCAACCGGGGCTTCTTGGGGTCCCGGTCGGCCACCCACAGGTCACCCCGCCCGTCCCAACTGGGCGTCGTCAGCCGGTCCTTCGCGGTGGCACCGGTGCTGCGCAGCGCCGGTTCGCCGAGCGTGCCACCCGGCGTCAGCGGCGACACGTACAGCTCGCTCCCGTCGGCCGACACCCCGGCCGCCCGGTCCTCGTCCCGTGACACCGCCGCGGACCGCAGCTGCTTCTCCCCCTCGCCGAGCGCGCCGGGAACGGCCGTCGGCGTCGTCAGCGACTTCCCCTCGGACAGCCGGACGAGCCGGTGGCCGCCGTCGATGAAGTACTCGTACGCCGCGCTCTTGCCATAGCCGTGCGAGGCGATGATGTTGGCCTCGCCCTCACCTAGCTCGCACAGCAGCGTGCCCGTCGACCCCTGCAGTTCCACCGTGTCCACACCCGTGGGCATGTAGTCCTGGAGCGTGAAGAGGAGCTGGGCGGCCATCTCCTTGCACCGGCTTTCCGAGACCCGGTCGGCCTTCTTGTTCAGCGGCACGACCAGCCTGTTCCGGTCGTCGGGGGTCAGCGCCTTGGTGCCCTTCCGCAGGGCCGTACCGGACGGGAAACTCGTCCTCGCGACCGGGTTGAGCCAGCTGGTGGGGCCCTCCAGCAGATCCCGGACCGCCTGGGTCACCGGGTCGACCTGGCTGCGCACGAACACCGGGTCGGCGACCGTTCCCGGCTCCCCGGACTGCGCGGCGGAGGTGAAGTAGTACTTGTTGATGGACTTGTAGTTGCGCTCGAAGTCCGACCTGCCGAGGACCACCCCCGGCGGCAGCCGGTCGATGCGCCACTGCTGGGTGTCCTTCACCCGCGTGAGGTGCACGGTCTTGTTGTACTCCCCACCGGCGGGCGTGTACGCGTGCTGCCCGTCCACCAGGGCGACCTTGGTGCCGGACAGCTCGATCCGGGCCTCGTCGGCCTCCGGCCGCTTTCCCGTGACATGGGTGTAGGGGATGGGTGACGCGTCCAGGACCGTGGTCGACTCGTCCGGCTCCCAGGTCTTCAGCGCGTCGCCGGTCAGGTACTTGCGCGCCGTCTCGTAGTCCAGATCGTCGCTGGTCAGGGCTTCGAGGAACCCCTGCACGATCGCCTTCGGCTCGGCGTCCTCCGCCGGCGGCAGCGCGAAGACCCGCACCTTCGCGTCCTGCCTCGGCGTCGACTCGACGTCACGCATGTCCCCGCCGTCCGGCATCGAGGCGCACCCCGCCAGCAGGACGGATCCGACACCGAGGCAGATGGTCGCCCGCATCGGACGTCCTCGGCCGCGTTTCGCGCGGTCAGCGCCCACGGAATGCCTCCCCCTGCTCGTGCTGCCGCTCCGCGTCGCTCTCCGCCGGCCGCTCCCCTGCTCGCCCCGCGTCCTCGTCGGACCGCCGCGCGGGCGGAGCCTGGGGCGGTGCCGCGGACGGCACACCAGGCCGGGGCACCACACGCGCCCCGTTGCCCGGCAGCGCCGTCGGGTCGGCCGTGGGCGCCGGTCCGGCGCCCGGACGTGGCCCTATGGCCGTCCGCGCGGCCCCGTGCTCACCGGCCTGGACCGGCACCGTGGCGAGCTTGCCACCGCCGCCGAGCGGCGGACCGGCACCGTCGAGTCCACGGTTGCGCCGCGAGTCCTTCGGCTCCAGGGGTATCGGGGAGCCCCTCAGCGGCTCGTCCGCCGTCCTCGGCAGGGTGAGCCGGAACTGCGAACCCCCGCCCGGCTCGCCCCACGCCTGCAGCCAGCCCCCGTGCAGCCGGGCGTCCTCCAGGGCGATGGACAGCCCCAGTCCCGTACCGCCGGTCGTACGCGCGCGTGCCGGGTCAGCCCGCCAGAAGCGGCTGAACACGCGGGTCGCCTCGCCCGGCTTGAGCCCCACCCCGTAGTCCCGCACCGCGACCGCGACCGCGCCGCCCGCCGCCGCCAGCTTGACCACGACGTCCTTGCCCTCGCCGTGCTCCACGGCGTTGACCACGAGGTTGCGCAGCACCCGCTCCACCCGGCGGGCGTCGGCCTCGGCCACGACGGGCTGCTGGTCGCCCAGCACCCGTATCCGCGTGCTCTTGCGCTCGGCGAGCGGCTCGGCCCCGCTGACGACCTTCCGCACGACCTCACGCAGGTCTATCGGCTCGGCCTCCAGCGCCGCCGCGCCCGCGTCGAAGCGGCTGATCTCCAGCAGGTCCGCGAGCAGCGACTCGAACCGGTCCAGCTGGTCGGCGAGCAGCTCCGCCGACCGCGCGGTCACCGGGTCGAAGTCCACGCGCGCGTCATGGATGACGTCCGCCGCCATCCGTACGGTCGTCAGCGGCGTCCGCAGCTCGTGCGACACATCGGAGACGAACCGCCGCTGCATCCGCGACAGGTCCTCCAGCTGCTGGATCTTCAGCTGCAGGTTCTGCGCCATCTTGTTGAAGGCCTCGCCGAGCCGCGCGATGTCGTCCTCGCCGCTGACCTTCATCCGTTCCTGGAGCCGCCCGGCGGACAGCCGCTCGGCGATACCGGCCGCCATCCGCACCGGCGTGACGACCTGCCGCACCACCAGCCAGGCGATGGCCCCCAGCAGTACGACGACGAACAGCCCGGCCGTCGCAAGCGTCCCCTTGACCAGGCTGAGCGACTTCTCCTCCTGGGTGAGCGGGAAGAGGTAGTACAGCTGGTACGGCTTGTTGTTGGGGTCGTTGACCTGCTTGCCGATGATCAGTCCCGGCTGGGACTCCTGGCCGTTGTAGTAGTGGATGCGCGTATAGCTCTGGACGGCGCCGGTGCCGTCGTCGACGCGCTCACGCAGCTCCACGGGCACGCTGAGGTCCCACTGCACGCCCCCGGAGACACGCGGTCCGAGCCCCCCGGCATCACCGTCGGCGGAGGCGGGACTCAGTGTCACCACGTCGAACGCGCCCTGGCCACCGCTGGACAACGAGTTCACCAGGGTGGTCATCCACTCGACGACGTTCTGCACCCGGTCGCCGTTCGGATCCGCGTCGTTCCCGGCCGCGCTCGCCTCGTCGTCCGCCTTCTGCTCGGCAGCCGTGAAGCCGCCGGTGGCCTGGCTCTGCGAGGCCTTGACCTTGGCGTCCAGCAGACCGTTGCGGACCTGCCCGATGACGACGAAGCCCAGCAGCAGCACGACGCTGAGCGACATCAGCAGGGTCGTCACGACGATCCTGAGCTGGATGTTGCGCCGCCACAGCCGCATCACCGGCAGCAGCGGACGACGCACCCAGCGCATGAACAGCCTCAGGACCGGGCTGCCCTGGACTCCGCCCTGGAGCAACCCGCCCTCGAGGAGACGCCCCCAGCGGGAACCCGACGACTTCCGGCCGACAGGCCGCTCCGCGCGGATCCCCGGCTGACCGGGCGCCGAAGCGGCACTGTCACCGGACATGTCAGCTGGGTCCTGCCTTGTATCCGACACCACGGACGGTCACCACGATCTCCGGCCGCTCCGGGTCCTTCTCGACCTTGGAACGCAGCCGCTGCACATGAACGTTCACCAGACGGGTGTCCGCCGCGTGGCGGTACCCCCAGACCTGCTCCAGCAGGACCTCACGAGTGAACACCTGCCACGGCTTGCGCGCCAGCGCGACCAGCAGATCGAACTCCAGCGGGGTCAAAGCGATCGACTGCCCCTCCCGCTTCACCGAGTGCCCGGCCACATCGATGACCAGGTCACCTATGGCGAGCTGCTCCGGCGCAGGCTCCTCCGACCGCCTCAGCCGCGCCCGGATCCGGGCCACCAGCTCCTTCGGCTTGAACGGCTTCACGATGTAGTCGTCCGCGCCCGACTCCAGGCCGACCACCACATCGACGGTGTCGCTCTTGGCCGTGAGCATCACGATCGGCACCCCGGACTCCGCCCTGATCAGACGGCACACCTCGATCCCGTCCCGGCCCGGCAGCATCAGATCCAGCAGCACCAGATCCGGTTTGGCCTCACGGAACGCGGCCAGCGCCTTGTCGCCGTCGGCTACGAAAGACGGCTCAAAACCTTCACCACGCAACACAATGCCGAGCATCTCGGCCAGTGCGGTGTCGTCGTCGACGACAAGGACTCGTCCCTTCATGAATGCCATCATCCCATTAACTAAATCGTTACCTGGCGTGACCTGTCACACAGCTCGGCAAGCGCATCAGCGGTCACGGGCGACACAGCCCCTTCCTCGGTGACGATCGCCGTCACCAACTCGGGCGGCGTCACGTCGAACGCCGGGTTGTACGCCTGGGTCCCCAGGGGTGCCACCGCGATCCCACCTCCCGCCTCCGCTCCCGCCACCGGCACCTGAGGCGCGGTGATCTCCGTCACCTCATGGCCGGCACGCTGCTCCACCTCTATGGACGCCCCGTCCGGGGTGTCCGGATCCACCGTCGTCACCGGAGCCACCACGATGAACGGCACGTGGTGATACCGGGCGAGCACCGCGAGCGGATAGGTCCCGACCTTGTTCGCCACCGACCCGTCGGCGGCGATCCGGTCGGCACCCACCAGCACCGCGTCCACCTCTCCGGCCGCGAACAGCGAGCCCGCGGCATTGTCCGTGAGCAAGGTGTACGCCATTCCGCTGCGCGCCGCCTCATAAGCGGTCAGCCGGGCACCCTGCAGCAACGGCCGTGTCTCGTCCACCCACAGCCTCCGCAGCCGCCCCGACCGGTGTGCCGCGAGCGCCACCGCGAACGCCGTGCCCTCACCGCCCGACACCAGCGACCCGGTGTTGCAGTGCGTGAGCACCCGGTGCCCGCCGCCCGGCAGCAGCTCGTCGAGCAGCGCCAGCCCGTGCGCGGCCATGCGGGAACTGGCCTCGGCGTCCTCCCGGTGCAGCGCCCGCGCCGCGGCGAGCGCCGCCCCGGCGGCCTCCTTCCGGTCGCCCGTCCGGCCGAGCTCGGCCCGGTGCGCGGCCCGCGCCCGGCGCACACCGACCGCGAGGTTCACCGCGGTGGGCCGCGCCCCTTCCAGCGCGTCCGCGGCCTCGTCCACGTCGAACCCTCGCGCGGCGGCGAGCGCGACCCCGTACGCCCCGGCGATCCCCAGCAGCGGCGCCCCGCGCACGGCGAGGACACGGATCGCCTCCACCAGCGCGGGCGCGTCCGTGCACACCAGCTCGACCTCCTCGGCCGGCAGTCTCGTCTGGTCCAGGAGGACCAGGACCGGGCCTTCGGGGGGCTCGTCCCAGCGGATCGCCGGTATCCCGGTCGGCCGGATGTCGTCGCCGGATCGCGCGTACTGATCAGCCATGCGGTCAGTCTGCCCCGTATCCGTCGGACAATTGAAGGTGCGCAGCGCATACGGCCCCCGGTCACTTCCCGGACACCGCGTGGCACGATGGGCGCCAACCTGCCGCCGCGACCGCGGACGGGCACCGTGAAGGAGCGACGATGAAGGACACTCCGGGCTGGGCCTCGCCCGGATCCGCCCCCTCGGGCGGCCAGGAGCCGGACCAGCAGGGCTCCGCGCAGCCGACGGACCACCCGGGCGGGACCGGCGCCGACCAGCCGCAGCCGGCCGGCCAGAGCGGCGCCGACCAGGCGCAGCCGCCGTCCAAGTGGTCCAAGGAGCAGCCGCCGCCCGCCCAGTGGTCCGCTCCGACCCCGCAGGCCCCCGGCCAGACCCCACCCCCACCGCCGGTCCCGGGCTGGGGCGGCCACCCCGGCGGCCCCCAGCCCCCGGGCCCCGGCGGCTACGGCCCGCCCGGAGCCCCCGGCGGCCACCCCGGCTACGGCACCCCCGGCCCCGGCGCTCCCGGATGGGGCGGCGGCTGGGGCGGCCCCCCGCCCGCGGCCAAGCCCGGAGTGATCCCGCTGCGCCCGCTCGGCATCGGCGAGATCCTCGACGGCGCCGTCTCCACCATGCGCACGCACTGGCGCACGGTCCTCGGCATCTCCCTGGCCGTCGCGGTCGTCACCCAGATCGCGGTCATCCTGCTCCAGGGCCTCGTCCTCAACGACACCGCGAGCGCCGACGCCCTCAGCGACCCGACCGCGACCCCCGGCGAGCTGGGCCGCGCCCTGGGCGACACCCTGCTGAGCACCTCCGTCGTCATGGTCATCTCCCTGCTGGGCACGATCATCGCGACAGCCCTGCTCACGACCGTCACCAGCCGCGCCGTCCTCGGCAAGTCCGTGACCACCGCCGAGGCCTGGCGGGACGCCCGCCCGCAGCTCTTCCGGCTGGGCGGCCTGACCGTCCTGCTGCTCGTGATCGCCGCCCTGGTCATGGCCGTGGGCGTCACACCCGGCATCCTGCTCGCCTCCGCGGGCTCCACCGAAGCCGGCGTACTCCTCGCCCTCTTCGGCGGACTCGGTGCCTTCGTCCTCACCGTCTGGCTGATGATCCGCTTCTCGCTCGCGTCTCCCGCCCTGATGCTGGAGAAGCAGGGCGTCCGCAAGTCGCTGGGCCGCTCCGTGAAGCTGGTGCGCGGCTCCTGGTGGCGGGTCCTCGGCATCCAACTGCTCGCCGCGATCATCGCCTACGTCGTCGCGTCGATCGTCGTGATCCCCTTCACCTTCGCGGGCGCGGCCCTGGACGGCGACGGCATCTCCGGCCTCATCACCACCGGCGGCGCCGCACTCGGCTGGACCTACCTCGTCATCAGCGGCGTAGGCGCGGTGATCGGGTCCACGCTCACCTTCCCGATCAGCGCGGGCGTCACCGTCCTCCTCTACATCGACCAGCGCATCCGCCGCGAGGCCCTCGACCTCGAACTGGGCCGCGCCGCCGGCCTGCAGGGCTACGGCGACGCCACGGGCGCCACCCCGGGGAGCTGACGGGGTGACACTGCCGGGGGGAGCACTGACAGCCGTACCGATGTCGTGGCGCTCGGCGGACGAGCCGCCCATCACCCTCCCGCGCGACCCCGCGCGGGAGGCGGCCGAGCGCGAGCTGTCCAAGGGCATGTACCACGAGAACGACCCCAGTTGGTACGAGCGCGCCATGGACGCCTTCTGGGAGTGGCTCGACAAGGTGTTCGGCGCCGCCTCGGCCGCCACCCCCGGTGGCACGCTCGGCCTCGTCGTCATCGTCCTGGCGGTCCTGGCCCTCCTCGCGGCACTGTGGTGGCGCCTCGGCACCCCCCACCGCGCCCCCACGTCCTCCGCCGCGCTCTTCGACGACCGCCCCCGCAGCGCCGCCGAACACCGCGCGGCCGCCGAGGCACAGGCCGCCCAGGGCCACTGGAACCAGGCCGTCCAGGAACGCATGCGTGCCGTCGTCCGCTCGCTGGAGGAACGCGCCCTGCTCGACGTACGCCCCGGCCGCACCGCCGACGAGGCGGCCTCCGAAGCCGGCTCGGTGCTCCCGGCCCACGCGGACCGACTCCACACCGCGGCCCGGGACTTCGACGACGTCACATACGGCGGCCGGGCCGCGGCCGAGGAGACATACCTCCGGCTCGCCGCCCTCGACACCGACCTGGAACGCACCAGGCCCGCACTGGCCAGCAGCACCCCGAGCACCGCGAGCACGGCCCGCAGCAGCCGCCCGGGAGCCGCCGAATGACCACCGAGGCCACGCTCCCGTCCACCTCCGTCACGCCCACGGCCCGCCAGGTGTGGACCCGCTCGCGCGGAGTCCTGCTCGCGGCGGTGGTCCTCCTCGCGGCGGCCGCCGTGATCGCCGTGATCCGCTCCGGCGCCGACCACGGCCGTCTGGACCCGCGCTCCGCCGACACCGACGGCAGCCGGGCCGTCGCCGAACTCCTCGACGACCGGGGCGTGTCCGCTCGGCTGGTCACCACCCTCGACGAGGCGAGCGCGGCCACCGGCCCCGACACCACCCTCCTGATCGCCGTCCCGGACCTCCTGACCGACTCCCAGCAGGAGCGCCTCCGCGCGGCGACCGAGGCCTCCGGCGGCCGCACGGTCCTGGTCGCCCCCGGCGCCCCGTCCGTGAGCACCCTCGCCCCGGGCGTCACCGCCGACGCCGCCCTCAGCCTGGACTCCACCCTCACACCCCGCTGCGAACTGCCCGCCGCCCGCCGCGCGGGCAGCGCCGACACCGGCGGAGTCCGCTACCACGTCACCGCCCGCGCGGCCGACACCTGCTACCCCGAGGACGGCCTGCCCACCCTGGTGCGCGTCCCCGCGGCCGAGGGCGACGGCGACACCGTCGTCCTCGGCGCCCCCGACATCCTCCTCAACAGCAGCCTCGACGAGCAGGGCAACGCCTCCCTCGCCCTCCAACTCCTCGGCTCGCGCCCCCATATGGTCTGGTACCTCCCCTCGCTCTCCGACTCGGCCCCCGACTCCGGAGACCGCAGCTTCTTCGACCTGCTCCCCTCGGGCTGGCTCTGGGGCACCCTGCAACTCTTCGTCGCCGGCGCTCTGGCCGCCCTCTGGCGGGCACGCCGACTGGGCCCCCTGGTACCCGAGAAACTCCCCGTCGCGATCCGCGCCTCCGAAACCGTCGAAGGCCGAGCCCGCCTCTACCGCAAGGCGCATGCCCGCGACCGCGCGGCCACCGCTCTTCGCTCCACCACCCGCACGCGCCTCGCCCCCCTCGTAGGTGTCCCCGTCTCCCGGGCGCACACGCCCGAGGTCCTGCTCCCCGCTCTGTCCGCCCACCTCCACGGCGACGGACAGCCCCTGCACGCCCTCCTCTTCGGCCCGCCGCCCGGCGACGACACGGCCCTCATCGCCCTCACCGACCAACTCGACGCCCTCGAAAGAGAGGTACGCCGTTCATGATGGACCCGACCACTGACAACGCCGGGACCGCCGGGGACCCGGGCACCGCCCGAGCCTCCCTGGAGGCCCTGCGCGCCGAGATCGCCAAAGCCGTGGTCGGCCAGGACCCCGCCGTGACCGGCCTCGTCGTCGCCCTCCTCTGCCGCGGACACGTCCTACTAGAAGGAGTCCCTGGGGTGGCAAAAACGTTGCTCGTCCGCGCCCTCGCATCCGCACTCGAACTGGACACCAAGCGTGTCCAGTTCACCCCGGACCTCATGCCGAGCGACGTCACCGGCTCCCTCGTCTACGACACCCGCAGCGCCGAGTTCTCCTTCCAGCCCGGCCCGGTCTTCACCAATCTGCTCCTCGCCGACGAGATCAACCGCACACCGCCCAAGACCCAGTCGTCCCTCCTCGAAGCGATGGAGGAACGCCAGGTCACGGTCGACGGCACCCCCCGCCCGCTCCCGGACCCGTTCCTGGTCGCGGCGACCCAGAACCCGGTCGAGTACGAGGGCACCTATCCCCTCCCCGAAGCCCAACTGGACCGCTTCCTCCTCAAACTGACGGTGCCGCTTCCGTCCCGCCAGGACGAGATCGACGTCCTCACCCGCCACGCCGAGGGCTTCAACCCGCGCGACCTGCGCGCCGCCGGCGTACGCCCCGTCGCGAACGCGGCCGACCTCGAAGCCGCCCGCGCCGCCGTGGCGAAGACGACGATCTCCCCCGAGATCACCGCCTACGTCGTGGACATCTGCCGCGCCACCCGTGAGTCCCCGTCCCTCACCCTCGGTGTCTCCCCCCGAGGCGCCACGGCCCTCCTCTCGGCCTCACGCGCCTGGGCCTGGCTGACCGGCCGCGACTACGTCATCCCCGACGACGTCAAGGCACTCGCGCTCCCGACGCTGCGCCACCGCGTCCAGCTCCGTCCGGAGGCCGAGATGGAAGGCGTGACGGCCGACTCGGTCATCAACGCGATCCTCGCCCACGTCCCCGTCCCCCGCTGATGGCTCCCACCGGACGCGCCGCACTCCTCGCGGCTCTCGGCGCCCTCCCCGTGGGTCTCTGGGAACCCAGCTGGACGGGCGTCCTCGCCGTGAACGCCCCACTGGCCCTGGCGTGCGCCTGCGACTACGCCCTCGCCGCACCAGTGCGCCGACTGGGCCTCATCCGCTCCGGCGACACCTCCGCACGCCTCGGCGAGACCGCGGACGTCACCCTCACGGTCACCAACCCCTCCAGCCGCCCTTTGCGGGCCCACATCCGCGACGCCTGGCCGCCCAGCAGCTGGCTCCCCGGATCCGAGGTGACGGCCTCCCGCCACCGCCTGACGATCCCCCCGGGCGAGCGCCGCCGCATCATCACCCGTCTACGCCCGACCCGCAGGGGCGACCGCCAGGCGGACAGGGTCACGATCCGCTCGTACGGCCCGCTGGGTCTCTTCGCCCGCCAGGGCAGCCACAAGGCCCCTTGGACCGTACGTGTGCTGCCCCCCTTCACCAGCCGCAAGCATCTGCCGTCCAAACTGGCCCGCCTGCGCGAACTCGACGGCCGCACCAGCGTCCTGACCCGGGGCGAGGGCACGGAGTTCGACAGCCTCCGCGAGTACGTCCCCGGCGACGACACCCGCTCCATCGACTGGCGCGCCACCGCCCGCCACTCCTCGGTGGCGGTACGCACCTGGCGCCCCGAGCGCGACCGCCACATCCTCCTCGTCCTCGACACCGGCCGTACGTCGGCGGGCCGCGTCGGCGACGCCCCCCGGCTCGACGCCTCCATGGACGCGGCTCTTCTCCTGGCCGCCCTCGCCTCCCGCGCCGGCGACCGCGTGGACCTCCTGGCCTACGACCGCCGCGTCCGCGCCCTTGTCCAGGGCCGCACCGCGGGTGATGTCCTCCCGTCCCTGGTCAACGCCATGGCCCCGCTCGAACCCGAACTCGTGGAGACGGACGCCCGGGGCCTCACCGCCACCGCCCTCCGTACGGCCCCTCGCCGTGCGCTGATCGTCCTCCTCACCACCCTGGACGCGGCTCCCGTCGAGCAAGGTCTCCTCCCGGTCCTGTCCGGCCTCACCCAACGGCATTCCGTCCTGGTCGCGTCGGTCGCCGACCCGCACATCGCGCACATGGCCGACTCCCGAGGCACCACGGACGCCGTCTACGAGGCCGCGGCAGCCGCCCAGGCCCAAACCGACCGCCACCGCACCGCCGACCAACTCCGCCGTCATGGCGTCACGGTCGTCGACGCCACTCCGGACAACCTGGCGCCGGCTCTGGCGGACGCTTATCTGGCACTGAAGGCGGCAGGACGCCTTTAATTTCTCCCGGGGGGGCAACCTCCCGGGAAACGCGAAAAGGCCCACACCATAAGGTGTGGGCCTTTCCCAATATTTGTTCGGCGGCGTCCTACTCTCCCACAGGGTCCCCCCTGCAGTACCATCGGCGCTGTAAGGCTTAGCTTCCGGGTTCGGAATGTAACCGGGCGTTTCCCTCACGCTATGACCACCGAAACACTATGAAACACTCAACCGCACCACCACCCGTGACCAGGGCAATGGGGTTGTTCGTGGTTTCAGAACCAACACAGTGGACGCGAGCAACTGAGGACAAGCCCTCGGCCTATTAGTACCAGTCACCTCCACCCGTTACCGGGCTTCCAGATCTGGCCTATCAACCCAGTCGTCTACTGGGAGCCTTACCCCATCAAGTGGGTGGGAATACTCATCTCGAAGCAGGCTTCCCGCTTAGATGCTTTCAGCGGTTATCCCTCCCGAACGTAGCCAACCAGCCATGCCCTTGGCAGAACAACTGGCACACCAGAGGTTCGTCCGTCCCGGTCCTCTCGTACTAGGGACAGCCCTTCTCAATATTCCTGCGCGCGCAGCGGATAGGGACCGAACTGTCTCACGACGTTCTAAACCCAGCTCGCGTACCGCTTTAATGGGCGAACAGCCCAACCCTTGGGACCGACTCCAGCCCCAGGATGCGACGAGCCGACATCGAGGTGCCAAACCATCCCGTCGATATGGACTCTTGGGGAAGATCAGCCTGTTATCCCCGGGGTACCTTTTATCCGTTGAGCGACGGCGCTTCCACAAGCCACCGCCGGATCACTAGTCCCGACTTTCGTCCCTGCTCGACCCGTCGGTCTCACAGTCAAGCTCCCTTGTGCACTTACACTCACCACCTGATTGCCAACCAGGCTGAGGGAACCTTTGGGCGCCTCCGTTACCCTTTGGGAGGCAACCGCCCCAGTTAAACTACCCATCAGACACTGTCCCCGATCCGGATCACGGACCCGGGTTAGACATCCAGCACGACCAGACTGGTATTTCAACGACGACTCCACCCGAACTGGCGTCCGAGCTTCACAGTCTCCCAGCTATCCTACACAAGCCGAACCGAACACCAATATCAAACTGTAGTAAAGGTCCCGGGGTCTTTCCGTCCTGCTGCGCGAAACGAGCATCTTTACTCGTAGTGCAATTTCACCGGGCCTATGGTTGAGACAGTCGAGAAGTCGTTACGCCATTCGTGCAGGTCGGAACTTACCCGACAAGGAATTTCGCTACCTTAGGATGGTTATAGTTACCACCGCCGTTTACTGGCGCTTAAGTTCTCAGCTTCGCCACACCGAAATGTGACTAACCGGTCCCCTTAACGTTCCAGCACCGGGCAGGCGTCAGTCCGTATACATCGCCTTACGGCTTCGCACGGACCTGTGTTTTTAGTAAACAGTCGCTTCTCGCTGGTCTCTGCGGCCACCCCCAGCTCACCGAGTAAATCGGATCACCGAGCGTGGCCCCCCTTCTCCCGAAGTTACGGGGGCATTTTGCCGAGTTCCTTAACCATAGTTCACCCGAACGCCTCGGTATTCTCTACCTGACCACCTGAGTCGGTTTAGGGTACGGGCCGCCATGAAACTCGCTAGAGGCTTTTCTCGACAGCATAGGATCATCCACTTCACCACAATCGGCTCGGCATCAGGTCTCAGCCACAAGTACGACGGATTTACCTGTCGCACGGCCTACACCCTTACCCCGGGACAACCACCGCCCGGGATGGACTACCTTCCTGCGTCACCCCATCACTCACCTACTGCAAGTCTGGTCCGTCGGCTCCACCACTCCCCTTTGCCCGAAGGCTCCGGGGCGGCTTCACGGACTTAGCATCGCCTGGTTCAGTGTTTGACGCTTCACAGCGGGTACCGGAATATCAACCGGTTATCCATCGACTACGCCTGTCGGCCTCGCCTTAGGTCCCGACTTACCCTGGGCAGATCAGCTTGACCCAGGAACCCTTGGTCAATCGGCGCAAACGTTTCTCACGTTTGTATCGCTACTCATGCCTGCATTCTCACTCGTGAACCGTCCACCACTGCCTTCCGGCGCGGCTTCACCCGGCACACGACGCTCCCCTACCCATCACGATCCCCGTTGGGGGTACATATCGCAATGACACGACTTCGGCGGTACGCTTGAGCCCCGCTACATTGTCGGCGCGGAATCACTAGACCAGTGAGCTATTACGCACTCTTTCAAGGGTGGCTGCTTCTAAGCCAACCTCCTGGTTGTCTCTGCGACTCCACATCCTTTCCCACTTAGCGTACGCTTAGGGGCCTTAGTCGATGCTCTGGGCTGTTTCCCTCTCGACCATGGAGCTTATCCCCCACAGTCTCACTGCCGCGCTCTCACTTACCGGCATTCGGAGTTTGGCTAAGGTCAGTAACCCGGTAGGGCCCATCGCCTATCCAGTGCTCTACCTCCGGCAAGAAACACACGACGCTGCACCTAAATGCATTTCGGGGAGAACCAGCTATCACGGAGTTTGATTGGCCTTTCACCCCTAACCACAGGTCATCCCCCAGGTTTTCAACCCTGGTGGGTTCGGTCCTCCACGAAGTCTTACCTCCGCTTCAACCTGCCCATGGCTAGATCACTCCGCTTCGGGTCTTGAGCGTGCTACTAAAATCGCCCTGTTCGGACTCGCTTTCGCTACGGCTACCCCACCCGGGTTAACCTCGCAACACACCGCAAACTCGCAGGCTCATTCTTCAAAAGGCACGCAGTCACGACGCACCGAGTAAACTCGATGCGCGACGCTCCCACGGCTTGTAGGCACACGGTTTCAGGTACTATTTCACTCCGCTCCCGCGGTACTTTTCACCATTCCCTCACGGTACTATCCGCTATCGGTCACCAGGGAATATTTAGGCTTAGCGGGTGGTCCCGCCAGATTCACACGGGATTTCTCGGGCCCCGTGCTACTTGGGTGTCTCTCAAACGAGCCGCTGACGTTTCGGCTACGGGGGTCTTACCCTCTACGCCGGACCTTTCGCATGTCCTTCGCCTACATCAACGGTTTCTGACTCGTCTCACAGCCGGCAGACTGTGAAAGAGAGATCCCACAACCCCGTATACGCAACCCCTGCCGGGTCTCACACGCATACGGTTTGGCCTCATCCGGTTTCGCTCGCCACTACTCCCGGAATCACGGTTGTTTTCTCTTCCTGCGGGTACTGAGATGTTTCACTTCCCCGCGTTCCCTCCACATACCCTATGTGTTCAGGTATGGGTGACAGCCCATGACGACTGCCGGGTTTCCCCATTCGGAAACCCCCGGATCAAAGCCTGGTTGACGACTCCCCGGGGACTATCGTGGCCTCCCACGTCCTTCATCGGTTCCTGGTGCCAAGGCATCCACCGTGCGCCCTTAAAAACTTGGCCACAGATGCTCGCGTCCACTGTGCAGTTCTCAAACAACGACCAACCACCCGTCACCCCACTGGAGATCCAGTGAGTACACCGGGGCCGGCACTGAAGGAAGTTCATTCCCTCAGACACCCAACAGCGTGCCCGGCCGCTCCCCGTCCGGAGATCATGTTTTCCACACTCTGACGAGCAGTACTCACAGCCTCCGGCCCGGTGAACCGGCCGAATAATCAACGTTCCACCCATGAGCTGACCACCGCAGAACGTTTGTCTGCGTAGTGGCTCTGGCTGCCTTGCGGCAGCTAGATGCTCCTTAGAAAGGAGGTGATCCAGCCGCACCTTCCGGTACGGCTACCTTGTTACGACTTCGTCCCAATCGCCAGTCCCACCTTCGACAGCTCCCTCCCACAAGGGGTTGGGCCACCGGCTTCGGGTGTTACCGACTTTCGTGACGTGACGGGCGGTGTGTACAAGGCCCGGGAACGTATTCACCGCAGCAATGCTGATCTGCGATTACTAGCAACTCCGACTTCATGGGGTCGAGTTGCAGACCCCAATCCGAACTGAGACAGGCTTTTTGAGATTCGCTCCGCCTCACGGCTTCGCAGCTCATTGTACCTGCCATTGTAGCACGTGTGCAGCCCAAGACATAAGGGGCATGATGACTTGACGTCGTCCCCACCTTCCTCCGAGTTGACCCCGGCAGTCTCCTGTGAGTCCCCATCACCCCGAAGGGCATGCTGGCAACACAGAACAAGGGTTGCGCTCGTTGCGGGACTTAACCCAACATCTCACGACACGAGCTGACGACAGCCATGCACCACCTGTACACCGACCACAAGGGGGCGACCATCTCTGGCCGTTTCCGGTGTATGTCAAGCCTTGGTAAGGTTCTTCGCGTTGCGTCGAATTAAGCCACATGCTCCGCTGCTTGTGCGGGCCCCCGTCAATTCCTTTGAGTTTTAGCCTTGCGGCCGTACTCCCCAGGCGGGGAACTTAATGCGTTAGCTGCGGCACCGACGACGTGGAATGTCGCCAACACCTAGTTCCCACCGTTTACGGCGTGGACTACCAGGGTATCTAATCCTGTTCGCTCCCCACGCTTTCGCTCCTCAGCGTCAGTAATGGCCCAGAGATCCGCCTTCGCCACCGGTGTTCCTCCTGATATCTGCGCATTTCACCGCTACACCAGGAATTCCGATCTCCCCTACCACACTCTAGTCTGCCCGTATCGAATGCAGACCCGGGGTTAAGCCCCGGGCTTTCACATCCGACGCGACAGACCGCCTACGAGCTCTTTACGCCCAATAATTCCGGACAACGCTCGCGCCCTACGTATTACCGCGGCTGCTGGCACGTAGTTAGCCGGCGCTTCTTCTGCAGGTACCGTCACTTTCGCTTCTTCCCTGCTGAAAGAGGTTTACAACCCGAAGGCCGTCATCCCTCACGCGGCGTCGCTGCATCAGGCTTTCGCCCATTGTGCAATATTCCCCACTGCTGCCTCCCGTAGGAGTCTGGGCCGTGTCTCAGTCCCAGTGTGGCCGGTCGCCCTCTCAGGCCGGCTACCCGTCGTCGCCTTGGTGAGCCGTTACCTCACCAACAAGCTGATAGGCCGCGGGCTCATCCTTCACCGCCGGAGCTTTCCACACTCATCGGATGCCCGAGAGTGTTGTATCCGGTATTAGACCCCGTTTCCAGGGCTTGTCCCAGAGTGAAGGGCAGATTGCCCACGTGTTACTCACCCGTTCGCCACTAATCCCCACCGAAGTGGTTCATCGTTCGACTTGCATGTGTTAAGCACGCCGCCAGCGTTCGTCCTGAGCCAGGATCAAACTCTCCGTGAATGTTTACTCGGCCGGAAAACTAATTCAGCCGGTGCACACACACGAGAGCGGAACCACCGGAGGAATAGTCCGATGGTTCACAGCGTCCTCGCTGTGTTTTGTTTCAAAGGAACCTCGTCCCAGCAGATGCTGGAGACGGGGTATCAACATATCTGGCGTTGATTTTTGGCACGCTGTTGAGTTCTCAAGGAACGGACGCTTCCTTTGTACTCACCCAAGCTTCTCGCTCAGGCTTTCCTCCGGGCAGTTTCCCTTCGGTCTTGCTGTCTTGCGTTTCCGACTCTATCAGACCGTTTCCGGTTCCGATTTCCTCGGTGCTTTCCAGGTTTCCGCTTCCGCGTTTCCCTTTCCGGCGACTCCGACTTTATCAGAAGTTTTTAGCCGGACTGACCGGCCGCTTGTTTCTGATTCATCGGGTGGACTCACTCGGGAAATCGCATTCGCGAGAAACGAGGAGCCGGTAGATTTTCACCGCCGCCCTGGGGTATGACCACCTCTAGGCAACTGTTCGAATCTACCTCCCCGCAGTCACCGTGTCAACGGCTCTTGCGGGAACGAAGAGGAGACTAACAGCCCGGCGGGGGTGGACGCACATCAGGCGGCCGTAGGGACCGCGGCGCTGCGTTCGTGCTCCTCGACATCGCCCGTGTCACCGGCCCGGACGGCTCGTCCGCCCAGGACGTAGACGTATGCGAGGAAGGCCAGTTCGGCGAGGACGCCGATGCTGATGCGGGCCCAGGTGGGCAGGCCGGACGGGGTGACGAAGCCTTCGATGGCGCCGGAGACGAAGAGGACCAGCGCCAGGCCTATCGCCATGCCCAGGGCGGCGCGACCTTCCTCGGCCAGGGCCGAACGGCGACTTCGAAGGCCCGGATCGATGACGGTCCAGCCGAGTCGCAGGCCTGTGCCGGCCGCCACGAAGACGGCGGTCAGTTCCAGCAGACCGTGCGGAAGGATCAGGCCGAGGAAGACGTCGAGGCGGCCGGCCGAGGTCATCAGGCCGATGCCCACTCCCAGATTGAGCATGTTCAGGAGCAGGATCCAGAGCACCGGCAGCCCCAGGAAGATCCCCAGGACCAGGCACATCGCGGCGGCCTGGGCGTTGTTCGTCCACACCTGGGCCGCGAAGGACGCGGCGGGATGGCTGGAGTAGTACGTCTCGTACTGGCCACCGGGACGCGTCATCTCGCGCAGCGCGTCGGGGGCCGCGATGCTGGCCTGGACCTCGGGGTGGGTACCGATCCACCATCCCAGGACCACGGCGACCAGGGTGGAGAGCAGTGCGGTCGGGACCCACCAGTGGCGGGAGCGGTAGACCGCGGCGGGGAAGCCATGGGTCAGGAAGCGGGTGACATCGCGCCAGGAGGCCCGTCGGTTCCCCGTCACGGCACTACGCGCGCGTGCCACCAGTTGGCTGAGACGTCCCGTGAGCTGAGGGTCCGGGGCGCTGGACTGGATCAGGGAGAGATGAGTGGCGGTGCGTTGGTAGAGGGTGACGAGTTCGTCGACCTCGGCTCCGTCGAGGCGGCGCTGACGGCGGAGCAGGGCGTCGAGGCGGTCCCACTCGGCGCGATGGGCGGACACGAAGACATCGAGGTCCATCGGATGTACTGCTCCTCGTCCCTCTTCATACTGCGTGTCGGCTTGTCGTACTGATCTCACTGGTCGTACCGCGGCGCGCTATGACCTCAGCTTGGCAGACTGGCCACTCTCGGGGCAGGCCAGGGGATCGAACCGGAAGGACTACGGGTGTGAGTGAGCTGGTGACGGGTGAGGCGGTGGCGCTGGAGCTGCGTCCCGCGAAGCTGCCGAGCCGGGCGCTGGCGGTGCTGCTCGACCTGATCGTGGCCATGGTCGTGTACCTCGCGGTGGTCCTGGTCCTGGTGCTGTCGACGGCCGGCCTCGACGAGGCCGCGCAGGCGGCGATATCCGTCGCCGCCTTCCTGCTCGTCCTCGTGGGCGGCCCGATCGCGGTGGAGACGCTGAGCCATGGGCGTTCGCTGGGGAAGCTGGCGTGCGGGCTCCGGGTGGTGCGGGACGACGGTGGGCCGATCCGGTTCCGGCACGCGCTGGTGCGCGGCGCGGTCGGGGTGGTGGAGATCCTGATGACGTTCGGTGTCGTCGCCTGTATCGCCTCGCTCGTGTCGGCGCGGGGGCGGCGGCTGGGTGATGTGTTCGCGGGGACGCTGGTCGTGCGGGAGCGGGTTCCGGCCGGGCGGACGGCGTTCGTGCCTCCGCCGCCGCCCTGGCTCGTGGGGCAGTTCTCCGGGCTCGACCTGTCCGCCGTTCCGGACGATCTGTGGTTGGCCGTCCGCCAGTACCTGACGCGGATGCGGCAGCTGGACCCGCACGTGGGCGCGGCCATGGCGGAACGTCTCGCCGCGGACCTCGCGGCGCGTACGGGTGCCCCGGCGCCGTACGGGGTGCCGCCCGGCGCGTATCTGGCGGCCGTGGTGCACGAGCGGCAGGCGCGGGAGGCCCGCCAGGCGTTCGGGGGCGCCGCCGGGACGGGCGGCGTGGCAGGTCCTCCGGGTGCGCCGCGTACGGGCGGGCCCGGTGCCCCGGTCGCCGGGCCCGGTTGGGGCGGGCCGGTGGCTCAGCCCCCTGCCGCTCCCGCGGGCTTCGCTCCCCCGGCTGGCGTTCCCGTCCCCGGCCACGCCGTAGCCCCGGCTTCGCCCGCTCCGGCAGCCGCCGAGCCTGCGCGGCACCAGCCGCCCGCTCCTGACCGGCCCAGCACCGGATTCGCGCCACCCGCCTAGGCCCTGGCCCTCCCCCGAACCGTCGCCGGCCGAGCACCATCGTCAGCCGCGCGTCGGGCCGGGCTCAGCCGAACGTGGACGGTGGTGTCTCCAGGTGCTCCAGCTCGATCCCGGGGGCCGACAGGACGACGTCGCCCGTGAGGTGGACGGTGTGCCGCTCGCCCGTGTCCAGGGCTGTGACCTGGTATTCGTCCACGGTCAGGGGGCCGTTGTCAGTGGCGTGTGCTTCTCTTTCGATCAAGGCCCAGGACTGGTCCAGGGTGCGCGGGGCGAGGACCGGGTCGGTGAAGCGGACGAGGCGTACGCGGGTGGCGGGTGCGGAGGGGGTGAGGCGCAGGAGGCGGGCGGTGGCGATCAGGAACGCCGGGGAGGTGCCGGTGAAGGCGTGGGCGGCGACATTGCCCTCGGTGGCCTCCGTACCGGTGGGGTCGGTGCGGACCCAGGTGACGCCGTCGAGGGCGGCGCCGCGGACCTGCCAGCTCGCGGCGTGCAGTTCGAGGCGGATGGGGCGGCCGAGTTCGTCCAGGGCGAGGTCGACGGAGCCCATGTGGTCGCCGGAGGGAGCGGTCAGCTGGGAGACATAGCGCCAGCCGGACGGGCCGGGCGCGCAGTGGAAGTGTTCTTCGGCGAGGAGGGTGTGGTCGTGCGGGTCGTACAGCGAATACCGGCCGCGGGGCATGGGGGTCCTGGGTCTTGACGGGCCGGTCCGGTCGACGGACGGACGGGGCTGAGGGGTGGAACGGGCAGGCCCCCGGCACGGGGGTGCGGGGGCCTGCCTGATCGCTGCTGCCGTGACGGGTGCGTCGATGGGACGCACGAACGCACCCGCCGGGCGGATCAGTAGCGGTAGTGGTCCGACTTGTACGGACCCTCGACCTCCACACCGATGTACGAGGCCTGCTCGGGGCGCAGCGTCGTGAGCTTCACGCCGAGCGCGTCGAGGTGGAGGCGGGCGACCTTCTCGTCGAGGGCCTTGGGCAGCGTGTAGACGCCCGTGGGGTACTCGTCGGGCTTGGTGAACAGCTCGATCTGGGCCAGCGTCTGGTCCGCGAAGGAGTTGGACATCACGAACGACGGGTGGCCGGTGGCGTTGCCCAGGTTCAGCAGGCGGCCCTCGGACAGGACGATGAGGACCTTGCCGTCCTCGAACGTCCAGGTGTGGACCTGGGGCTTGACCTCGTCCTTGACGATGCCGGGCACCTTGGCGAGACCGGCCATGTCGATCTCGTTGTCGAAGTGGCCGATGTTGCCGACGATGGCCTGGTGCTTCATCTTGGCCATGTCGGCGGCCATGATGATGTCCTTGTTGCCGGTCGTGGTGATGAAGATGTCGGCGGTCTCGACGACCTCGTCGAGCGTGGTGACCTGGTAGCCGTCCATCGCCGCCTGGAGGGCGCAGATCGGGTCGATCTCGGTGACGATGACACGGGCGCCCTGCCCGCGCAGCGACTCCGCGCAGCCCTTGCCGACGTCGCCATAGCCGAACACCACGGCGGTCTTGCCGCCGATGAGGACGTCGGTGGCGCGGTTGATGCCGTCGATCAGGGAGTGGCGGCAGCCGTACTTGTTGTCGAACTTCGACTTCGTCACGGCGTCGTTCACGTTGATCGCCGGGAAGAGCAGCTGGCCGTCGCGCTGCATCTCGTACAGGCGGTGGACGCCGGTCGTGGTCTCCTCGGTGACGCCGCGGATCTCCGAGGCGAGCTGGGTCCACTTCTGGGAGCCGTCGGTGATCGTGCGGTGCAGGAGTTCGAGGATGACGCGGTGCTCGTCGTTCTCGGCGGTGTCGACGGCGGGGACCTCGCCGTCCTTCTCGTACTCGACGCCCTTGTGGACGAGGAGGGTGGCGTCACCGCCGTCGTCGAGGATCATGTTGGGGCCGCCGGTGGGGCTGTCCGGCCAGGTCAGCGCCTGCTCGGTGCACCACCAGTACTCCTCCAGGGTCTCGCCCTTCCAGGCGAAGACCGGGACGCCCTGCGGGTTCTCGGGCGTGCCGTTCGGGCCGACGGCGACGGCCGCGGCGGCGTGGTCCTGGGTGGAGAAGATGTTGCAGGACACCCAGCGGACCTTGGCGCCGAGGGCGACCAGGGTCTCGATCAGGACGGCGGTCTGCACGGTCATGTGCAGGGAGCCCATGATGCGCGCGCCGGCCAGCGGCTGGGTGGCGGCGAACTCCTTGCGGATCGCCATCAGGCCGGGCATCTCGTGCTCGGCGAGGGTGATCTCCTTGCGGCCGAAGGCGGCCAGGGAGAGGTCGGCGACCTTGAAGTCCTGTCGGTTGTCGACAGTCGTCATTGCGAGCTGCTCCTCGGTGTCGGGTCGAGGGTGGGTAGGGCTGGTCTGCGCGGCGGCGGACACAGGGGTGCCCCGAAGAGGACACAGGCATGCCCGGTGCGCGCAGCGCAGTCCGTCGGAGGCCCTCTCTCCCTCGGCCGGTCCCCGGTGGGACCGCCCGACCGCCATCAGCAGCGACGTCTGGCTCCGTCCCAAGCTACACCGGTCGGCCCTGCCTGCCCCAGTCCGCCCGGGTACGGATCGAGCCGAAGGGAGGGGTGGAGCCGTACGGGACAGGGGCGGGGCCGGGTACGGGAAAGGGCCCGTCGCGAATCGTGGCGACGGGCCCCTGTGCCTGGGAGCGGCCGGTGGGTCAGTGCTCGGCGGTGGGTGCCGGGCCGCCGGGGGCGGCTTCGGCGTCGGCGCCCTTGGTGGCCTCCGCCTCGCTGTAGATGTCGGGCTCCAGGTAGATGACACGGGCGATCGGGACGGCCGCACGGATACGGGCCTCGGCGGCGTCGATGGCGTCGGCGACCTCGGTCGCCGTCTCGTCGTGCCGGACGGCGATCTTGGCGGCGACCAGCAGTTCCTCGGGGCCGAGGTGGAGCGTGCGCATGTGGATGATGCCGGGGACCGTGTCGCCGTCGACGATCGCGGCCTCGATCTTCTTGACCTCTTCGACGCCGGCGGCCTCGCCCAGGAGCAGCGACTTGGTCTCGGCGGCCAGGACGAGCGCGATCAGGATCAGCAGGACGCCGATGCAGAGGGTGCCGATGCCGTCCCAGACGCCGTCGCCGGTGAGCAGGGCGAGGCCGACGCCGCCGAGGGCGAGGACCAGGCCGACGAGGGCGCCGAGGTCCTCCAGGAGGACGACGGGCAGCTCGGGGGCCTTGGCGTGGCGGACGAAGTCGGTCCAGGACTTCTTGCCGCGCAGGACGTTCGATTCCTTGATGGCGGTCCGGAAGGAGAAGGTCTCGGCGACGATCGCGAAGACGAGGACGCCGACCGGCCAGTACCAGGCCTCGATCTCGTGCGGGTCCTTGATCTTCTCGTAGCCCTCGTAGAGGGCGAACATGCCGCCGACGGAGAAGAGGACGATGGAGACGAGGAAGGCGTAGATGTAGCGCTCGCGGCCGTAGCCGAAGGGGTGTTGCGGGGTGGCCTCGCGCTGGGCCTTCTTGCCGCCGACCAGCAGCAGGGCCTGGTTGCCCGAGTCGGCGAGCGAGTGCACGGACTCGGCGAGCATCGACGACGAGCCACTGAAGAGGAACGCCACGAACTTCGCTACCGCGATCGCGAGGTTGGCGGCGAGTGCCGCCACGATCGCCTTGGTGCCGCCTGACGCGCTCATATGTCCGGAGTGTCCCTTCGCCTACGCATATGTCTGTGCGTGGGTGTGCGTACCTGACACGCGTACCCATGCTTCCGTCCGTCACCGGCCGGGCTTTGCCCGCCTTTTGCAGGGGGCATTGTTGCAGCCCGGCCGGGTCCCGGTGCGTCTGGCCGTGGATCGGGAAGAGATCACCCCGGTCACGACGGGGTGACGCCGCTCAGGCGACGACGGTGGCGCGGAACAGCGTGCCCGGTCCGGACACCTCGGCCTTCTCGTCCGCCGGTACGAAGACGGACTGGCCGGGGGCGAGGGTGTGTTCGCCCGCGCGGACCGAACCGGCCGTGCAGAGCAGGATCTGCGGGGTGGCGCGGGTGAGGTCGTGCGGGGCGCCGGCCTCGGGGAGGACGAAGCGGGAGAGGCGGAACTCGTCGATGGGGGTCTCGTAGACCTCCTCGCCGTCGGGGGACGCCTCGGGGCGCAGGACCCCGGGTTCGGTCGCCTCGAAGCGGACGACGCGCAGGAGTTCGGGGACGTCCACGTGCTTGGGGGTCAGACCGCAGCGCAGGACGTTGTCGGAGTTGGCCATGATCTCGACGCCGAGGCCGTTCAGGTAGGCGTGCGGGATGCCGGCGCCGAGGAACAGGGCCTCGCCGGGCTGCAGGCGTACGTGGTTGAGGAGCAGGGCGGCGATGACGCCGGGGTCGCCCGGGTAGTGGTGGGCGATGTCGGCGTACGGGGCGTAGTCGCCGCCGAGGCGGGCGCAGGCGGCCGCGGTCTCGGTGACCGTGTGGGCCATCTCGGCGGGGTCGGCGGCCAGGACGGCGGTCAACACCTCGCGGAGCGCGGCCTCTTCGGGGCGGGCGTGCAGAAGGTCGACGTACGGCTTGAGCGAGTCGACGTCGAGACCGGCGAGCAGGTCGGCGGCCTTGAGCGGGTCGCGGAAGCCGCAGAGGCCGTCGAACTCGGTGAGGGCGCAGATGAGTTCGGGCTTGTGGTTGGCGTCCTTGTAGTTGCGGTGGCCCGCGTCGATCGGGATGCCGCGCCGCTCCTCGTCCTCGTAGCCCTCCCTGGCCTGTTCGAGGTCGGGGTGGACCTGGAGGGAGAGGGGGGCGCCGGCGGCGAGGAGCTTGAGGAGGAAGGGGAGGCGGGGACCGAACTTCTCGACCGTGCGGCTGCCCAGTTCGCGTTCCGGGGCCTCGCCGATCACCTCGGTGAGGGGGCCGCGCCCGGTGCGCGAGGGGGCGCCGGGGTGGGCGCCCATCCACATCTCCGCCTGCGGCTCGCCGGTGGGGGTCAGGCCGAGGAGGTGCGGGATGGCGGTGGTCGAACCCCAGGCGTAGGGGCGGACGGTGTTGTCGAGGCGGTCCATGGTGTGTGTTTCTCCGTAGGTGGGAGGCCGGCCGAGGGCCCTGGGCCCGGTCGGGGTCGGGCTCCGGTAAGGATCAGGCGCCGGAAGCGAGCGACAGGTAAACGGCGGCGAAATCCGTGATGGCGATCATCTCCGCGAGGGTCTCCAGGTCGCTGCCCTCCTCGGGTTCCAGCTCGCTGATCGCGGTGTCGTGGCCGAGGGCCAGCTCGCGGGCGGCCGGTACGGCGCTCAGGCCTCCGGTGGGGCGGTCGCGGACGAGCACCACGCGCGCGTGCAGGACGGGTGCGTCCTCGACGCGGTCGCGGAAGAAGTCGTCGGGGTCGGCGTTCGCGGCGAGCGGGCCGGACAGCAGCACCGTGTGCGAGGCGAGGGCCTCCGGCAGCTGGGCGGCGACGGCCGGGCGCCCCGCGAGTTCGGCGAGCGCGGAGGCGAAGCGGCGGCCGACGGGGCCGGCGGACTGGCCCTCGGTCCAGATCACCGGGAGCGCGTCGGCCAGCTCGGCGGCGAGCGTCTTGGCCGGGTTGCCGTAGGTGGCGATGGCCGGGCCGCAGCGCTCGGCGACATGGTCGAGGCGGTCGGCGACCTTCTGCAGGGCGTCCGGCGGGGCGGCGACCAGGCCGGTGCGGTCCAGCAGCGCCAGCATGGGGGTCAGCAGCGCCCACAGGACTCCGGGGGCGGCGGCGCCGAGGGGCACCTCCTGCTCGTACGGGCCGGTCGCCATCGGTACGAAGAGGCCGTGGGCGCCTTCCACGGCCTCGGCGACCGGGGTGCGGGGCGGGGCGACGGCGACGACGGTGCAGCCGCGCCGGTAGGCCTGGTCGGCCAGGAGCGACAGGCCGGGTTCGGAGCCGTCGGCGGTGGCGATCAGCAGCAGGTCGACCGAGCCGGCCCAGCCCGGGAGGTCCCAGCGGAGTGCGCCCGCGGCGGGGGCCACGCCGGTGGGGTGGAGCCGGGTGATGGGGCAGCTGGATCCGGCGAGGGCGCCGAGCAGGTCGGCGACGCCCGCGGAGGCCATGCCGGGGCCCGCGATCAGGAGGGCGCGGGGGCGGCCGTCCGGTTTCAGACTCGGGATGCCGGCCTCGGTGCCGAGGCGGATGGCCGTACGGACCCGGGCGCCGGCCTCGGCGGCGCCGCGGAGCAGGTCGCGGCGGTCCGCCTCCGACAGGGCCTCGGGGGTGTCCAGCAACGATTCGTCGAGCATGGGCGGCTGCCTCCGATCGCCGGGTGCCCTGGTCGCCCGTACGCCGGTTTTCCGGGTCGTACGGGGTTACGCCTTGCGCGCGGGCTTGACCGCGCGGGTCACTCGGGGCGGCGGGCCTCGTCGACGAGGAGTACGGGGATGCCGTCCCGGATCGGGTAGGCGAGGCCGCAGTCCGTACTCGTGCAGGTCAGCTCGGTGTCCTCCTCCGTGAGGGGGGCGTGGCACGCCGGGCAGGCGAGGATCTCCAGGAGGCCGGCTTCGAGCGGCATGTCGGGGTCCCTTCGGGGGCGGGTTCGTGCGGGTGCGGCCTGGTCAGCGTACCGCCGTGCGGGGGTCGGTGCCGGGGTTGGGGGCGGGGTTGTTCGCCCCCGCCGCCCCTACCCGTCCCCTCCCCGGGGGCTGCGCCCCTTCGACCCCCTTTCGCGCTCCGCGCGGGGGTGGGTGGGCATGTGCGGGTCCGGTGGGGGCTGATCGCGCAGTTCCCCGCGCCCCTGAAAACAGGGCCTGGGGCCTGTTTTCTCAGGGGTCACGATCTGATGATCGCCAGGACCTCGTCCCTCACCTTTGTCATCGTCTGCTCGTCCCTCGCCTCCGCGTTCAGGCGGAGGAGGGGCTCCGTGTTGGAGGGGCGGACGTTGAACCACCAGTCGGTGGAGGTGACCGTGAGGCCGTCCAGCTCGTCCAGGGTGATGTCTTCCCGGCTCCCGTAGGCGGCCTTGATCGCCGCGAGGCGGCCCGGCTGGTCGGCGACGGTGGAGTTGATCTCGCCGGAGCCTGCGTAGCGGTCGTACTGGGCGACGAGGGCGGAGAGGGGGCCGTCCTGCCCGCCGAGGGCGGCGAGGACGTGGAGGGCGGCCAGCATGCCCGTGTCGGCGTTCCAGAAGTCGGCGAAGTAGTAGTGGGCGGAGTGCTCGCCGCCGAAGATCGCGCCGGTTCTTGCCATCTCGGCCTTGATGAAGGAGTGGCCGACGCGGGTGCGCACGGGCGTGCCGCCGTGCTCCTTCACGACCTCGGGGACGGACCAGGAGGTGATCAGGTTGTGGATGACCGTGCCCTTGCCGCCGTGCCGGGCCAGTTCGCGGGCGGCGACCAGGGCGGTGATCGCGGAGGGCGGGACGGGGTCGCCCTGCTCGTCGACGACGAAGCAGCGGTCGGCGTCGCCGTCGAAGGCGATGCCGAGGTCGGCGCCCTCCTCGCGGACCCGCTTCTGGAGGTCGACGATGTTCGCCGGGTCGAGGGGGTTGGCCTCGTGGTTCGGGAACGTGCCGTCCAGTTCGAAGTACATGGGGACGAGGTCGAGGGGAAGGCCGGCGAAGACGGTCGGGACGGTGTGGCCGCCCATGCCGTTGCCCGCGTCGACGACGACCTTCAGGGGGCGGATCGAGGTCAGGTCGACGAGGCCGAGCAGATGCGCCGCGTACCCCTCCAAGGTGTCACGCCGGGTGATCGTCCCCGGTGTCGCGGCGGGCTCGGGCGCGCCCGACTCGCTCCATTCCTCGGCCAGTTCACGGATGTCGGCGAGGCCGGTGTCCTGGCCGACGGGGGCGGCGCCGGCGCGGCAGAGCTTGATGCCGTTGTACTGGGCGGGGTTGTGGGAGGCAGTGAACATGGCGCCGGGCAGGTCCAGCGCGCCCGACGCGTAGTACAGCTGGTCCGTGGAACAGAGGCCGATCTCGGTCACGTCCACCCCGAGGGCCGCCGCCCCGCGCGCGAAGGCACGCGACAGACCGGGCGAGGAGGGGCGCATGTCGTGGCCGGTCACGATGGCGTCCGCGCCGGTCACGCGGGCGAAGGCCGCTCCGAACAGCTCGGCCAGGGTCTCGTCCCACTGGTCCGGGACCACCCCGCGCACGTCGTACGCCTTCACGATCGTCGTCAGATCAGCAGCCACGGCCAAACCCTCCTGAAGTCCTCACCGGGCACCCAAACTACCCGCCCGGTGTGACAGTGGTCCGTGTGACCTCGAAGGACGGTCCCGGTCCGGTCGGGGCGCCTCACGGAAGCATCCATTCCAGTACGGGGGTGCTCTGGCCGACCACGATCAGGCACATCACCAGCAGCAGCCCCAGACTCCAGGGCAGCACCTTGCGCAACAGGTCGCCCTCGCGCCCCGCGAGACCGACCGCGGCGCAGGCGATGGTCAGGTTCTGCGGGGAGATCATCTTGCCGAGGACGCCGCCGGAACTGTTGGCGGCGGCGAGCAGTTCCGGCGACAGGCCCGACTCCCGGGCCGCGCTCACCTGCAGGGCGCCGAAGAGCGCGTTGGCGGAGGTGTCCGAGCCGGAGACGGCGACGCCGAACCAGCCGAGGACGGGTGACAGGAAGGCGAGCCCGGCGCCCGCCGCCGCCACGAAGTGGCCGATGGTCGCGGCCTGTCCGGAGAGGTTCATGACATAGGCCAGGGCGAGCACGGAGGTCACGGTGAGGATCGCGAACCGCAGTTCGTGGACCGTGGCGGCCCACTCCCGGACGGCCACGCGCGCGTGGACCCCCAGGACGACGGCCGTGCAGAGCCCGGCGAGCAGCACCAGCGTGCCGCCGGTGGACACGACCGGCCAGGTGAAGACATTGCCGCCCACGGGATCGCCGTCCGGGTCCACGACGTCCAGGAAGGGCCAGTCGTAGACCTGGGTCGCCCCGGCCAGCCACTCCTTCAGCACCGGGATCTGCGCGACGGAGAAGATCGCGACGATCAGCGCGTACGGGGCGTAGGCGCGCAGGACTTCGCGCGGCGGGTCCTCCTCGTCGAGGTCCTCGCTGCGTACGCCGGTCAGCACGGCGGCCCGTACGGGCTCGGCGGCGGGGCGGCGCGCTTGGGGCACGGCGACGAGGGCGCCCGCGCCCAGCAAGGCGGCTCCGATGTCGGCGAGTTGCGCGGAGACGTAGTTGGAGGCGATGAACTGGGCGACGGCGAAGGCGGATCCGCACGCCAGGGCGGGCACCCAGGTCTCGCGCAGCCCGCGCCGCCCGTCGACGAGCCAGACCAGGACCAGCGGCACCACGAGGGCGAGCAGCGGCGTCTGGCGGCCGACCACGGACGCGACGGTGTCCAGGGGCAGTTCGGTGACCTGGGCGAGGGTGACGACGGGGGTGCCCATGGCACCGAAGGCGACGGGCGCGGTGTTGGCCACGAGGGCGACCACGGCGGCCTTCACCGGTTCGAAGCCGAGTGCGACGAGCATGACCGAGCAGATGGCGACCGGCGCGCCGAAGCCGGCGAGGGCCTCCAGCAGCGCGCCGAAGCAGAACGCGACGACGAGCGCCTGGATGCGCGGGTCGTCGGAGAGCCGTCCGAAGGAGCGGCGCAGGATGTCGAAGTGCCGGGTGCGGACGGTCATCCGGTACACCCACAGGGCGTTGACGACGATCCACATGATCGGGAAGAGGCCGAACACGGCCCCCTGGGCCGCGCTGGAGAGCGTCTGGCCGAGCGGCATGCGGAAGGCGAGCCAGGCGACCAGAACGGCCGTCAGGAGGCCGATCAGGCCTGCCAGATGGGCTTTGACCCGCAGGCCGCCCAGCAGCACCAGGACGGTGACGAGGGGCAGGGTCGCGATCAGGGCGGACAGGCCGAGCGAACCGGCCACGGGTTCCAGTTGCTGGACGTACACGGGAGCCTCCCCGGATTCCGCGATGCGGAAGCGGCTTCTCACGGCACGGGCACCCGGAATGATCGCGTCCGTGTCGACGGGTCGTCAACAGGCGTGCGCCACCGAGCGAAACGGTGCGAACAGAAAGAGCCACGAGGTACGGCCGGGGAGCCACCCCTACGGAATACGGCTCCGCGGCTACGGCAACGACCCCACGCGGAAGGTCAGTTGTCGGGGGAGCGCAGCACCCGGAGGTGGCCTCGGCGGGCGACCTCCATCGGGTCCGCCGTACGCGCGCCGCCACCGGCCTCCGCCGCGCGCTGCTGCGGGCGGGCCGCCTCGCGCACGGCGTTGGCGAGCGCCTCCAGGTCGTCACCGCTGGGGCGCGCGGGGGCCGAGGCGTCCAGCAGTCGTACGACCTCCCAGCCGCGCGGGGCGGTGAGGCGCTCGGAGTGCTCGGCGCACAGGTCGTAGCAGTGGGGTTCGGCGTAGGTCGCGAGGGGGCCGAGGACCGCGGTCGAGTCGGCGTAGACGTACGTCAGCGTCGCGACGGCGGGGCGGCCGCAAGCGGTGCGCGAACAGCGACGTACAGGGCTCACGACGTTGGACGGTACCGCACTCTTGAGCGGGCCGCGACGACTCTCCACCAGGTCACTCCACCGTGTCGTGCTGTGAAACGCCCCACACGCCCCTCCGAACCCACCTCGTTGACCTGCGAGTAACCCCGCGTCCGGGATGCCGAACAGGCCCGAATTCGGTCAATTTTCGGTATAAACCAGGCTAATTGACGTGAGTTCGCCGGTCTTGGAGAGATACGGAATCGAGCCCAACCTTGGCTGGAATGGTCAACCTGCGACATGCCGTACGGGGCCGACCGGCCGGGGCCGCCGGGGGCGTGGAGCCGGGCGGGCGGACCTCGTGGGGACTACGCTTCACAGGTGATGGACAACCTCGTACCGCCCCGCGCCGCCTCCGCACCCGGGCCCCGCCGCCGAGACCGGCACGGCAGGGGGATGCGTGGGCCCATCGCGCCACCGCAGGTACCGCTCGCGGCGAGCCGTGCGGACGTGTTCGCGGATCTTGTGCAGGACTCCGTGGAGCGGCTGGAGCGGCGGTTGCCGCAGCTGGCCGACATCGACTTCCTCGTGCTGGAGGTGCCGCGGCTCGACGGGCCGGCGGACGGGGCGTGGAACGACGAGGCCGTGCCGCTCGGGGGGACGGTCGCGGCGCGCGAGGGGCGGCCCGCGCGGGTCGTGGTGTACCGACGGCCGGTGGAGATCCGTACCAAGGGGCGGGACGAGCGGGCCGCGCTGGTGCATGAGGTCGTGGTGGAGCAGGTGGCGGAGTTGCTGGGGCTGAATCCGGAGAACGTGGATCCTCGGTACGGCGAGGACTGACGCCGGGTTTTTCGCCCCCGTGCGGGTTCGGTGGGGGCTGGTCGCGCAGTTCCCCGCACCCCTGAAAGAGGCCTGCGGCCCTTTCGGGACGAAAAGCACGGGGCGCAGCCCCTGCTTTTCAGGGGCGCGGGGAACTGCGCGAGAAGCCCCACGCACCCGCACCCGCACCCGCGCCCGCGCCCGCGCCCGCGCCCGCCAAAGAACCTGCTACTTCTGCATGATCGACAAGTCCTGCCTCGCCTCGGGGACGGCCACCGTGCCGCGGTCGTCCGGGAGGGTCTGGATGGTGAAGGCGGGGACGCCGTCGAACTTGGATTCAAGGAGGCGGGAGGCGTAGACGGGGGCGCCGGAGGTGGTCTCGACGGTGAGGGCGTAGGTGCCCTTGAGGCCGCTCGGGGCGGGCATGTCGACGTTCTGCGTGGTGCCGGCCTTGATCGTGAAGGTCTTCGTCGCGGACTCCCCGCCCCCGCTGCCGGCGGACGCGGTGACCCGCACCTCGGCCGCACCGGTGGGCGCGGTGAGCGTGAGGGTCGTGCCCTTGGCGCGGTTGTCGGTGACCGTGGCGCGCGCGCCGACCGGGCGGGTCGCCGGGATGAAGGCGGTCTCCTGGTTGGCGCCCTTGCCGCGGACGACGCGGAGGGCGGCGACCACCGGCACCGACTGGCCGGTGGGGGTCAGGATGAGGGAGCCGGGCTCGCCGCGCGTGATGTCGCCCAGGTCGGCGGAGGCGGTCATGCCGCCCTTGACGTGCAGCGTCTCGTTGCCCGCCGGGGTGATCGCGCCGTTGGGCGAGGCGAGGCGGAGCTTCAGGTCGGCGTCGGCGTCGCCGGGGGCGTAGGCGACGAGGGTCACGGAGGTGGCGTCCTTCGGGATGCCGGGGAGGACCAGGGTGCCCGCCGGGTCGGCCGCGGCGGAGAGCCAGTCGCCGCCCACCTTGTCGTCGAGGGCCTGGACGGCGGCGGCGACGCGGCCGCTGCGGACGTTGACGTGGACCGTGAGGTCGGCCTCCTTCGCCGTGGCGAGCGTCGACAGGAGGACCGGCTCGCCGGAGCGGGGCTGGACCGTGATGCCGTCGCCCACCGTCGACTTCAGGGCGCCGTCCTTGCCGAACAGCTCGATGTCGACGACGGCCGCCGAGTCGTCCGGGTTGACGAGGTGGACGTAGTCGGTGCGGCCCGCGGCCGTGCTGCCGCCCGGGAACCAGAACTCGGTGTCCGGGGCGGCGCAGTTGACGCCGAGCAGGCCGCGGCCGGTGCCGGCGGCGACCTCGGTGGTCTCCTGGACCGTCCAGCCGGGCGCGAACTTCCCCTCGGCCGTGCCGATCAGCGCGGGCGAGTCACCGCCGTCGGTGCTGCCGGCCACGGGTTTGCCGGGCTCCTTGATCTCGACGACCGGCTTGGCGGCCTTGCCCGCACCGGCCTTGCCGTCCTTGTCGCCCTTGTCGTCCGCTCCGTCCTTGCCGGTGTCCGTCGACTCCCCTCCCGCCGCGAGGAGTTCGGCGCTGCCGTCGTCGCCGGTGCCCTCGGTGACCGGGGTGAAGGCGGCGTACGCCGTCTCCGCGATGTCCGAGGTGCTCGGCTGCGGGCAGAGCAGGCTCGTGCGCTGCACGGGCAGTTGGGCCGCCGCCTTCGCGGTGGTGCCGTCGCCGGAGGCGCCGGGCGCGGAGAGCGTGGCGAAGCCGGTGACGGCGGCCAGGGCGGTCGCGCCGGCGATCAGGGACAGGGTCTGGCGGTTCACTGCTGGCTCCCGTCGGGGCGCTCGCTGTCGGCGCCGGTGCCGTGCGACGGGTCGTACGTCGCGTCGTAGCCCTGGGTGTACGTCTGGTCGTACGAGACCGTGTTGCCGCCGTAGGGGGCGTACGGGTCGTACTGGGCGCCCTGGTCGGGGGCGGCCTGGTAGTACTGCTGCTGGTCGTACGCGCCCGCGGGGTACTGCTGGGCGGTGCCCTGGTACTGCTGGTCGTACTGGCCGTACTCGGCGCCCGTGTGGTGCTGGGTGTCCCACTCGCCGTACCCCTGCTGCTGCGGGACGGGAGCGGCGACCGGGATCTCCTCGGGGGCGGACGGGAGGCCGGGGTCAGCGCTCTGTCCGGCCTCGGCCTCGGCCTCCGCCTGGGCGCGCAGGCGGCGGGCGCGGCGGCCGTCGCCGGTGATGTCCTGGGCGGGCACGGCGGCGACCGGCTCGTCCGGGAGGTCGTCGTCGACGTCCCGGCGGCGGCCGGGCAGGGCGAGGACCACGAGGACGACGGCGAGCGAGCCCTGAGCCCACAGCCAGCCGGTGTGGCCGACGGGGGCGTCGAAGGTGACGTCCAGCCGGCCGCCGTCCACGGGCAGTTGGAAGCCCTGGGCCCAGCCGTCGACCGTGGTCGGGGTGAGCGGCTTGCCGTCGAGGGTGGCGGTCCAGGACTCGTCGGCGGTGTCGGCGAGGCGCAGCACGCGGCCCGAACCGCCGGCCGGGATGGTGGTGTGCACGTCGACGGGGCCGGCGGCTACGGCCTTGGGGGCGCCGGAAGCTGCCTCGACGGTGACACGGGCGACCTGGCGGTCCACCCGCCACAGGGCGCTGCCGTCCTGCTGGCTGAGCCGGCTCAGACCGGGCGTGGCGTCCAGGACCCGGCTGACCTCACGGGGCGAGCCCGGCCGGACCAGGACGTACCGCACGGCGAACCCGCCGAGTTCGTCACTCTGGTCGGCGCCGGAGCCGGCGACGAGGTTGGCGACGACCTGGTCGAGCTGCTTGTTGTCCCCGGCGGCGGCGGTGAGTTCGGCGTCGCCGAGGCGGACGCCCGAGCCGCGGACCAGGGTGTAGCCGACCTCGGCGGTGGAGTCGCTGTCGAGGACCAGGGTGCGGGCCTGGTCGCGGGTGCCGCTCTCCTCGGCGACGAACGCGGGCACCTGGACGGGGTCGCGGCGCTCCAGGGGGCCGTCGGCGCCGCCGAGCACCCAGTCGGCGGCGGCCAGCAGCGGGCCGACGGCGGCGGCGAGCGCGATGAGCACGGCCACCGGCTGGCGCCAGCCGAAGCTCTGCTCGGCGACGCGGTGGCGTGCTCCGTCGGCGCCCAGGGTTGCGGCGGTGAGCAGGGCGATGCCGTAGACGAGGGTCGCGGGGCCGGCCCAGGTGGAGCCGTTGGAGAGGACCGCGAAGACCAGGGCCGTCAGGGCGGCGATCCAGGCGGTCCGGATCGCCGGCTGCCGTTCCGAGCGCAGCAGGGCGGCCAGCGCGGCGAGGACGACGCCGATGAGCGTCAGTCCGCCGACCGTGCCGGGTCCGCCGGGGCTGATGCCCAGCAGATCCGTCGCCGAGGCCGTGCTCCCGCCGTACTCCAGACCGGCCTCCTGGAAGAAGCCGAACGGCAGCAGCGTCAGCGACCAGGGGGCGAGGACCAGCAGCGGGGTGCCCAGCTGGGCGAGGAAGCGGGGGCCGTAGGCGGTGATCTCGCGGCGGCGCACCACGAGGAGCCCGAGGCCGAGGAGCAGCGCGAGGGGCCACACGATCGGGGTGAACGCGGTGGTGATCGTCAGCAGCAGCGCGTACGCCCAGGTGGCACGCCAACTGCCGCGCGCCCCCGTGTTGTTCGTGAGCCCGGCGGCCGCGGCGCCCGCGCGGGCGATCAGGGGCAGCAGGATCGCGAGGACGGCGGTGCCGAGGCGGCCGGTGGCCAGCGCGCCGGTGACGGCGGGCAGAAAGGCGTACACGATCGCGGCCCAGGCGCGCAGCAGCCGCGACTCCACCAGGCGCCGTGAGGCGAAGTAGGCGGTGAAACCGGCCAGCGGCACGGAGGCCACGAGGAGCACGGTGACCGCGAGTCCGGTGGAGCCGAACAGCAGGGAGGCGAGCATGGCCACGATCGCCAGATACGGCGGCGCGGCCTCGGCGCCGCCCGCGCCGACCGGGTGCCAGCCGTCCAGGTAGCGCGACCACAGCGCGGCCGAGTCGGCGGGCGCGGGCAGCAGGGTGCCGCCGACGAGCGCGCCGCCGCCGAGCAGCTCACGGCAGGCGGCGAGCGAGGCGAGCAGCAGGAGCGCGAAGAGCACGGGCCCGGGGGCGCGCGCGACGCGCTTGAGCCGGGCGAACTGCTCGACCTGGAGGAAGTCGGCGTCGTCGTCGCCGGGGCCCGACTCGACGGCGCCGCCGTGCCGTCCGGCCGGGGAGGTGTCGGTGTCGGAGCGGCCGAACAGATCGCCCGCGGCCTGTTCGAAGGTGGCCCGGACGGTCGCGCCGGGCGGGGGGAACAGCGGGCGCAGTTCGCCCTTGTCCAGCTGCGACCGGCCTCGCCTGCGCCGCCCGGCGATGATCCGCTCGGGCCGCAGCAGCACGCTCAGCAGCCCGCGGATCTCGTCGACGGCCTGTCCGGGGACCTTGCCGACGAGATACGCGACGGTCCGCAGCAGGGTGCCGAGGACGATCCGCAGCACCACCCAGGGGAGCTGTGCCGTACGGGAGTTGACGAGGAGGGTGTAGGTCGCGCCCGCCTTGTCGACCATGTGCGGGGAGGCGGCGTTGCGGCCCACGCAGTCGACGGTGCGCCGCTCGCGCGCGGAGGCCTCGGCGTGCCGTACGACGGCCTCGGGGGCGACGAGGACGCGGTGTCCGGCGGCGGTGGCTCGCCAGCACAGGTCGACGTCGTCCCGCATGAGGGGCAGTCGGCGGTCGAAGCCGCCCAGCTCCTCGAAGACGTCGCGGCGGATCAGCATGCCGGCGGTGGACACGGCGAGGCTGGGCTTGACGTGGTCGTGCTGGCCCTGGTCCTGCTCGCGGCGGTCCAGGCCGGTCCAGCGGCGGCCGGAGGCGGCGATGGTGACGCCGACCTCCAGGAGCTGACGGCGGTCGTACCAGCCGCGCAGCTTGGGGCCGACGACGGCGACGTCGTCCCGGCCCAGCTCGCGTTCGTTCTCCACGGCCCGCAGCAGCTGGGCGAGGGCGTCGGGTTCGGGGGCGCAGTCGTCGTGCAGCAGCCACAGCCACTGGACCGGCTCGCCGTGGGGCAGCTCCGGCATGTCGTACGCGTCGTCGCGCCAGCTGCGGGTGACCGGGTCCCAGCCGCTGGGGCGGCGGAGGTAGGCCAGGTCGTCCTCGGTGAGGACGCCCGCGGTGCGGTTGGCCTCCTCGACGGCCTGGCCGAAACCGGTGCGTCGGGCGAGGTGCAGGACGCGGTCCGCGCCGAGGGCTTCGGAGAGGAGCCGGGCGGAGTCGTCCGCGCTGCCGGTGTCGGCGGCCATGGCGCTCTGCACCGGGCGCTCCTGGCCGAGCAGCCCGGCGAGCGCGTCGGGCAGCCAGCGGGCGCCGTCGTGCGCGACGAGGACCGCGGTCACCACATGACGTGGGAACTCGGGCGTGGCAGCGTCGTGGTGGGCTGCGGTGTGGCTGTGCACGGACATCGAGGTACGGGCCCCGGTTCGGTGGACTGCGGTGGACGTCTGTGTCCGGCGAGGACAGCGGGACGTCTCGGACGAGGGCCCACACTAACGGCTGAGCAGCAGAGCGGCCCGCCGCCTGTGGATAACCCACCTGCGACGGGCCGTACATGTTCGGTTGTTCCTGTTCGACTGTGCCGGGCGGCTCTCCGGGCGGTCTTTCCGGGCGGGTCAGACGGCTGCCTTCTTGAGGCGACGGCGCTCGCGCTCCGACAGGCCGCCCCAGATGCCGAACCGCTCGTCGTTGGCGAGGGCGTACTCGAGGCACTCGGAGCGGACCTCGCAGGCGAGGCAGACCTTCTTGGCCTCGCGGGTCGAGCCGCCCTTCTCGGGGAAGAAGGACTCGGGATCGGTCTGGGCGCACAGCGCGCGCTCCTGCCAGCCGAGTTCTTCGTCCGCGTCGTCGACCAGCAGTTGCTGCACGAGCTCGGTCATGTGCGCCCCTCGTCCGTCTTTCGCGTCCCCGTCGTGCGGCCGTTACCGATTTCGGCTGAACGACACGAGTGAAATTACAAGTGTGCTGCTACGGGCGAGTCAAGCCGAGATCTGCTATTGAGCCCCTTATTCACTCTGCGGAACCAAGGCTATGCGGAAAGTGTTCAAATCGGCATAAACCCTGACAGCAGCGCGGCGTCAGAGGGGAGTTCTCACCGGATCACCCTTCCTTACGAGGAAAGACGCCCAGGAGTTCGATCTCGTTCCGGCTCGAACCGACTCACTCGTTCCGGGTTGTGCGCCATGTGTCCCCGACTCCCCACGCACAAACCTTTCGCCGCGCGGATGCACCGGAAGAGGTGAACGGTCATCCACATACCGGACGCGAAGTTGACAGCAGAGGTGTGAACCGATGTCCTTGTGGGCATGCTCGCGCACTTGGCACTCACCTCGACCCGCACCGCCGGGTCCCTCGGTGCTGCTCGCCGTCGCTGTAGCTGTTGCTGTCCCAGCTGTTGAGCCTCACTCGCTCCGGCTGCCGCTGAGCCCGTAGGGGTTCGGCCGTCGTCTCCTCCGCTTCCTCACGCGACACCCGCCCTCCCCCACGCACTCATCGTCGAGGACCACCTCTCTTCATGAACAGCGACAGCGACCTCCAGATCGCCGGCGACCTTCTCGAAGTACCGCACCTCCTCCAGGCGCCGCGCCAACACCCCGTCACCGTGGCCGAGTTCGCCGGCCTGGCCCGTTCCCTGGCCGACGACCGCTCCCGCTGGGAGCACCTCGTCGAGTACGACGCGACCACCCGCTGGTACCACCGGCTGGCGACCGGTCCCGGGTACGAGGTGTGGCTGCTGTCGTGGCTGCCGGGACAGGGCACCGGACTGCACGACCACGGGGGCTCCTCCGGCGTGCTGACGGTGCTCGACGGCACACTGACCGAGCGCACCGACCGGGGCACGCGCGTGCTCGGCGCGGGCGCGCAGCGCGTGTTCGCGCCGGGTTACGCGCACGAGGTCGTCAACGACACGCTGGAACCCGCCGTCAGCCTGCACGTGTACTACCCGGGCCTGACGGACATGCCGATGCATCCGAGGGCCTGCGCGGCGGGCGCGGAGGCTGCACGCGCGGAGGCGGCGGCCGTCACGGCGTGATCCGGCCGTGGTCGCGGGTGGGCGGCCCGTTGTCGTACCCGCCTGCGAGACTGCTTCCATGCGCATTGTGGTTCTGGCAGGCGGCATCGGTGGTGCCCGGTTCCTGCGCGGTCTGAAGCGGGCCGTGCCGGACGCGGACATCACGGTCATCGGCAACACCGGGGACGACATCCACCTCTTCGGGCTGAAGGTCTGCCCGGACCTCGACACGGTGATGTACACCCTCGGCGACGGCATCGACGAGGAGCAGGGCTGGGGCCGGGCCGACGAGACCTTCCACCTCAAGGAGGAACTGGCGGCGTACGGCGTCGGACCCGACTGGTTCGGGCTCGGCGACCGGGACTTCGCCACACACATCGTGCGGACGCAGATGATCGGCGCCGGGTATCCGCTGAGCGCGGTCACCGAGGCGCTGTGCGACCGGTGGAAGCCGGGGGTGCGGCTGATCCCGATGACGGACGACCGCGTCGAGACGCATGTCGCCGTCGAGATCGACGGCGAGCGCAGGGCGATCCACTTCCAGGAGTACTGGGTGCGGCTGCGGGCCTCCGTGCCGGCCGAGGCGATCGTGCCGGTCGGCGCCGAGCAGGCGAAGCCGGCGCCCGGGGTCCTGGAGGCCGTCGCCGAGGCGGACGTCATCCTCTTCCCGCCGTCCAACCCCGTCGTCTCCGTCGGCACCATCCTCGCCGTGCCCGGCATCCGCGAGGCCGTCGCCGAGGCCGGGGTGCCGGTCGTGGGCCTCTCCCCCATCGTCGGCGACGCGCCCGTGCGCGGGATGGCCGACAAGGTGCTCGCCGCCGTCGGCGTCGAGTCCACGGCCGCCGCCGTCGCCGAGCACTACGGCTCCGGCCTGCTCGACGGCTGGCTGGTCGACACCGTGGACGCGGGCGTCGTGGAGCGCGTCGAGAGCGCCGGCATACGGTGCCGGGCCGTGCCGCTGATGATGACCGACCTGGACGCGACGGCGGAGATGGCCCGCGCGGCGCTGGCGCTGGCCGAGGAGGTGCGGGGCGCGTGAGCGAGGACATCATGAGCAGGGTGACGCCCGGTGGCGGGTACCGCGTCTGGGCCCTGGCCGGGATTCCCGAGGTACGGGAGGGGGACGACCTCGCCAAGCTGATCGCCACCGCCGAGCCGGGGCTGATCGACGGGGACGTGCTGCTCGTCACCTCCAAGATCGTGTCGAAGGCGGAGGGCCGGATCGTCGAGGCGGCCGACCGGGAGGCCGCGATCGACGCCGAGACGGTACGGGTGGTGGCCCGGCGCGGGCCGCTGCGGATCGTGGAGAACCGGCAGGGGCTGGTGATGGCCGCCGCCGGGGTCGACGCCTCCAACACCCCCGCCGGGACCGTGCTGTTGCTGCCCGAGGACCCCGACGCCTCGGCGCGCGCGATCCGGGACGGCCTCAGGGACACCCTGGGTGTCGAGGTCGGGGTCGTCGTCACCGACACGTTCGGGCGACCCTGGCGCAGCGGGCTGACGGACGTCGCCATCGGGGCGGCCGGGGTGCGGGTCCTCGACGACCTGCGGGGCGGCACCGACGCCCACGGCAACCCGCTCAGCGCGACGGTCGTCGCCACCGGCGACGAACTGGCCGCCGCCGGTGACCTGGTGAAGGGCAAGGCCGCCGGGCTGCCCGTCGCCGTCGTCCGCGGGCTCGGGCAGATGGTGGCCGAGGACCACGGCGAGGGGACGCGGGCGCTGGTCCGGGGCGCGGCGGACGACATGTTCCGGCTCGGCACCTCCGAGGCCGTACGGCTCGCGGTGACCCAGCGGCGTACGGTCCGGGCGTTCACGGACGAGCCGGTCGACCCGGGTGCCGTGCGGCGGGCCGTGGCCGCCGCGGTGACCGCGCCCGCGCCGCATCACACGACGCCGTGGCGGTTCGTGCTGCTGGAGTCAGCGGAGTCACGGGTACGGCTGCTCGACGCCATGCGGGACGCGTGGATCGCCGATCTGCGGCGGGACGGCAAGAGCGAGGAGTCGATCGCGAAGCGGGTGCGGCGCGGGGACGTGCTGCGCCACGCGCCGTATCTGGTGGTGCCGTGTCTGGTGATGGACGGGTCGCACCACTACGGGGACGCGCGGCGGGACGGCGCCGAGCGGGAGATGTTCGTGGTCGCCGCCGGGGCCGGCGTGCAGAACTTCCTGGTCGCGCTGGCCGGGGAGCGGCTGGGGTCGGCGTGGGTGTCCTCGACGATGTTCTGCCGGGAGGTCGTGCGGGAGGTGCTGAGGCTGCCGGAGGGGTGGGACCCGATGGGGGCGGTGGCCGTGGGGCATGCGGCCGGGGCGCCTCCGGCTCGGGGGGAGCGGGATGCGGGGGCGTTCATCGAGGTGCGGTGACGTGAGGTGGGGGTCGGGGCGCCCAGTAGGTGGGGAGTACGGGTGCGTCGGCGAGTGCGGGTGCGTGGGTGGTTCTCGCGCAGTTCCCCGCGCCCCTGAAAACCTGACGGGCCCCTAGGCTCAATAAGGCGCCGTATCTCTGACTAGGACCTTCCCGTGGCCGGACGTTTCCCCCAGCGACCCACTCGTACGACTGTGCGAGGTGGGGAAGTCGTCGTGCCCGGTGGGGTGCCTCGGCAGGCGTCGGGCGGGCTGCGGCGGAGCTGGGTGCCCGAGGGGGCGCTCGATCTGGGGCTGGTGCTGGGGCCGTTGCGGCGGGGGCCCGGGGATCCGACCTTCCGGGCGGTGCCGGACGGGTCCGTGTGGCGGGCCAGTCGTACGCCGGTCGGGGCCGGGACCCTGCGGGTCGCGCTGCGCTGCGGGGCCGTCGAGGCGGAGGCGTGGGGGCCGGGGGCCGAGTGGCTGCTCGAACAGCTGCCTTCGATGCTCGGGGCCGCCGATGAGCCGGAGCTCTTCGTGCCCCGGCACCGGGCCGTGGCGTCGGCCTGGCGGCGGCGGCCCGGGTTGCGGCTGACGCGGACCGGGCTGGTGCTGGAGTCGCTGATCCCCTCGGTGCTGGAGCAGAAGGTCACCACGGACGAGGCGTACCGGGCGTGGCGGTTGCTCGTACGGAAGTACGGCGAGCCGGCGCCGGGGCCCGTGCCGGCGGGGATGTTCGTGATGCCCTCGGCCCGGGAGTGGGCGTTGATCCCGTCCTGGGAGTGGCATCGGGCCGGGGTCGACGACAAGCGGGCGTCGACGGTGCTGCGGGCGGTTCGGGTGGCGGGGCGGCTGGAGGAGGCCGTGTCGATGGCGCCGGGTGAGGCGCGGGCCCGGCTGGAGTTGGTGGCGGGGATCGGGCCGTGGACCTCGGCGGAGACCGTGCAGCGCAGTCATGGGGCGGCGGACGAGGTGACCGTGGGGGATCTGCATCTGCCGGGGATCGTGGGGTTCGCGTTGGCGGGGGACCGGGATGCGGACGACTCGGTGATGTTGTCGTTGCTGGAGCCGTATGCGGGGCAGCGGCATCGGGCGGCTCGGTTGGTGTTGTTGTCGGGGCGGGTGCCGGCTCGGCGGGCGCCTCGGATGCCTCGGGGGGACATCGGGCGGTTGTAGCGCCCCCGCCGCCCCTACCCGTCCCATCCCCAGGGGCTGCGCCCCTTCGACCCCCAGGCGTCCGTCCGGTGGGGGCTGGTCGCGCAGTTCCCCGCGCCCCTGAAAGAGGCCTGCGGCCCTTTCGGGGCGAAAAGCATGGGGCGCAGCCCCTGCTTTTCAGGGGCGCGGGGAACTGCGCGAGAAGCCCCACCGGGCCCGCGGACGACAACGCACCCCCGTCACTGGTCCGACGAGAAGCGGAGCGCTCCCGTGGGGATCTGGGCGTCGCACCAGATGCGGACTCCGGTGCGGAGTTCGTTGTCGGCGCCGATGATCGCGCCGTCGCCGACGACCGCGCCGGTGAGGACGGAGCGTTCACCGATGCGGGCGCGGGCGCCGATGAGGGAGTCGGTGATGACGGCGCCGGGTTCGACGACCGCGCCGGCGAGGACGGTGCTGCCGAAGACACGGGCGCCCTCGCCGACGAACGCGCCCTCGCCCACCACCGTGCCCCCGGTCAGCTTGGCGTCGCCCGCGACCCGGGCGGTGGGCAGGACGAGCCGGTCGCCGCAGCGGCCGGGGACGGCGGGGGACGGGGCCCGGCCGAGGACGAGGTCGGCGGAGCCGCGGACGAAGGCCGCGGGGGTGCCGAGGTCCAGCCAGTAGGTGGAGTCGACCATGCCCTGGAGGTGGGCTCCCGCCGCCAGCAGGTCGGGGAACGTCTCGCGTTCCACCGAGACCGGGCGGCCCGCCGGGATCGTGTCGATGACCGAGCGGCGGAAGACGTACGCCCCCGCGTTGATCTGGTCGGTGACGATCTCCTCGGGGGTCTGGGGCTTCTCCAGGAAGGCGAGGACCCGGCCCGTCCCGTCGGTGGGGACGAGGCCGTAGGCGCGGGGGTCGGTCACCTGGGTGAGGTGCAGGGAGACGTCCGCGCCGGTGGACCCGTGGGTGGCGACCAGGCGGCGGATGTCCAGGCCGGTGAGGATGTCGCCGTTGAAGACGAGGACGGGGTCCTCGGGGCCCGAGTGGAGATGGGAGGCGGCGTTGCGGATCGCGCCGCCCGTGCCCAGGGGCTCGTCCTCGGTGACGTATTCGAGGTGGAGGCCGAGGGCGGAGCCGTCGCCGAAGTGGGGTTCGAAGACCTCGGCCAGATAGGAGGTGGCGAGAACTATGTGGTCGACTCCCGCCGCCTTGGCTCTCGCCAACTGGTGCGTGAGGAAGGGGACTCCGGCCGCCGGGACCATGGGCTTCGGAGTGTGCACCGTGAGCGGGCGCAGCCGGGTGCCTCTGCCGCCGACCAGGAGGATCGCTTCTGTCACCTGTCGTCTCTGCTTCCTGCCGGGACCGGCCGAACTGTCATTCGACCGGCCAGTGTATGCAGACCGTTCCATGGCGCCTTCATGGCCGTGCGATGGTTCGTGTCTGGCATGACATCCGGCCGGTCGCTGGTGTTCGACCGGGGCTCACGCCCCGGCTCCCCCCATCACCCTGCCGCCGCGCTATCGGCCTTGATAGCGGGCGGCGTCCTTGCGGGCCGTACCGAGCTTTCCGTAAAGGCGCCCCCCCGGGCACTCGGTCGCGAACCCGTCCCGGTGGCCGGAGATCACGTGCAGTCGTACCTTCTTACCTTTTGGGTAGAGATTGCCACCACCCGAAGTGAGGTATGTCTTGCCATTCGGGTTCGCCCCGTAAAGACCGAGTTTCCAGGCTGTTAGTTGCGCGATCCCCTTGACCGCCACCGCCGGCGGCTTGGTGGTGGTGTAGGTGCCGAGGACCGCGATGCCCATGCTGTTCGTGTTGAAACCGAGGGTGTGGGCACCCATGACGGGCTTCGCGACACCACCCGCGCGCCCCTCGTAGATGTTTCCGCACTTGTCGACGAGGAAGTTGTAGCCGATGTCCCGCCAGCCGCTGCTCACCACGTGGTAGCGGTAGATACTGCGGATGACGGAAGGGGCCTGCGCACACTTGTAGTTGTTGCCGGACGCCGTGTGGTGCACGAAGGCCGCGCTGACCCGGGTGGTGTAGCGGAAGTCCCGCTCGCGCAGCTTCTCGTCGGCGCCCCAGCCGGCCCGGGTGACGATCTTCGGGCGCGGCCCGATGTACGGCTTCGCGCCGGGGGCCACGTTCGCCAGCCGCTCCACCGTCTCCTTGCGCGACAGCGCCGGGATCGTGGTGGCGCCGAGCGGCGCGAGATCGGCGTTGACGGCGGAGGCGGCGGCCGACTCGGCGGTCAGGGTGCCCAGGCGGGGGGTGTCCACGGTGCCGGCGGGCGGGGTGTCCGCCGCCGTCTGCGTGGTTCCCGTCTCGGCCTGAGGGCCCGCCGCGCCCTCCGGGAAGCCGGAGCCGGGGTCGACCAGTTCGAGGCGTAGGCCGTCCGGGAGCATCTGGACACCCGGAGCGGTCGTACGGCCCTGGGTCTCGGCGCGGACGCGGACCTCGACGCCGTCCGACTCGCCGACCCACAGCGGGGCGGTGGAGCCGCGCACCCGGCCCGAGGAGCGCTCGGCGGTGTCCGGGTCGGCGGCGTGCTCGTGGTTGTGCGTCTCGACGTCCTGCCAGCCGGACCAGCGGGCGGTGTCCTTGGCACGGGTACGGACCTGGACGCGGCCCTGGAGCTCGGTGTCGGGGTCGTCCCAGACGACACCGACCAGGGAGAAGGACCGGACGTCCCGCTTGCCGAGGCCCTGCTCGGAGGCGGCGGGGCCGAGGTTGCGGTCCGCGCCGAGCGGGACCAGGGGGAGCGACTGGGTGGTGCCGGACGCGGGCGCGAGGGCGAGCGGACCGGCCGGGGCCGAGGTTCTCGCCGGGGCCCGGAGTGCGGTGGAGGACGAGTCCGTCGGGGTCGCCGCGGATGCCGTCGCCGGGAGTGCCGCAGGGAGGGCGAGGGCCGCCGCGCAGGTGACGCCGATCGAGGACGCGAGGAATCGTGATCTACGCATGCGTCTGATCCTGGACATAGTCATACATATCTGTCCATCCCGGAATTGACGGAGTGTCGGCCGCGCTCCGCCGAACCGGTGGCGTTTCCGGTCCGCCCGGGAACCGCGGGCGAGCCGTCCCCGCGTACGCTTACGCGGATGAACGCCACCGACCGCACCCCTGCCGACCTGCTGCGATCCGCGCTGGCCGCGGATCCCGCCCGCCCCCTGGTGACCTTCTACGACGACGCGACGGGCGAGCGCGTCGAATTGTCCGTGGCCACCTTCGCCAATTGGGTGGCCAAGACCGCGAACCTCCTTCAGGGCGAGCTGTCCGCGGAGCCGGGCGACCGGGTCGCGCTGCTGCTGCCCGCGCACTGGCAGACGGCGGTGTGGCTGCTGGCGTGTGCGTCGGCGGGGGTCGTCGCCGAGGTCGGCGGGGATCCGGCGGCGGCCGATCTCGTGGTGAGCGGTCCCGACACGCTGGACGCGGCCCGGGCGTGCTCCGGGGAGCGGATCGCGCTCGCGCTGCGCCCGCTCGGCGGGCGGTTCCCGCAGGCGCCGTCGGGGTTCGCCGACTACGCGGTCGAGGTGCCGTCGCAGGGGGACCGGTTCGTGGCGTACGCGCCGGTGGATCCCGAGGAGCCGGCGCTGGTCGTGGCCGGGCGGGAGTTCAGCGGGGCGGAGGTCGTGGAGCGGGCGCGGGCGGACGCCGCCGGCCTGGGGCTGACGGGCCCGGGGGCCCGGGTGCTGTCGGGGCTGGGCTACGACACGTGGGAGGGGCTGGCCGCCGGGTTGTACGGGCCGCTCGCCAGTGGGGGGTCCGTGGTGCTGTGCCGGCATCTCGGGCAGCTCGGGGAGGACGCGCTGGCCAAGCGGATCGAGAGTGAGCGGGTGACGGCGGTTTCGCGATAGCGCCGTGGAATGGGCGGTCGTACGGCGACTGCGGGTGCGTGGGGCTTCTCGCGCGGTTCCCCGCGCCCCTGAAAAGCAGGACCGCAGCCCCTCCCCCCAGGCACCCCGTCCCCCGTTCGGCCTAGCCCCGGCCGCCCCCGCACCCCCTCCCGCGCCATCGTCGTAGGAGCAACGACTCGCTCGTACGACGGTGAGGGGTGGCCGGAAGTGGACGACGTCGGAGGCAGGACGCGTGGGCTGGGGCCCGGTGTGGGCGGTACGCCCACCGGGGCCGGGCTCAGGCGTCGGCGCCGGCGGCGGTGGGCGCGGTGGGTGGGGGGCGGGACCGTGCTGGTGGTCGTCGCGGCCCTGGGGGCGGGGTGGGTGGCGTACCGGAAGCTGGACGGGAACATCACCTCGGACCGGACGGCGGCGGACGAGCTGGCGCGGTACGAGAAGGAGCGGCCGACGGCGCTGGTGCGGGGCGCGCAGAACATCCTGGTGATCGGGTCGGACTCACGGTCCGGGAACGGGAACGCCGAGTACGGGCGGGACTCGGGCACCGAGCGCTCCGACACGACGATCCTGCTGCATCTCGCGGCGGACCGGCGGAGCGCGACCGCGGTGTCGCTGCCGCGGGATCTGATGGTGGACGTGCCGAGCTGCCGGCGGCCGGACGGACGGCGTACCGAACCGGTGTTCACCATGTTCAACTACGCGTTCCAGAGCGGTGGTTCGGCCTGCACCATCCGGACGGTCGAGCGGATGACCGACATCCGGATCGACCATCACGTCGTCGTCGACTTCAGCGGCTTCAAGGAGATGGTCGACGCCGTCGACGGGGTCGAGGTGTGCCTCACCGAACCCATCCACGACAAGCAGGCCAAACTGCGGCTCCCCGCGGGCAAGGTGAGGCTCGACGGCGAACAGGCGCTCGGGTACGTACGGGCCCGCAAGTCGCTGGGTGACGGCAGCGACACCGAACGGATGGACCGGCAGCAGCGATTCCTCGCGGCGCTGGCCACGAAGGTGCGCAGCAATGGGGTGCTGCTGAATCCGGTGAAGCTGTATCCGGTGCTGGACGCGGCCACGTCATCCCTCACCACGGACCCGGGACTGGCGAGTCTGCGCGGGCTCTACGACCTTGTGCGCGGGCTGAGAACGATTCCCATGGAAAAGGTGCAGTTCCTGACCGTTCCGCGGAAGTCATATGCGTACGACGCCAATCGTGATGAGCTCGTCGAGCCGGCGGCACGGAGCCTTTTCGCGCGGCTGCGCTCCGACGCGCCCCTGGCGGTCGCGGGGGAACTGCCCGAAGGGATGCGGGAAGGGGAAACGGAAGAGCTTTCGGGAAGCCTCTCCGGCGCCCCGGACCCGATGCCGACTTTCCGCGGCAGTACGGCCGCGGAGGAGGACTGCGGGTGACCTGGACAGGGCCCTCCAGGTAAAACCCACGTCAACACAAGGAACAAATGCTCTAGGAAATGGGCAGATTGCCCAGTTGTAGGGGCGTGCAATTTGTCACCGCCGTCGCTTGACGCGTGATCGGGCAGCTAGTGTGAGCGATCCGGTGCGTCAGGCCTTCTCGGTCGCGCACCACTTGCATCGAGAGCCGAGCGTCTTTTGAGGGGGGAAGGCGCCGCGTGGCCCCGACGGAGGAATCAGACAACCGTGGACGCGCAAGGCCGTGGGCGGGCGGATGACATCGACCCCGCAGACCAGTGGGTACTCAACCCGAGCACCGGTGAATACGAACTGCGACTGAGTCCTTCCGCACCGCAATCGGCGGTGCCGAGGCCGCGTCGGGCCGCGCCCGCCGCGTCGGGCGCCAGGGGGGCGGGCACCACCACGCGTTCCGCGTCGGTGGGCACGGACACCCGGGAGATCCCCGACACGCTGCCGGGTCCCCGGCGCCGTCGGGGTGTGCCCGAGGAGGACCCGCTGCCGGGTCGCCGGGGCGGCCGGGGCAAGGCCAAGGCCAAGCCGAAGAAGTCCACGGGCAAGCGGATACTGGTGTGGACGGGCGGCACGCTGGCCTTCCTGCTGGTCGGGGTCAGCGCCGCGGGCTACCTGTACTACCAGCACCTCAACAACAACATCCAGAAGATCTCGGACGACGGCGCGAGCACCGGCGGCTTCAGCAAGGACCGGGCGATCAACCTGCTGGTGATCGGCACGGACAAGCGGACCGGCGCGGGCAACGAGAGTTACGGCGACAAGGAGAGCGTCGGCCACGCCGACACCACGATCCTGCTGCACGTCTCCAAGGACCGTACGAACGCGACCGCGATGAGCATCCCGCGCGACATGATCGTGGACATCCCGGACTGCCTCACCACACAAGAGGACGGCTCCAAGAAGAACATCGCGGGCACGAACGACGTGCGGTTCAACACCAGCCTCGGCCAGGACGGCCGCACCCCGAGCTGCACGATGCGCACGGTCACCGAGCTGACCGGGATCACCCCCGACCACTTCATGGTCGCCGACTTCAACGCGGTGAAGACGCTCTCCACGGCCATCGGCGGTGTCGAGGTCTGTCTGGCGAAGGACATCAAGGACTCCAAGTCCAAGCTGGACCTCAGCGCCGGCAAGCACACGATCCAGGGCGAGGAGGCGCTGGCGTTCCTGCGCACCCGCTACAGCGTGGGCCTCGGCAGCGACCTGAGCCGGATCGAGCTCCAGCAGCAGTTCCTCAGCTCGATGATCCGGCAGATGAAGTCGAAGGACACGCTGACCGACCCGACGAAGGTGCTGGACCTCGCGGAGGCCGCGACCAGCGCGCTGTCCGTCGACTCGAAGATCTCCGACATCAAGAAGCTGGCCTCGCTCGGCCAGGAGGTCGGCAAGGTCAAGACGAAGAACATCACCTTCACCACCGTGCCGGTCATCGACAACACCGACGGCGCGACCGTGCTGCCCACGCCGGGCAAGGCCGAGCAGCTGTTCTCGACGATCCGCGACGACATCTCGCTCACCGAGGTGAAGAAGCAGAAGAAGGCGAAGGAGGCCGCGAAGCTCAAGGGCGAGCGCGCCGACGCCTCCGAGGTCCGGGTCAGCGTCTACAACGGCGGGGCCGAGGCCGGCAGCGCACAGGCCACTCTCAGCTGGCTGCAGAATGATGTCGGCGTGACCAAGTCGAGCCAGCTCGGCAACGCCGACAAGACGTTGAAGAAGACGACCCTCGCGTACGACCCCGACCAGGCCGACCAGGCGCGCAAGCTGGCCGATCTGATGGGGCTGTCCGCGTCCGCGCTGAAGCCCGGCAAGGGCAACAGCGAGACCAACTCCCAGGGCCTGCCGTCGATGGTGCTGACCCTGGGCGAGGACTTCAAGGGTGCCGGGGTGTCGCTGAGCGCGGCGTCGGCGGCGGATCTGGACGTCGAGAAGAACACCGCAGACAAGGAAAAGTGCGCCAGTTGATGACCTGAGGGGGTCAGGGCGCGTCTTACCGGACGCGAGTGCGGGGTCACACCGGTTTCACCTCTGATGGCTGCCGGGCGGGCGCGGGAACGCGCCCGGCCGGTCGGTTCTCGATGCCCGTACGCCGTCCGCCCGGAGTGTCATCCGGCCGGAACGCATGACGCGTTCAACAGAACATGAGTACATCCGAGTCGGGGTCTCGACAGTCCAACAGGAGGCGGGGAAGGCCCCGCCACGGCAGGGTGGGGAGGGGCAGGGAGATGGTACGGAGTGACGTGCGCGGGGACGGGGGGCGACCGCGCGTCGAGGAACCCGGCGAGGACGGGGACCTGGAACCGCAGGAGGGCTCGTCGTCCGGCTCGGACGGCGACACGGACGGCGACGGCGACGCGGACGTCAGAGTCCCCGAGCAGGGCGGACGGAAGCGCCGGAGCGGTGGCAACGGCGCCGGCGGCGACGGCGGTGGACGGGGGCGCGCGAAGACCGCCGGGAGACCCCGGCGCAGACGGGCGCTGCGCTGGTCGGCGACGGTCCTGGCGGTCGTGATACTCGGCACCGCGGGTGCGGGCTATCTCTACTTCCAGCACCTCAACGGCAACATCAAGAAGGAGAAGCTGAACCTCGGCGACACGAAGATCGCCGAGCCGACGCCCAACGCCTTCGGCCAGACCCCGCTGAACATCCTGCTCATCGGCTCGGACGCGCGGGACACCGAGGAGAACCAGAAGCTCGGCGGCGCCCGGGACACCTTCGACGGCCCGCCGCTCGCCGATGTGCAGATGCTGCTGCACCTGTCCGCCGACCGCTCCAACATGTCGGTCGTCAGCATGCCCCGCGACACCCTGCTCCCCATCCCCAAGTGCACGGACCCCGACAGCGGGGACGTGTACGACGCGTCCACCCAGGCGATGACCAACGACTCGCTGCGCCGCGGCGGCCCCGGCTGCACGGTCGCCACCTGGCAGGAGCTGACCGGGATCCGCATCGACCACTTCATGATGGTCGACTTCGCCGGTGTGGTGTCGATGGCCGACGCGATCGGCGGTGTGCCGGTGTGCGTGACCGACAACATCTACTCGCACACCAGCGCGGGCAAGGGCTCGGGCCTGAAGCTGGAGAAGGGCACCACGTACATCAAGGGCAAGCAGGCCCTGCAGTGGCTGCGCACCCGGTACGGCTTCGAGGACGGCAGCGACATCGCGCGGGCCAAGGCGCAGCACCAGTACATGAACGCGATGGTCCGCGAGCTGCGCGAGAACGCCACGATCACCAACCCGAACAAGCTGCGCAACCTGGCGGAGGAGGCCACCAAGGCGCTCACCGTCGACGAGAGCCTCGGCACGGTGACCAAGCTCTACGACCTCAGCACCGAGCTGCGCAAGGTCGAGCCGGCCCGGATCACGATGACGACGATGCCGTACACCTATGTCGGTGCCCGGGTCGTGCCCAAGGAGGGCGACGCGGAGAAGCTGTTCCGGCTGGTGCGTGAGGACATCGCGCTGGACGGCAAGGACAAGAAGAGAACCACGACCGAGGACGCGGCCTCCGACGACCCGGCGGCGGCGAAGGACAAGATCGGGGTGCTGGTGCAGAACGGCACCATGACCTCCACGCTCGCCCCGGTGGCCGGCCGCGCGCACACGGTGTCGCAGCTGCTCGTCGAGGAGGGTTTCGCCAAGTCCTCGTCCGACGCGTCCACCGCGCTCACCGAGGACAAGACCGTCGTGCGCTATCCGAGCGCCGACCTGGAGGGCGACGCCCAGGTGGTCGCCAAGGCCCTCGGCATCCCGCTGGGCCAGGTGGAGAAGTCCACGAACGTCTCCGGGGTCACCCTCGTCGTCGGCGCCGACTGGCGCGAGGGGAAGACGTACGAGGCCGAGAAGGAGGACGACACGACCCCCGAGTCGGCGGACGCCCTCAACGGCGCGAACGAGAAGGCCTGCATGAAGGTCGACCCGGGCTTCACCTGGTGACCGCGGAAGCCGTCCGTGCATGAGCCGGGGCCCCTCACACGATCGCGTGAGGGGCCCCGGCTCGTACGTGCGGTGTGCTCAGCCCTCGGCCAGGACCGCCGGGCGGCGGGAGGCGATGACCTTCTTCGCCAGGGAGCGGGGGCTGGTGAGGAAGCCGAAGCCCCAGGACATGTGCATGGTGGCGAGGGCGACGGGGATCTGCAGACGGGCCTTGAGCGGCAGCCCCTTGCCCGCCGGGACCGAGCCCGCGACGATCGCCGCGAGATAGCCGCCGGGGATGAGATAGCCGAGCGGGGTCAGCAGGCCGCCCACCAGGACACCGGCCACGATCGCGCACACCGCGGTCGGCGGGGCGAGATAGCGCAGGTTGATGGAGCCCTCGTGGTAGCGGGCGACGACGTGGCGCCAACGCCCGTAGTCCTTGTACTGCTTGGCGAGCGCCTTCACGCTGGGCCGCGGCCGGTACGACACCCGCAGCTCGGGCGAGAACCAGATCAGACCGCCGGCCTCGCGGATGCGGAAGTTCAGCTCCCAGTCCTGGGCCCGGATGAACTCGACGTTGTAGCCGTCCTGCCGCTCCAGCGCCTCGCGCCGGAAGACGCCCAGGTAGACCGTCTCGGCGGGACCGGCCTGGCCGCCCGTGTGGAAGGCGGCGTTGCCCACGCCGATCTTCGAGGTCATGGCGGCGGCGACCGCGTGCTCCCAGTCGTTCTCGCCCTCGGCGTGCATGATCCCGCCGACGTTCTGCGCGCCGGTCTCCTCCAGGAGCCGTACGGCGGTGGCGATGTAGTTCGGCGAGAGGATGCCGTGGCCGTCGACGCGCACCACGATCGGGTGACGGGATGCCTTGATCGCGGCGTTGAGCGCGGCGGGCGTGCGCCCGGTGGGATTCGGGACGGTGTGCACACGCGGGTCCTCGGCCACGAGCTGGGCCGCGATCTCGTCCGTGCGGTCCTTGGACGGACCGAGGGCGATCACGACCTCCATCTCGCCGGCGTACTCCTGCGCGAGGATCGCTTGGACGGCTCCGCGCAGATGCCGCTCCTCGTCGAGGACGGGCATGATCACGGACACGGCGGGGAGCGGCACGTCGGGCTTGGCGTTCATAGAGGGCTCACGTTACCGCGAACGGGGGACACCGACGCGCGCCGCCCGGTCGCGTGCGCGGGGCACGGATGCCGGGACCCTACGGTGCTCAAGGTTCTCTGGCTTCTCCCTCTTCGTCGCCCCCTTCCCCGACCGGTCCCGCGGAGGTGTCCCCCGTGTCCGCACCGCCCCGCCGCCCAGCCCGTCCGCAGCAGCCCCGGCCCCCCGTGCGTCCCCGGCGGCGGAGCTGGGCCATGCGGGCGGTGACCACGCTCTCGGTGGTGGTGCTGGCCGCCGCGGGGATCGGGCACGCGGTGGTGACCCGCCTGGACAACGAGATCACCCGGGTCGACGCCTTCAAGGACATGAAGAACCGCCCCGAGGCGGGCCACGGCATGAACGTCCTGCTGGTCGGCACCGACGGCCGCGACCGGATCAGCGAGGAGGAGCGGCGGAAGTACCGGCTGGGCGGCGCCCCCTGCCACTGCACGGACACGATGATGATCGTGCACATCTCGGAGGACCGGGAGCGCGCGAGCGTCGTGAGTCTGCCGCGCGACTCGTACGCCGAGATCCCCGAGCACACCGACCGCACCACCGGGAAGACGCACCCGGCGCACCCGGTCAAGCTGAACGCGGCCTACGCGGAGGGCGGGCCGGGGCTCACCGTGCGGACGGTCGAGCACATGACGAAGGTGAAGATCGACCACTACGTCGAGGTCGACTTCACCAGCTTCATGCGGACCGTGGACGTCCTCGGGGGCGTCCGGATCTGCACGACCCGCCCCCTGAAGGACAGCTACACCGGCCTCGACCTGCCCGCAGGCACCCATGACCTGGACGGCGGCCAGGCCCTGCAGTACGTCCGCTCGCGGCACGCGGACGGCTCCTCCGACCTCGGCCGGATGAAGCGGCAGCAGCGTTTCATGGCGTCCCTGATGTCCCAGGCCACCTCCTCCGGGGTGCTGCTCAACCCGATGAAGTTCCGCGACATCACCCAGGCCGTCCTCGGTTCCGTCCGCGCCGACAAGGAGTTCGGCACCGGTGAGCTGATCGACCTCGGCCGGGCGATGCGCAACCTCACCCCGGCGTCCTCCGAGTTCACCACCGTGCCGATCGGGCGCATGGGGTACGCGGTGGAGGGCATCGGCTCGACGCTCAAGTGGGACGACGCCAAGTCGGCCCGGCTCTTCGGGGCCCTGCGTGACGACCGCCCCCTCGCCCCCTTCAAGGTCCGCGGCACCTACGCGCTCGTCGACGTGGCCCCGCAGCAGATCCGCGTCCAGGTCGAGAACGGCACGGCGGTCGAGGGCCTCGGCAGGAAGATGGACCGCGAGCTGGCCGCGACGGGCTTCCGCACCACGAAGACGCCGGTGAACGCCCCCCGGCAGAACGTCACCCGCAGCGTGGTCTTCTACGACCCGCGCTGGGACCGCTCGGCCCGCTCCCTCGCCGCCGCGCTCCCCGGTTCGGAGCTGCGGCCGGTCCGGGCCCAGGGCCCCACCCTCAGGGTGGTCGCCGGCACGGACTTCAAGGGTGTCCGCAAGGTACGCGCCGAGGACCCGGAACAGGGCGAGTCCGGGGTGGTGCGGGGCGACCAGGTGTCCTGCGCCTGAGAAGGGCCGGCACCGCCCGGGCGGACCCCGCACTGTTCGACTTGAGTGCGATTTGTGTCAGCTTGGCAACAGCACTGCTCTGGTTTTTCGTCGACCCTTGTAAAGGACACAGCCCGACCCGGCACACTGGGGCGCATGAACGATTGGCCCGAGGGATGGTCCGGCAACAACCGCGGCGGCGACTACGCCCAGCCCGATGGACCGCGTGTGATGCGCCAGGTCCGTCGCGGCCCGTCGGCACCCCCTCAGGGTGGTGTGCCCCAGCAGCCGGCGTACGGCGACCCGTACGGCGACGGCTACGGCAACAACGGCCCCGACCAGTACAGCGGCGGCCACAACAGCGACTACAACACCGGCCAGGTCTACGGCGCCGGTGGCGGCGGTGACGGCTACGGCGGCGGCCGGGGCGGGCGTCCCGCGCCGGACTGGCGGCGTCGTATCAAGCTCACGGCGATCACGGTCACCGTGGTGGTGCTGGCGACGACGATCGGCACGTACTTCTGGGCCGACTCCAAGCTGAACCGCGAGGTCGACCTGTCGAAGGTCATCGAGCGGCCGGCCGAGGGCGAGGGCACCAACTACCTGATCGTCGGTTCCGACAGCCGTGAGGGCCTGTCCGACGAGCAGAAGAAGGAGCTCCACACCGGGTCCGCCGACGGCAAGCGCACGGACTCGATGATGATCCTGCACACCGGGTCGAACGGCCCGACGCTGGTGTCGCTCCCCCGGGACTCCAACGTCGAGATCCCGACCTTCGTCGGCTCCGAGTCCGGCAAGACCTTCAAGGGCACCGGCCGCCAGGTGAAGCTGAACGCGGCGTACGCGGAGGACGGGCCCGAGCTGCTGGTCCGTACCGTCGAGGCCAACACGGGCCTGCGCATCGACCACTACGTGGAGATCGGCTTCGCCGGTTTCGCGAACATCGTCGACGCGGTCGGCGGTGTGGAGATCGACATCCCCAAGGGCGGTCTGAAGGACACCAAGTCCGGCGCGAACTTCGAGGCGGGCAAGCAGACGCTGAACGGCGAGCAGTCCCTCGCCTTCGTCCGCACCCGTTACGCCCTCGCGCGCAGCGACCTGGACCGTACGAAGAACCAGCAGAAGTTCCTCGCGGCCCTCGCCGGCCAGACGGCGACGCCGAGCACGGTGCTGAACCCGTTCAAGCTGTATCCGACGATGAGCGCCGGTCTGGACACCCTGATCGTCGACAAGGACATGAGCCTGTTCGACCTGGCCGACATGTTCTGGGCGATGAAGGGCGTGACGGGCGGCGACGGCAAGTCGATGAACATGCCGATCTCGGGCAACGCCGGCAACGGCAACCTCCAGTGGGACACCGCGAAGGTGAAGCAGCTGGTGGAGCAGTTGAAGAACGACGAGACGGTGACGGTGTCGGACAACTGACCCATGCGGCACGCGGCACACGGCTGAGGGGCACCCCGTGACGGGGTGCCCCTCAGCCGTTCACCGGTCGGGTCAGGCGGTCGCGCCCGCCATCGCCCGGCAGGTCTCCGAGCAGCGGCGACACGCTTCCGCGCACCTCATCAGCTGCGGATCGTCCGGCATGGACATACACGCCTCGGCGCACATGTCACAGGCGCGGGCACACATCGCGCACATCTCGGCGGACAGCGGCGAGCGGCGCATCATCATGTCCGCGCACATACGGGTCATCTCTGCGCAGTCCATCAGGGCGCGCATGATCTGCATCTGGGCCTGGCCGCCGGCCTGCATGCAGGAGCTCATGGTCTCCTCGCACACGCTGTGGCAGGTCATGCAGGCGTTGACGCAGTCCTGCATCTCCTTGCTCATGGCGGTCATGGCTCCGGTGTGCTGCGTCATGGCTCCTCCTGGGGGTGGTGGGGAGTGCGGGGCCCGGGACCGGACTCCGCACTTCCGTCCTACGCCTCCCCGCCCCCGCCCGCCACCGCGCCGGAGGAGGTTGTTACGGCAGGTTGCGCGCCATGACGATGCGCTGGACCTGGTTGGTGCCCTCGTAGATCTGGGTGATCTTGGCGTCGCGCATCATGCGCTCGACCGGGTAGTCGCGGGTGTAGCCGTAGCCGCCGAGGAGCTGGACGGCGTCCGTGGTGACCTCCATGGCGACGTCGGAGGCGAAGCACTTGGCGGCGGCGCCCTGGAAGGTGAGGTCCTTGTCGCCGCGCTCGGACTTGGCGGCGGCCTGGTAGGTGAGGGCGCGGGCGGCCTCGACCTTCATGGCCATGTCGGCGAGCATGAACTGGATGCCCTGGAAGTCGGCGATCGGCTTGCCGAACTGCTTGCGCTCCTGGACATAGCCCTTGGCGTAGTCGAGGGCGCCCTGGGCGACACCGAGGGCCTGGGCGGCGATGGTGATCCGGGTGTGGTCCAGGGTCTTCATCGCCGTGGCGAAGCCGGTGCCCTCCTCGCCGATGATGCGGTCGGCGGGGATGCGGACGTTGTCGAGGTAGACCTCGCGGGTCGGGGAGCCCTTGATGCCGAGCTTCTTCTCCGGGGCGCCGAAGGAGACGCCCTCGTCGGACTTCTCGACGACGAAGGCGGAGATGCCCTTGGAGCGCTTCTCCGGGTCCGTGACGGCCATCACCGTGTAGTACTCGGACTCGCCGGCGTTGGTGATCCAGCGCTTCACGCCGTTGAGGATCCAGTGGTCGCCGTCGCGGACCGCGCGGGTCTTCATGCCGGCCGCGTCGGAACCGGCGTCCGGCTCGGAGAGGCAGTACGAGAACATCGCGTCGCCCTTGGCGAGCGGGCCCAGGTACTTCTTCTTCAGCTCCTCGGAGCCGGAGAGGATCACGGGCAGCGAGCCGAGCTTGTTGACGGCCGGGATGAGGGAGGAGGAGACACAGGCACGGGCCACCTCCTCGATCACGATGACCGTGGCGAGCGCGTCGGCGCCGGCGCCGCCGTACTCCTCGGGCACGTGCACGGCGTGCAGGTCATTGGCGACCAGCGCGTCCAGCGCCTCCCGCGGGAAGCGGGCCTCCTCGTCCACGGCGGCGGCGTGGGGCGCGATCTTCGCCTCGGCGAGGGAACGGATCGCGTCACGGAGCATGTCGTGCTCCTCGGACGGGCGGTACAGGTCGAAATCAGCCGATCCGGCCAAGGTCTCTCACGCTCCTGACGCTAACTACCGTTAAGTAACACAAATTTTAGAGCCCTGCCCGTGCGACGGGTACGTGAGTTTGACGACAGGACGCGGTCCCCCTGGGGGGAATCTGCCCGATGAAGGGCTCGGACACGCCCCGACTATGCTCACGTGCACGCGTGCACACGGCTGTGCACGCCCGCACAGCCCCCACGGCCGGACAGCACAGGAGCACTCATGGCCCTCAAGATCACCGTGATCGGCACCGGCTATCTCGGCGCGACACACGCCGCGGCCATGGCCGAGCTGGGGTTCGAGGTGCTCGGGCTCGATGTCGTCGAAGAGAAGATCGACATGCTGCGGCGGGGCGCGGTCCCGATGTACGAGCCGGGCCTGGAGGAGCTGCTGCGCAGGCATGTCGCCGGCATCGAGGGGTCCAGCGGGCGGCTGCGCTTCACCACCGACTACGCCGAGGTCGCGGCCTTCGGTGACGTCCACTTCGTCTGTGTGAACACCCCGCAGCGGCACGGCGAGTACGCCTGCGACATGTCCTACGTGGACGCGGCCTTCGCCTCGCTCGCCCCGCATCTGACGGGCCCGGCCCTGGTGGTCGGCAAGTCGACGGTGCCGGTGGGCTCCGCGGACCGGCTGGCCGCCTATCTCGCCGAGCACGCGCCGGCCGGGGCGGACGCCGAACTGGCCTGGAACCCGGAGTTCCTGCGCGAGGGCTTCGCCGTGAACGACACCCTGCACCCGGACCGGATCGTGGTCGGGGTGCGCAGTGAGCGCGCCGAGAAGCTGATGCGCGAGGTGTACGCGACGCCGGTCGGCGAGGGCTCGCCCTTCGTCCTGACCGACTTCCCGACCGCCGAGCTGGTGAAGACCTCCGCCAACTCCTTCCTCGCCACCAAGATCTCCTTCATCAACGCCATGGCCGAGATGTGCGAGGCCTCCGGGGGCGATGTCGCCAAGCTGGCGGAGGCCATCGGGCACGACGACCGGATCGGCAGGAAGTTCCTGCGGGCCGGGATCGGCTTCGGCGGCGGCTGTCTGCCGAAGGACATCCGTGCGTTCATGGCGCGCGCCGGTGAGCTGGGCGCCGACCAGGCGCTGACGTTCCTGCGCGAGATCGACTCCATCAACATGCGCCAGCGCGGTCAGATGGTGGAGCTGGCCCGGCAGGCGCTGGGCGGCGGCTCCTTCCTCGGCAAGCGGGTCGCGGTCCTCGGCGCCACCTTCAAGCCCAACTCCGACGACGTACGCGACTCCCCCGCGCTCAACGTGGCCGGGCAGATCCACCTCCAGGGCGGCCAGGTCACCGTCTACGACCCCAAGGGCATGGACAACGCCCGGCGGCTCTTCCCGACGCTCGGGTACGCCGACACCGCGCTGGACGCCGTACGGGGCGCCGACATCGTGCTGCACCTGACGGAGTGGGGCGAGTTCCGCGAGCTGGACCCGGCGGCGCTCGGCGAGGTGGCGTCGACCCGGCTGGTGCTGGACGGCCGTAACGCGCTGGACCCGCAGCTGTGGCGGCAGGCGGGCTGGACGTACCGGGCGATGGGGCGGCCGACCGCGTAGCCGACTGTCGGAGTGCCGCAAGGGCACGGCAGGGCGACACCGTTCCGGCCGAGGCTCAGTCGGCCGGAACGGCGTCTTTCCATATTCTCCACCGTTCCGGCGCCCGGCGGGGGCGAAGCGCTTACTTCGCTCGGTAGCGGCGCATCTTCGCGCGGGCGCCGCACACCCGCATCGAGCACCAGCGGCCCCGGCCGGCCGGGCTGCGGTCGTAGTACGCCCAGTGGCAGTCGGGGGCCTCGCAGGCCTTGAGGCGCTGCCAGGTGCCGGCGGTGAGGGCCTCCGCGACGGCCGCGGCCACCCGGGAGAGCAGAGGGGCCGGGTCGGCGGCGGGGCGCAGGGTCGCGGAGCCGTCCTCGGCGCGGACCACGACGACGAGCGGGGCGGCGGCCAGAAGCTCGCCGAGCGGGGTCACCGGGCCGTGCGGTACGTGTCCGGCGTGGGCGAGCAGGGTCGCGCGCAGGGACTCCCGCAGCCCGCGTACGTCCGTCAGGTCCTCGGCGTCCGTCAGGCCCAGGCGGGCGCGGCCCTCCGGGGTGTCCAGCGCGTCGGCGCCCGACTCCAGGTCCAGCGTGTTCACCAGGCTCTCCACGAGGGCCAGGCCGCCGGGGGCGGACGGTCTCTCACTCATGCCACGAAGTTACCTCTTGAGGGGATGCATGAGGTAACCGTTACTGGTTACCCTCCCCTAGAGGTAACCGATCTCTCATGCGCAGCAACGAGCAAGGAGAAGGCCATGGCCGTCGCCAAGCTGGATGTCGTCGTTCTGGACTGTCCCGACCCGGCCGCGCTCGCCGGTTTCTACGCCGAGGTGGTCGGCGGGACGGTCAGTGGAGAGGGGGACTGGGTGAACCTGGAGGTGCCGGGCGGGGGCGCGCGGCTGGCGTTCCAGAAGGCGCCGGGGTTCGTGGCGCCCGCGTGGCCCTCGGCGGATCGGTCGCAGCAGTTCCATCTCGATCTGAACGTGGAGGACATGGACGCGGCGGAGAAGGAGGTGCTGGCGCTGGGGGCGACGGTGCTGGACGCGGCGGACCGTGAGCGGGGGTTCCGGGTGTACGCGGATCCCGCGGGGCATCCGTTCTGTCTGTGCGCGTGCTGAGGCTGTCCGTGCGCGTGCTGAGGTGAGAAGAGGGCCGCGCCCCATTTCGGGGGCGCGGCCCCCGTCAGCCGTCCAGTTCCTCGATGCTCGCCGTCGAGGCCTCGCGGCGGTCCTTCGCCGCGCGTGCCGTGAAGTCGGCGGTGCGCAGGACTCGTTGGACGTTGCCCCAGGTGAGGAGGGCGAGGTCGGGTTCGGACCAGCCCCGGTGCATGAGTTCGGCGACCAGGCGGGGGTAGCAGGAGGCGTCGGTGAGCTCCTGGGGGTGGGCGGCGCCGGAGTCGTAGGTGCCGGAGAGGCCGACGCACTCGGGGCCGGCGATCGCGCGGACGTGGTCGAGGTGGTCGGCGACATCGCGGATCGAGGGGCCGGTCTGCTCAGCGGTGAGCGGCACCATGCACAGGCCACGGGCCTCGCCCAGCGCCGCGAGGAGATCGTCGGCGAGGTTGGCGGGGTGGGGGCGCAGGGCGCCGGCGGCCGAGCGGGTGCACACCACCGGCGCGCGGGAGACCGCGAGCGCCCGGCGGACGGTCTGCTCCGAGGCGCCGGAGAGGTCGGCGAGGACGCCGATGCGGTTCATCTCGCGGACCACCTCCTCGCCGAACCTGCTCAGCCCGGACCCGCCCGCCCAGGACGCGCCGGTGAGGGTGAGGGCTTTGAGGCCGAGCGCGTGCAGGGCGCGCAGGATGCCGAGGGAGTCGCCGATCGCCGGGGCTCCGGCGGGACCGAGCAGCACGGCGACACGGCCGCAGTTGCGGGCGTCGGTGGTCTCCCCCGCGCTGTGCACGAGCCGCAGGCCCTCGGGGTGGGCGTGGACGACCGTCCGGACCAGGTCCAGCTGCTCCAGGGTGGCACCGACGGCCCGCTCGCCCGCGAGGCCGTCGGGCAGGTGCAGCGACCAGAACAGCGCGCCGATGTGGCCCTTGCGCATCCGGGGCACATCCGTGTCCACCCCGCCCTCGCCCAGCTCCAGGTCGTACCGGGGCAGCTGCCGCAGCACCCACGGCAGCCCGCTGTATCCGTCGGCGACGGGGTGCGCGACGAGGAAGGCGTGCGCCTGGTCCAGCTCGGAGGGGGGTTCGGCGACAGCGGTGGCGACGACGCCGTCGGCGGCCGTGGTCCCGGCTTCGGCCTCGGTCCCGGCGTCGTCCTCGGTCCCGGCTTCCTTCGTCCCCGCCACGGTGGTTCCGGCGCTCGTCGGCCCGGTTCCGGGCCCGTCGCCGCCGTCGCCGTGGGCACGGCCACCGGGCGGGCCGCCGACGAGGACCGTGGCGGTGGTACGGCCGCCCTCGGCATAGCCGGTGGCGGCGGCCCCGCCGGCGGCCCTGTCGCCGGGGCGCCGGTCGTCGCCGTGGGCTATCCGCTCCGCCGCCGGGGCGCGCCGGTCGCGTTTCGGCTTGGGCTTGGTCGGGGTGGGGGGCGTGTCGAGTTCGCCGGCCTCCCCTGCGGCCTGCAGTTCGTCCTGCAGATCTGCCATGGCGGACCTCCGTAGCCGTTGGGTGATCGCAGTACTCGTCACCGTGGCACGGAGGCCGCCCGCCTTCCTGCGGGGTGGGGCGTTCGGGTTGTACGGCCGCGGCGGGGCCGCCGTACGCCACCCGGGTGATGCCCGGCGGGCGCCCGGGTGGGGCCCGGTGTCACCCGTCCAGCTGAGCCAACGTCGCGTTCGACGGGCCCGTGCGGGCCTGGAGGTCACGGGCCACGTCCTCCGCCGCGCCCAGCACCCGGACCGCGTTCTGCCAGGTCAGCTTGGCCAGGTCGGTCCGGGACCAACCGCGGTCGAGCAGCTCGGCGATCAGGTTCGGGTAGCAGGAGACGTCGCCGAGGCCGTCCGGGGTGAAGGCCGTGCCGTCGTAGTCGCCGCCGATGCCGAGGTGGTCGACACCGGCCACCTCGCGCATGTGGTCGAGATGGTCCGCGACCGTGGAGACCGTGGCGACCGGGCGGGGGCTGCGCTCCTCGAAGGCGCGGTGGACCGCCATGCCCTCGGGGGTGGTGTCGAGGTGGTGCAGACCGTGGGCCCGCATGTTCTCGTCGGCGGCGGCCGTCCAGTCCACGGCGGCCTGGAGCACGAACTTCGGCACGAACGTCACCATCGCCACTCCCCCGTTGACCGGGAGCCGTTCGAGGACGTCGTCCGGGATGTTGCGGGGGTGGTCGCAGACGGCCCGTGACGAGGAGTGCGAGAAGATCACCGGGGCGACGGAGGTGTCCAGCGCGTCACGCATCGTCGTCGCGGCGACGTGCGAGAGGTCGACGAGCATGCCCTCGCGGTTCATCTCCCGCACGACCGCCCGGCCGAAGGCCGAGAGCCCGCCGACCGCCGCCTTGTCCGTGGCGGAGTCCGCCCAGGCGATGTTGTCGTTGTGGGTGAGCGTCATGTAGCGGACGCCGAGCGCGTACAGCGCCCGCAGCGTGGCGAGGCTGTTGTCGATGGAGTGGCCGCCCTCGGCCCCCATCAGCGAGGCGACCCGGCCCTCGGCACGGGCCGCCTCCATGTCGGCGGCGGTCAGCGCGGCCCGCAGCTCGGCCGGGTAACGGTCGATCAACTGCCGTACGCAGTCGATCTGTTCGAGTGTCGCGGACACCGCCCCGGGCAGGAACGCGGGGTCCGAGGGCACGTACACCGACCAGAACTGCGCGCCGACCCCGCCCGCGCGCAGCCGCGCCAGGTCGGTGTGCAGGAAGGCGCTCTGGTCGATGGCGATGTCCCGCGCGCCGAGGTCGTAGCGGACCTGCTCGCGCAGCGCCCACGGCAGGTCGTTGTGTCCGTCCGCGACCGGGAACTCCCGCAGCAGTTCCCGGGCCGCCTCCATCGATGCCATGTCCATGCCCATACTCATATCCCCCGTGATCCCCGTCATTCCGCGATGTCCACCATGTCCACCATGTTCGCGATGTCCGCGATGTCCGCCCGCTGTCGCCGGGCCTACTTCCCGAAACCGAAGCCGTTGCCGGCGCCCTCGACCTTGGTGCGCAGGCGCTTGCCCTTCTCGGTGGCCTGGTCGTTCAGCTCCTGCTGGAACTCCCGCATCCGGCCGAGGAGTTCCTCGTCGTGCGTGGCCAGGATGCGCGCGGCCAGCAGACCGGCGTTGCGGGCCCCGGCGACGGAGACCGCCGCGACGGGCACACCGGCCGGCATCTGCACGATCGACAGCAGGGAGTCCATGCCGTCGAGGTACTTCAGCGGCACGGGCACACCGATGACCGGCAGCGGGGTCACCGAGGCGAGCATGCCGGGCAGATGGGCGGCGCCGCCCGCACCCGCGATGATCACCTTGAGGCCCCGGCCCGCCGCGTCCTCGCCGTACGCGACCATCTCGCGCGGCATCCGGTGCGCGGAGACGACATCGACCTCGTACGCGATCTCGAACTCGTCGAGGGCCTGCGCGGCGGCCTCCATGACGGGCCAGTCGGAGTCCGACCCCATGACGATGCCCACGACGGGCCCGGCGGCGCTGCTCATTCGGTGATCGTGCCTCTCAGGTATCCGGCGGCGTGACGGGCGCGCTCCAGCACGTCGTCGAGGTCGTCGCCGTAGGTGTTCACGTGTCCGACCTTACGGCCGGGCTTCACGTCCTTGCCGTACATGTGGATCTTGAGCTGCGGGTCGCGGGCCATGCAGTGCAGATACGCGGAGTACATGTCCGGGTAGTCGCCGCCGAGGACGTTGACCATGACGGTCCACCTGGCGCGCGGGCGCGGGTCGCCGAGCGGGAGGTCGAGGACGGCCCGTACGTGGTTGGCGAACTGGCTGGTGATCGCGCCGTCCTGGCTCCAGTGGCCGGAGTTGTGGGGGCGCATGGCCAGTTCGTTGACGAGGATGCGGCCGTCGCGGGTCTGGAACAGCTCGACGGCCAGGTGGCCGACGACGTCCAGTTCCTTGGCGATGCTCAGGGCCATCTCCTCGGCGCGCAGCGCGAGGGCCGGGTCGAGGTCGGGGGCGGGCGCGATGACGGTGTCACAGACGCCGTTCACCTGCTGCGACTCGACGACCGGGTACGCGACGGCCTGGCCGTGCGGCGACCGTACGACGTTGGCCGCCAGCTCCCGCACGAAGTCGACCTTCTCCTCCGCGAGGACCGGGACGCCGGCGCGGAAGGGGTCGGCCGCGTCCTCGACGGACCGGACGACCCAGACGCCCTTGCCGTCGTAGCCGCCGCGGACCGTCTTGAGGATGACCGGAAACCCGTCGCCCTCGGCGGCGAAAGCGGCCACGTCCTCGGGGTCCGCGACGATGCGGTGCCGTGGGCACGGCACACCGATCGCGTCGAGCCTCGCGCGCATCACCCCCTTGTCCTGGGCGTGCTGGAGCGCGTCCGGGCCGGGGCGTACGGGGATGCCGTCCGCCTCCAGTGCCCGTAGATGCTCGGTGGGTACATGTTCGTGATCGAAGGTGATCACGTCGCAGCCCTGCGCGAACGCACGCAGCGTGTCGAGATCGCGGTAGTCGCCGATGACGACATCACCGACGACCTGCGCCGCGGAATCCTGAGGGGTGTCACTGAGGAGCTTGAATCTGATGCCGAGCGGGATGCCCGCCTCGTGTGTCATACGAGCGAGCTGGCCACCGCCGACCATGCCGACTACCGGGAACGTCACGACCCCAGGGTATCGGCCATGGAATCGGCCACTCCCGGGTGCCCGATTTCCCCGCTCATTTCCGCACTGGACCGCCCACGGACCACTCCTGTCTCCCGGCTGTGAGCTTCCGCACAGGCATTGCCCAGGGGCGCTGGTTAGCATGGCTGAACCAGTGGATTTCGACCGAAGATCAACTCATCCCGGATCGCGACGGGGGCCGCACACGATGGGAAGTACCAGCTCGGGCACCGGCTCGGGGGCTGATACCAAGCCCCGCGGCGCCCTGCGTCGACGGTTCGACCTGCTCGTACGGGAGGTCGCCAAGTTCGGCGCGGTGGGCGGGGCGGGGCTCCTGGTGAACCTCGCGGTGTTCAACCTCGTACGGCACACCACCGATCTGCAGGTGGTCCGGGCCAGCGTGACAGCCACGGTCGTCGCCATCGCGTTCAACTACGTGGGCTTTCGCTACTTCACGTACCGGGACCGTGACAAGAGCGGCCGTACGAAGGAGCTGTCGCTGTTCCTGCTGTTCAGCGCGGTCGGACTGGTGATCGAGAACGGCGTCCTCTACACCGCCACGTACGGCTTCGGCTGGGACAGCCCGCTGCAGTCCAACATCTTCAAGTTCCTCGGCATCGGCGTCGCCACCCTCTTCCGCTTCTGGTCCTACCGCACCTGGGTGTTCCGTACCCTCCCGGCCCGCGAGGCGGTGGCCAGCGCGGAATCGTTCCTCGAAGAGGGGGCCGCCCGCCCACGGACGGTGACGGGCAAGCGCCGCTGAGGTCTGCGGCGGCGGTCTGCGGCGGTGGAAAGCGTGGGGCGCAGCCCCGGCTTTTCAGGGGCGCGGGGAACTGCGCGAGAAGCCCCACCGGCCCGCGGTCGCCCTCCCGCGCCTCGGAGCCGCGACCCGTCCGCGAACCCCTACGCTCCAGCCACCGAGGACAACATGGCCGCCGGGCTACCGAACCGGCCGCTCCCCGCCGGCAGGCGTCCGTACCGGCGTACGCGACAGGAACAACCCGAACACCGGCGGCTGCGCCTGAAGCATCTCCAGACGCCCCCCGTCCGCCTCCGCGAGGTCCCGTGCCACGGCCAGCCCGATCCCCGTCGAGTTGCGCCCGCTGATCGCCCGCTCGAAGATCCGCGCCCCGAGGTCGGCGGGCACGCCGGGCCCCTCGTCGGTGACCTCGATCACCGCCTGGTTCCCGGTGACCCGGGTGCGCAGCGCCACCGTGCCCCCGCCGTGCATGAGCGAGTTCTCGATCAGCGCGGCCAGCACCTGCGCGACCGCCCCCGGCGTCCCCACGGCCTGGAGGTGCCGCTTGCCCGAGCTGACCACGGCCCGCCCGGCACTGCGGTAGGCCGGCCGCCACTCCTCCAGCTGCTGCTTGATGACCTCGTCCAGCTCGAAGGAGACCGCGGAGCCGTTGCGGGGGTCGCGGGAGTTGGTGAGGAGCCGTTCCACGACGTCCGTGAGCCGCTCGACCTGGGTGAGCGCGATGTGCGCCTCCTCCTTCACCGTGTCGATGTCGTCGGTGAGGGTGATCTCCTCCAGCCGCATCGACAGCGCGGTCAGCGGCGTGCGCAGCTGGTGGGACGCGTCGGCCGCGAGCCGCCGCTCGGCGGTGAGCATACGGCCGATGCGCTCGGCGGAGGCGTCGAGCACGTCCGCGACCCGGTCCAGCTCGGGGACGCCGTACCGCTTGTGCCGGGGGCGCGGGTCGCCGGAGCCGAGGCGTTCGGCGGTCTCGGCGAGGTCGGTGAGCGGGGAGGCGAGGCGGTTGGCCTGGCGCACCGCGAGGAGGACCGCGGCGATGACGGCGAGGAAGGCGACCGCCGCGATGATCAGCAGCGTACGGCCGACCTCGCGGCTGACCGCCGAGCGGGACTCCTCGACGGTGACGACCTCGTCCTTCTCGCCCTTGGCCTCATGGCGGATGACGTCACCGACCGGCTTGTCGCCGATCTCGATCGTGGACTGCCCGGGGATCTCGATCCGGGCGTAGCGCTCGTCGCCGACCTGGTCCCTGAGGACCTCCGCGGTGATCCGTTCGTCGCCGATGATGCGGCTGTCCACGATGCTCGTCAGCTGGACCGCCTCGGACTCCACGCGTTCCTGGGCGCTGTTGCTGATCGTGCGGGTCTCGACGATGACGAGGGAGACACCGAAGACCGCGATGACGACGAGCACCACGGCGAGGGTGGACTGGATGAGACGGCGACGCACGGGGGCCCTCCGGGCGGGCGGGGTGTTTTACGTGGACCAGTGTGCCTCTGCCCGGTAAGGCGCCCGGCGCCAGGGCCGGACGCCCCCGAGCCGTCGGGCGCCCCGTCCGGTCAGTTCTTCTCGAACCGGAACCCCACACCCCGCACCGTCGCGATGTACCGGGGGTTCGCCGCATCGTCGCCCAGCTTCTTGCGCAGCCAGGAGATGTGCATGTCGAGGGTCTTGGTCGACGACCACCACGTGGTGTCCCAGACCTCGCGCATCAGCTGGTCACGGGTGACGACCCGGCCCGCGTCGCGCACGAGCACGCGCAGCAGGTCGAACTCCTTGGCGGTGAGCTGGAGTTCCTCGTCGCCCATCCACGCCCGGTGCGACTCGACGTCGATCCGCACGCCGTGCGTGGCGGGCGGTTGCGCCGGCTCCGCCGCACCGCGCCGGAGCAGCGCCCGCACACGGGCGAGCAGCTCGGCGAGCCGGAAGGGCTTGGTGACGTAGTCGTCGGCGCCCGCGTCGAGGCCCACGACGGTGTCCACCTCGTCGGCGCGCGCGGTCAGGATGAGGATCGGCACGGTGTGCCCCTCGGCGCGCAGCCGGCGGGCCACCTCCAAGCCGTCCATGCCGGGCAGCCCCAGGTCCAGGACGACCAGGTCGACGCCACCCTGCATTCCGGCGTCCAGCGCGGTGGGGCCGTCCTCGCGGACCTCCACCTCGTACCCTTCCCGGCGCAGTGCGCGAGCCAACGGCTCCGAGATGGACGCGTCGTCCTCGGCGAGCAGTACACGGGTCATGGAGTGATGGTAGTCCGAGAAGAACCGCAGGTGGAGGGTGATCGGCAAGCGCGATTCACACCTTTGTCCAACGGTTCCCTTACTCTCCCCGGGCATGATCCACTGCGACGGGCGTTTCGTCCCTCCCCCGTGAAGATCCGGGCGCGGGTGTGAAGAAGACGCCCGGCTTCGGTGCGGGTCACGCGCCGATCCCGTGAACATGCCGCCACCGCGCCCCGCCGTGCGGAGCCACCCCCTGCGTCACCCCGTCACGAAACCCCGTATGACCTTCGAATATGCGCTCACGACGGTCTTCTTACCTGTGATCCGCCTCTCAAGCTCTTCCGTTTCCCTCAGCCTTCTGACGTATGGTGACGGAACGCCTGTAGCGACACGTGGGGACCTTTGGCGACATATAACCGCTGAAGGTCTCCTTTCTGTGCGTAATGACCTGTGGCCGGGCCCCGAACACGCGGGACGCATCGATGCGTTGACGCGCGTAGAAGGGCGTGGATCCCGGTGGTCGCCGTCCGCCGTCCCGTGATCCGGGGCGGGATCCCCGTGGGCGTGGGGTGGACGACCCGGCCCACCGGTGCCGGCCGCCCCTCCACCGGGCGCGCGCCCCCACGACGCCGTCCCGACCTGCAAGGAACGACCATGGCGTCCAGCCTGACGAAGGACTCGGCCGGCCAGGGAACCCCCGGCCCCGAACCCACCTTCTTCGGCCACCCCCGCGGACTGGCCACTCTCTTCATGACCGAGATGTGGGAGCGATTCTCCTACTACGGCATGAAGGCCCTGCTCACCGTCTACCTGCTCTCCGGCGGCCCCGACGCCGGCAAGGGGAGCATGGGCGGCGGCCTGGCCATGGACCTGGCCACCACCACTACGATCGTCGCCGTCTACTCGGCGATGGTGTACCTGCTCGCGATGCCCGGCGGCTGGCTCGGCGACCGAGTCTGGGGCCCCCGCAAGACGGTGACGATCGCGGCGGTCACGATCATGTCCGGGCATCTGGTGCTCGCCCTGCCGGGCGGCCAGGCACCGTTCTTCGCGGGCCTCGCACTGGTCGCGGCCGGCTCCGGCCTGCTGAAGGCCAACATCTCGACGATGGTGGGCCACCTGTACGACGGCCCCGGGGACCCGCGGCGCGACGGCGGCTTCACGATCTTCTACATGGGCATCAACGCGGGCGCCTTCTTCGCCCCGCTGGCCATCGGCACGGTCGGTCAGGAGGTGAACTGGCACCTCGGCTTCGGTCTGGCCGCGGTCGGCATGGCGATCGGTCTCGCCGTGTTCCTCGCCGGCAGCCGGACCCTGAGCCCGCGGAGCGACGTGGTCCCGAAGCCGCTCGCTGCCGAGGAGCGCACCGCCTGGCTGCGCAAGGGACTGCTCTGGCTGGCGGTCGCGGCCGTCTTCTACGGCGCTGTGGGCCTCAGCGGCCACTTCACCCTGAACTGGGCGATGATCCCGCTGACCGTCATCGGTCTGGTCGTCCCGGCCGGTGTGCTGCTGCGCATCAAGCGGGACAAGGAGCTGACGGCCGCCGACCAGTCGAAGATGACCGGCTACATATGGTTCTTCGTGGCCGCCGCCGTGTTCTGGATGATCTACGACCAGGGCGCCTCCACGGTCCAGGCCTTCGGCTCGAACAACCAGAAGGTGGCCGGCTCGCTGCTCGGCTTCGAGTTCCCGACCTCCTGGTACCAGTCGCTGAACCCGCTGTTCATCATGGCACTGGCCCCGGTCTTCGCCTGGCTCTGGCTGTGGCTCAACCGTCAGGGCAAGGAGCCCAGCACGGCCGTGAAGTTCGCGATGGCCCTGGTGCTCATCGGTGTCTCGTTCTTCTTCTTCCTGATCCCGCTGGGCATGGCTGCGGACGGCACTCTGGCCAGCCCGATGTGGCTGGTGGGCATCTACTTCATCCAGACCGTCGGTGAGCTGTGCCTCTCCCCTGTCGGCCTGTCGGTGACGACGAAGATGGCCCCGGCCAAGTACGCCAGCCAGATGATGGGCGTGTGGTTCCTCGCAGTCACCGCGGGCGACTCCATCACCGGTCTGCTCTCCAACCCGGCCGTCGGAGGCTTCGACCTCAGCGGCACCGGCATGGTCGCCGTCGAGGCCACCCTCGCCGTTCTCGCCGGCTTCGCGATCTACATGTACCGCAAGAAGGTGAGGGCCCTCACGGGCGACGTCAACTGAGACCGACACCCACCGGACCGCGCGACGGTCCACGGGAAGGGCCGCCGCACCTGGAGATGCGGCGGCCCTTCTCTTTTCCCACCCCTCAAGGGGAGTCGTCCTCCGGCGACGACGAGCGCCGCGCGGCCCGTGCCGCCACCGAGCCCGTGTCCGGTTCCGTGTCCGGCGTGAACCACGGCAGGGCCTCGGATGTCGTGCGTGACGGGGGTGGTGGGGGTGATGAGGGTTGTGGGGTACGGGGCTGGGCGTGCGCGGCGGTGGTGGGGCCCGGGGTGGGGAGCCAGGCGGGGAGTCGGGGTGTGCGCGGGCCTCGTGGCTTCGCGGCGGGGGGCGTGCGGGCGGGGCGCAGCCGGTCCACCGCGGCCATGCCGATCCGGAACAGCGCCGCCGGGACGACGAGGCAGAGCATCAGCCAGAAGAGGGTGACGCCCCAGGGGCGGCCCACGGTCCAGGGCTGTTCGGCGAGGACCTTGCCGCCGTACTTGAGGGAGACGGTGTAGTCGCCGTGGGCCCCGGCCGCGAGTTCCACGGGCAGGGTGACGCGGGCCTCGCTGCCGGGCCGGATGGTGCCGGTCCACTGCTGTTCCTCCCACCTCGGCGCGAACACACCGTGGGAGGTGCCGACCTGGAACACGGGGTTCTTCACCGGGGAGGTCCCGACGTTGCCGACGGTGAGGACGAGTTCGCGGGCGGGCGGCGCCCCGAACCAGGTCAACAGCCCGCTCGCGCCCGTCAGCCGGCCGTCCGTCAGGAGCGACAGCCGCCCGCCGGACGCCTCCCGCGGCAGGGGCTCGACCGAGTGCCCGGCCACCTCGAAGGCCGCGTCGGCCGCCGCCTCGGGGCCCGTGATGGTGGAGACGTGCACGACGCAGGGGCACGGCACCGGCGGCTCCGCCACCGGCAGCTCCCGGCGGAAGCCGCCCTTGCCGTCGGCGGTCACGGCCCGTCCGTCGGCGTTGGCACAGGAGTCCGTGCCGCCGGACACGCCCCGCGCGGGTGAGGCCTGACCGCAGATCAGCACCATCAGGATCGCCTTCGGCCGCCAGCCGGACCCGGTCACGGTGACCGAACCACCGGTCCCCGCCTCCGGCTTGGAGACGTGCACGGTCGGCCGATCCGCCGCCGCGCCCGCCCGCGCCGGGGCGTGCGCCTGCGCGGGCCCGCCCCCGAAGAGCGCCACGAGCACCATGAGCGCCATGAGCGCCACTGCGAGGGCCGACACCATCGTCGGCACCATCGCCGACACCGACCTCGACACCGACCTCGGCATCGACCGCGGCACCGGCATCGACTTCGACTTCGACTTCGGCATCGCGTACGACCTCGGGATCCGCCGCCCACTGATCACGTTCCGGCTCCCGTCAGCGACGTACCGCCTGGTTCCTGCGCGTCACCCACAACGCCCCCGCCGCGCCGGCGAGCAGCACGGTGCCGCCGAGCGTGCCGAGCGCGACCGCCGAGTCCAGGGGCCCGGTCTGCGGGAGCTCCCCGCCCGAGCCGCCCGTACCCGTCGTACCGCCCGTGCCGCCCGAACCCCCGGAGTCCGACCCGCCCCCCGTGCCGCCCGCGGCGGTGACGTCGAGCGTCAGCGACGGGCCGGGATCGTTGCCGGGGGTGCAGGTCGTCACCGTGCCGAGGGCCTTGATGGTGAGGACGCCCGCGGTGAAGTCGACCTTGCCGGTCTTCTTCGGGGTGTAGGTGCCGCTCAGGTCATTGATCTTGATCGGTGTGTTGGCCGGAATCGCCTCCTGGTTCGCCGGCCCGGTCACCGTGAGCGTGCCGCTGTCGGCGCCGCCCAGTTCGATCGTGGCGCTCGGCGTCATCGCGCCCTTGCCCAGTTCGACCGGGCTCGACGAGACACCCTTCTGCCAGGACATCGTGATCTTGTAGTCGTCGCCGCTCTCGACCCCCTTGATGTCGATCGGCGACACCGCGGACTTGTCCCCGATCGGCGTCTTGCAGTTGTACTCGACGTCCACGACCTCGGCATGGGCCACCGGAGCGGCCATCAGCACCGCCGAGCCGGCCAGGGCCGCGAGGCACGCGAGCGCGGCGCTTCGTTTCTGGTACGTCCGGTACGACACCTCGGCACCCCACATTCTGACGGAACATCAGATCGGCGGCTCAAGGTACGCCGGGGCCCTTGGAGAAGGAAGACACACGCAGGTGTCGGATGTGTGTCGACGGGCAGAGCCTGTCGGCGGTCGGAGGCGCGTCGACGAGCGGAGGCCGTGTCGGCGAGCGGAGGTGCGGCGACAGGCGGACGCGCGGCGACGAGCGGCGCCCGCCCCGGCGGGACGGGGCCTGCCCCGCCCCCGGCGGAACGCTAGGCCGGTGCCCCCAGCTCGGCCCACACCGTCTTCCCGGCCGCCCCGGGAGCCCGTACGACCCCCCAGTCCAGACAGAGCCGCTGCACGATGAACATCCCGTGCCCGCCCGGCCGGCCGGCCCGGTGCGGGGTCCGGGGCGCGGGGTTTCCCGTGCCCCGGTCGGACACCTCGATCCGCAGCACCTTGTTGTCGCAGCCGATCCGCAGCTCGGCGGGGCCACCGGCGTGCAGACACGCGTTGGTGACCAGTTCGGACACCACCAGCAGGACGTCCTCGGCCGCCGCGCGGCGGTCCGCGGTCGCGGCCGGCAGCCATCCCCACGCGTGGAGCGCCTGACGGGTGAAGTCACGGGCGAGCGGCACCACTCCGCTCTCGCCGTCGAAGCCGAGACGCCGGGTCCGACGACTCGTGGCGGGGGCCTCGGGCGGGTCTCCGCCGGGCTCCCCGGAAGCGCCGCCGGCACCCGGTTCCGGGCCGCGGTCGCCCGGCGAGAAAGGCCGGGTGGTGCTCATCAGCGCTTCACCTCACCGCTTCACCAGTGCACGATTCAGGACTCATCAAGGGTGCGGGACGAGACCCGCGGTACATACCGTCTTCTGCTGCGTGTTGTCGTGTTGTCCGCCGCCGTCACGCTCCCGCCGCCGTACGTCGCCACGCGTTGTCTTGCGTCGTCATGTCGTCGTCTTCGCTTCAGGATGTCTCCTGCCCGAGCGAACCGTCAGAACACCCACGTTTTCGGCATAGAACATGTGACGCGAATAACCCGGCCGGGACGGGGGGCCGGGGCCGGCCTCGGACACGAGGAACGCGCCCTAGTCGCCCAGGGCCGCGTCAAGGGTGTCGTGGACGGTGAAGACCGCGTCCGCCCCGGTGATCTCGAAGACCCGCGCCACCGCCGGGAGCATGCCCGCCAGATGGACGCCGCCGCCCGCGGCCTCCGCCCTGAGCCGGACGCCCAGCAGGACGTTCAGCCCCGTGGAGTCGCAGAACTCCAGGCGCGAACAGTCCACCACCAGGCGGGTGAAGCCCTTGTCCAGGCAGCTCTCGAGTGGCTCACGCAACAGATCGGCGGTGTGGTGATCGAGCTCACCCGCCGGGGTCACGACGGCGCTGGAGCCCTCTTCCCGCACCTCGACCCGTAGTCGGCCCGACTGTGCGCTGCCGACCGTCCCACGGTCCATGCCGTCTCTCTCCCGACCGTCGTGACTGCTGACTCGCCCTCGAACACTACGCCTTCTCCACACTCCCCGACACCCGAACAATCCCTCGAAAAGGGACATTTCGCCACAGTACGCACTTGCGACGGCGTCGTGAAACCGGGTAGGGCTAGTAGTGACACGAATCGACACGGCCGGCTTTGGAGGCGCCGCACACCGCAGTGCACGTATTGGCATCGGCGGCCATATGCCGAGAACGATGGAGGACATCATGTCACCCCGGCTCGACGCATCGCATACCCAGAGGGCGACATCGGCATCCGCCCCGGAAGAGACGGCAGCGACCGAGGACGGCCCCGCCCACGATCCGGGCGACGGTCTCGCCGACCTGCCGGAGATCCCCCCGTACGACGAGGTGGGGCCGGTGGACGCGCGAGCGCTGTCCAAGACCCTCTTCGAGCGGCTGGAGTCCCTCGAAGAAGGCACGTACGACTACTCGTACGTGCGCAACACCCTCGTCGAACTCAACCTGGCCCTGGTGAAGTTCGCCGCCTCCCGGTTCCGCTCGCGCAGCGAACCCATGGAGGACATCATCCAGGTCGGCACCATCGGCCTGATCAAGGCGATCGACCGCTTCGAACTGAGCCGTGGCGTCGAGTTCCCCACGTTCGCGATGCCGACCATCGTCGGCGAGATCAAGCGTTTCTTCCGTGACACCAGCTGGTCCGTGCGCGTACCGCGCAGGCTCCAGGAGCTGCGCCTCGACCTGGCCAAGGCCGGTGACGAGCTCGCGCAGAAGTTCGACCGCGCGCCTACCGTCGGAGAGCTGGCGGAGCGCCTCGGGCTGACGAACGACGAGGTCGTCGAGGGCATGGCGGCGTCGAACGCGTACACCGCCTCCTCGCTGGACGCCCAGCCCGAGGAGGACGACTCCGAGGGCGCGCTGGCGGACCGGATCGGCTACGAGGACCACGGGCTCGAAGGCATCGAGTACGTCGAGTCCCTGAAGCCGCTGATCGCCGAACTTCCGCCGCGTGACCGGCAGATCCTCTCCCTGCGGTTCGTGGCCAACATGACGCAGTCCGAGATCGGGGACGAACTGGGCATCTCCCAGATGCATGTCTCCCGGCTGCTGTCCCGCACGCTGGTACGGCTGCGCAAGGGACTGACGCTGGAGGAGTGAGCGCGGGCGCGCCGAACGGGACGCCGCATGGGCACGTCGAACGGGCATGCCGAACGGTGTCTCGCGCGATGACGGAAATCGGCCGGGCGCGACGGGAGTCACGACACTCCTGGCGTACCCGGCCGAACTGCTGCCGGCCTGCCGCCCGTCCCACCCCCTTACCGCAAGAAACCCCTTCCCTCTCGTTCACCTTCCGTCACTATGGTCACGCGCCAGGCTGTTCGGTATGTCAGAAGCCGACGGGCGGACACGGGGGTGCGAGGAGGCACGAGGATGACTCGGGCTCGGGACGAGCGCCCCGGCGGCGACGGCCATGAGGACCATCAGGACACCGGCGCGCCGGGCGCACGCCCCGACGACGGGTCCGATCACCGGCACGCGGACGCGTCCGACGCACGGCTCACCACCCTGCTGCGCGCCGACACGCCGGTCGCGTACACGGCCCTGCGCGAACTGCGCGAACGCCACCGCCCCTCGGTCCTCGCCTACGCCCGGCTGTGCGCCGCGAGCGAGTCCTCGGCACGGGAGCTGGCGACGCAGGCGTTCACCATGGCCACCAAGGAGACGGCGCGTGGCGTCGAGCCGGCCGTCCCCTGGCGTCATCAACTGCTCCTGCTGACCGTCCGGGTGGCCGCCACGTGGACCGCGGACGGACACGCGACCGGCCTCGCCGCCGCCCTGCGCCCCGTGCTGGACGCGGCGAGCCCCGACGGCCCCGTCCCGCCCCTGCTCGCGGCGTTCCAGTCCCTGCCGCCCCGCCCGCAGGGCCTCATCTGGTACGGCGTCGTGGAGGAGGAACCGGACGACCGTACGGCCGTCCTGCTCGGCCTCACCGCCGACGACGTCACGTACAAGCGGGAGTCCGCGGTCCAGGCCCTGCGCCAGGCCTGTCTCCGAGCACGTCTCGCCGCCTCCGACGACCCGCGCTGCCAGGACTTCCGTCGGCTCATCGAGGAGTCCGTACGCCCGGACACCCCCCGCCACAGCACCGATCTGCAGGCCCACATGGAGCATTGCGGGCACTGCGCAGGCGCGTACGAGGAACTGTGCGCCCTGCGCGACAGCCCGCGTACGACCCTCGCGGAGGGGCTGTTGCCCTGGGGCGGTACGGCGTACACGCGGGGAGCGAGCGCTGCGCGGAGCGGCGCGAGTGCGTGGGACGGGGGCGGCGGGTACGGCGGAGCGGGCTTCGCCGAGCCGGAGGCCGGGGCGCGGACGGGCGCCGGGAACGCGCCCCAGCCGCCCCAGCCGGGGCAGCCATGGGCGAGCCCCGGGGCGGACTCCCGAGCCGGCGGCTGGGCGGGGGCGGGCATCGACACCGTGTCCGGCCCCGGCGTCAGTTTTGACGTGGGCGCCGGTGCGGGTGCTGGTGCAGGCGGCGGCTCGGGCGACGGTTCCGGTATGGGCATGGGCGTGGGCATGGGCGGGAGGCCTGATTCCGGCTCCGGCGCCGATGGCGACTCCGGTGTGAGCGATGGTGTCGGCGCAGGCATCGGCCCTGGTGCGGGCGGTTCGGGTACCGGAGGCGACAGCGCCGGTGTCGGCTCCGGGCCCGGCATCGACTCCGGCTTCGGGTCCGGCTCCGCCTTCGTACGCGGCCAGGGCGCGGAGGCGGGGTCACGCTCCGACGCCTTCGCCGGGGCGGAGGCGTGGGGAGCCTCCGGCGACGGACCTCCCGGCAGGGCCGCGGAGGCAGGTGCCGCCGCCGGGACCTCTGCGGTCGGCATCGGTGGCGGAGCCGACTCCTGGGCGTCGGCCGGAGCCGACGGCATGACGGCCGGGGCCGGAAACGGAAACGGAATCGGAGCCGGGGAAGGGCCGGAGTCCGGAGCGCCCGGCGGTGGCTGGTCGCCGACCCGGCGGCTCGTGCTGACCTCGGTTGCCCTCGGCGTGGCGCTGGCGCCACTGCTGGCGTTCCTGGTGTTCTCGGGCACGGTCGGCTCGTCCGACGACAACGCGGGTTCCGTCGGGACGCCCGCCACACCGCCCTCGGGACCGGTGACCCCGACGGCTCCGGCGAGCCCGACCCCCTCGGCGTCCCCTTCCGAGAGCGAGAGCCCCTCGAAGCCGCCGGAGAAGGAGAAGCCGACGAAGAGCCCGAGTCCGACTCCGTCGACGTCGGGTCCGGCGACGCCGCAACTGCCCTACGGCCCGCCGCTGAACGGTTCCTACACCCAGGTCGTGAACGTCGCCTCGGGGCTGTGTCTGGACATCCGGGGCGAGTTGGAGAAGGGCACGGACGTCGTCACGGCGACCTGCTCCTCGCGCGCCACCCAGCGCTGGCGCGTGGACTCCGAGCGGGACGCCCTCCAGTCGTTCGCCGACCCCGATCTGTGCCTCGACAGTCGCGGGGCGACCGACGACGGGGTGGGCATCTGGGACTGCGACTCACTGGACGGGGACAACGGCAAGAACCTCAGGTTCGAGTTCGGCCCCCGGGGACTGATCAGCCCGGCGATCGGGCCGGGGTACGCCGTGACCCCGGACGCGCTCGGTTCCGTCAGCTTCGCCGAGGTGTCGGGGCGCGACGGCCAGCGGTGGCGGGCGGGCGCCGGCCCGGTCCACACCTGAGGCCCCGCCCGGGAACCGCCGGTCAGACCACGCGTACGCCCCGGCGCCACACATCCGTGACCAGGGGAACGCCCGGCCGGTAGGCGAGGTGGACGTGGCTGGGCGCGTCCAGCAGCGCGAGATCGGCGTACGCGCCGGGCGTGAGGCGGCCGATGTCATCGCGGCGGAGCGCCCGCGCGCCCCCGGCCGTGGCCGACCAGACCGCCTCGTCCGGTGTCATCCCCATGTCCCGCACGGCGAGCGCGACGCAGAAGGGGACGGACGAGGTGAAGGACGAGCCCGGGTTGCAGTCCGTGGAAAGGGCCACGGTGACCCCCGCGTCGAGCAGCCGCCGGGCGTCCGGCCACTGGGCACGGGTGGAGAACTCGGCACCGGGGAGAAGCGTCGCGACCGTACGGCTGTTCGCCAGGGCGTCCACGTCGGCGTCGGTGAGGTGGGTGCAGTGGTCCGCGCTCGCCGCGTCCAGTTCCACGGCGAGCTGGACGCCGGGGCCGTACGACAGCTGGTTGGCGTGGATGCGCGGGTGCAGGCCCTTGGCCTTGCCCGCCGTGAGGATCGCGCGGGCCTGGTCGCCGTCGAAGGCGCCCTTCTCGCAGAAGACGTCGATCCAACGGGCGTACGGGGCGCAGGCGTCGAGCATCTCGCCGGTCACCAGCGCCACGTACGCGGCGGGGTCGTCGGCGTGGTCCGGGGAGACGATGTGGGCGCCGAGATACGTCACCTCGTCCGTGTGCCGGGCGGCGATGCGCAGGGCCCGTGCCTCGTCCTCGACGGTCAGGCCGTAGCCGGACTTCGTCTCGAAGGTGGTCGTGCCCTGCCGGAGCGCCTCGCGGAGGTAACGGGTGAGGTTGGCCTCCAGTTCCGCGTCGGTGGCGGCACGGGTCGCGGCGACGGTCGTACGGATGCCGCCCGCGCTGTAGGCCCGGCCGGACATCCGGGCGTTGAACTCGGCGGTCCGGTCGCCCGCGAAGACGAGGTGGGAGTGGGAGTCCACGAAGCCCGGGATCACCGCCCGTCCACCGGCGTCGACCCGATTGTCAGTGGCGGGTGCTTTGCTCTGTTCACCGGTCCACGCGATGCGTTCACCGTCGATGACGACGGCCGCGTCCTGGATCAGTCCGAGAGGCGAACCGTCGCCGAGGGAGGGGTCGTTGGTGACCAGGGCAGCGATGTTGGTGATGAGCGTACTCGCGGTGCTCGCCGAGTCGGCGGGGCTGACGGTCGTCGGGCTGCTCATGGCGTCCTTGGTTGCTTGGTCGGCGGTCGGATCGGGTTCGGGGGCCGAGGAGGCCGAGGAGCGGGCCGGGCGCGGGGGCGGCCCGGCCCGGGTCATCCGCGGAGTGCTGCGATGGCGTGCGCGAGGGCTTGTGGCACGTCCGGGACGCGTGTGTGTGTCCCGTCGCGTACGACGTGTCGTCCCGCGGTCACTGTGTGGGTCACGTCCGCTGCCGACGCGGCGAATACCGCGGTCTCCGCGCCGAGCCGTGGCAGCGGCCCCGCTGTCCTGACCGTGTCGAGCGCGAGGGTGGTGAAGTCGGCGAGCGCGCCCGTCTCCAGGGTGCCGGCCTGGTCCCAGCCGAGCGCGGTGTGGCCGTCGGCGGAGGCCGCGCGCAGGAGGGCGGCGGCTGTCCAGTGGCCGCGGGTGCGGGTGCGCAGCCGTTCGTTCAGCTCCATCGCGCGGGCTTCTTCGAGGAGGTCGATGACCGCGTGGCTGTCGGAGCCCAGGGAAAGGGGTGAGCCGGCTTGCTGGAGGGCTACGGCCGGTCCGATGCCGTCGGCGAGGTCGCGTTCGGTGGTGGGGCACATGCAGGTGCCGGTGCCGGTGTCGCCGATCAGGGTGATGTCGGTGGTGGTGAGGTGGGTGTTGTGGACGCCGGTGGTGCGGGGGCCCAGGACGCCGTGGTCGGCCAGGAGGCGGGTGGGGGTGCAGCCGTGGGTCTGGTGGCAGGCGTCGTTCTCGGCCGTCTGCTCGGAGAGGTGGACGTGGAGCGGGGCGTGGCGTTCCTGGGCCCAGTGTGCGACGGTCGCCAGCTGGCCGGCGGGGACGGCGCGTACGGAGTGGATCGCGGCGCCGATCCTCGCGTGGTCCCGGTCCTTGAGGAGGGAGGCGCGTTCGGCCCAGGCGTCGGCTGTGTGGTCGGAGAAGCGGAGTTGGTGGGTATCGGGGGCCTTGCCGAAGCCGGCGGAGAGGTAGGCGGTGTCGAGGAGGGTGATGCGGATGCCGGCGTCGTCGGCGGCGGCGATGAGGGCTTCGCCCATGGCGTTGGGGTCGGTGTAGGGGGTGCCGCCGGGGGCGTGGTGGACGTAGTGGAACTCGCCGACGGCCGTGATCCCGGCGAGCGCCATCTCCGCGTACACCGCACGCGCGAGGGCGTGGTAGGTGTCGGGGGTGAGCCGGTCCGCCACCCGGTACATGACTTCCCGCCAGGTCCAGAAGGTGCCGGAGCCGACCTGGACGGTGGAGCGCAGGGCCCGGTGGAAGGCATGGCTGTGGGCGTTGGCCAGGCCGGGCAGGGTGAGGCCGCGCAGGACCACTGCGCCGGGCGGCGGGGTGTCGAGGTTCTGGCGGACGGCGGTGATGCGGCCGTCCGTCACGGTCAGGGTCACGCCGGGCTCGACGTGGGTGTCGAGCCAGGCGTGTTCGAGCCAGTAGGTCGTCGATGTCACCTGCGGGCCAGCCCTTCCAGGATGTCGGCGAGGGCGCTCACTCCGGTCAGGCAGTCGTCCTCGGCGGCGTGTTCGGCCGGGGAGTGGGAGATGCCGGTGGGGTTGCGCACGAACAGCATGGCGGTCGGGACGGTCCCGGAGAGGATCCCGGCGTCGTGTCCGGCACCGGTGCCCAGGACCGGGACCGTCAGACCGGTGTCCTTGCCCAGGATGCGGGCGAGTTCGGTGCGCAGGGCGTGGTCGAACTCCACGACCGGGGTGAAGGACTCCCGGACGATGTCCAGATCGATGCCATGCGCCTGGGCGTAGTCGCGGGCGGCCTCCTCGATCCCGCCGACCACTGTGTCGAGGCTTTCCTGGTCGGCGGCGCGGGAGTCGAGCCAGCCACGCACCAGGGAGGGGATGGCGTTGACACCGTTGGGTTCGACGGAGATCTTGCCGAAGGTGGCCACCGCCCCGGCGAGCTGGGCCTGGTGACGGGCGGCCAGGACGGTCTGGGCGTAGGACAGCATCGGGTCGCGGCGGTCGGCCAGGCGGGTGGTGCCGGCGTGGTTGGCCTCGCCCCGGAAGTCGAACCGCCACCGCCCGTGCGGCCAGATGGCACTCGCGATGCCGACCGCGTCCCCGGACAGGTCCAGGGCCCGGCCCTGCTCGACGTGCAGTTCGACGAACGCCCCGATCCGGGCCAGCCGCTCGGGGTCCGCCCCGATGGCCTCAGGGTCGTAGCCGGCGGCCTCCATCGCCCGGGGCAGCGTGATCCCGTCACCGTCGGTCAGCCGGTGTGCCTGCTCGACGGTCAGCTGACCCGCAGCCAACCGTGACCCGGCACAGGCCAGCCCGAACCGCGCCCCCTCCTCATCACCGAAGTTGACGATGGCCAGGGGCTTGTCGAGGCGGGCGCCCCGGGCACGGAGTTCGTCCAGCGCGGCGAACGACGACACCACGCCCAAAGGACCGTCGAAGGCCCCGCCGTCGGGCACCGAGTCCAGGTGCGAGCCGGTGACCACGGCATCCCCAGCGGCCGGGTCCCCCAGCCAGGCCCACTGGTTGCCGTTGCGGTCGACCTCGTAGTCCAGCCCCCGGTCCCGCGCCTGCTCCTCGAACCAGGCCCGGCACTCGGCATCCGCCCCGGTCCACGCGAACCGCCGATATCCACCGGAATCCGAATGCCGCCCGATCGGTGCGAGGTCCCGCCACATCTCATGGAAGGAGGCACCGCCGGCGGCCGGCTGGGAAGCGCCGTCGATCAGTTCAGGCCGACTGCGGGTCACGCGTCCTCACCCTCGTGCCCCTCACGCATGGGTACGCGTACGCCCCGCTCGTCGGCGACGGAGTCCGCGATGTCGTAGCCGGCGTCGACGTGCCGGATGACGCCCATCCCGGGGTCGTTGGTCAGCACCCGCCGCACCTTCTCCCCCGCCAGCTTCGTCCCGTCCGCCACGGAGACCTGACCTGCGTGGATCGACCGCCCCATGCCGACGCCGCCGCCGTGGTGGATGGACACCCACGACGCACCGGAGGCCACGTTGACCATCGCGTTCAGCAGCGGCCAGTCGGCGATCGCGTCGGAACCGTCGAGCATCGCCTCCGTCTCCCGATAGGGAGAAGCAACAGAACCGCAGTCGAGGTGATCGCGGCCGATCGCGAGCGGCGCGGCCAGCTCACCGGAGGCGACCATGTCGTTGAACCGCTCACCGGCCTTGTCGCGCTCGCCATAGCCCAGCCAGCAGATACGGGCGGGCAGGCCCTGGAAGTGCACCCGCTCCCCGGCCATCTTGATCCAGCGGTGCAGCGACTCGTTCTCCGGGAACAGGTCCAGGATCGCCCTGTCCGTCTTGGCGATGTCGCTCGCCTCACCCGACAGCGCCGCCCACCGGAACGGCCCCTTGCCCTCACAGAACAACGGCCGGATATAGGCGGGCACGAAGCCCGGGAAGGCGAACGCACGGTCGTATCCCGCGAGCTGCGCCTCACCCCGGATCGAGTTGCCGTAGTCGAAGACCTCCGCACCCGCGTCCATGAAACCGACCATGGCCTCCACATGCCGGGCCATGGACTCACGGGCCCGGGTGGTGAACCCGGCCGGGTCCTTCGCCGCCGCATCCGCCATGTCCTCGAAGTCCACGCCCACCGGAAGGTAGGCCAGCGGATCGTGCGCCGAGGTCTGGTCGGTGACGATGTCGACCGGCGCGCCCTCCGCCAGCATCCGCGGCAACAGCTCCGCCGCGTTGCCCAGCAGACCGATGGACAGCGGACGACGGGCATCCCGCGCCTCCACCGCCAGCCGCAGCGCATCCTCCAGGCTCTCGGCCCTCACATCCAGGTACCGGTGCACGATCCGGCGCTCGATCGCCCGCGGATCGACATCGATACAGATCGCCACACCGTCGTTCATCGTCACCGCCAGCGGCTGGGCGCCGCCCATCCCGCCCAGGCCCGCGGTGAGCGTGATCGTCCCCGCCAGAGTGCCGCCGAACTTCTTCGCCGCGACCGCGGCGAACGTCTCATAGGTGCCCTGAAGGATGCCCTGCGTACCGATGTAGATCCAGGAGCCGGCGGTCATCTGGCCGTACATGGTCAGCCCGAGCTGTTCCAGTCGGCGGAACTCCTCCCAGTTGGCCCAGTCGCCGACAAGGTTGGAGTTGGCGATGAGGACGCGGGGAGCCCACTCGTGGGTCTGCATGACGCCGACGGGGCGGCCGGACTGGACGAGCATGGTCTCGTCCTGCTTGAGGGTGCGCAGGGTGCGGACCATGGCGTCAAAGGAGCGCCAGTCCCGGGCCGCCTTGCCCGTCCCGCCGTAAACAACGAGCTTGTCGGGGTGCTCGGCGACCTCGGGGTCGAGGTTGTTCTGGAGCATCCGCAGAGCGGCTTCCTGCTGCCAGCCCAGAGCACTGAGCTCCGTACCACGCGACGCTCGGACGGGGCGGGGTCCTGACACGGGTCTGCCTCCTCGCTTTACAGCAACTATTCACATCCTCACCCGATGAATAGAGCTAGTCAATACAGCCGTAGGGCCAGCGGGGGCGCGCCGTGGATGTTTGGCTGGACACATCGGCCCTCCGGGCCCGGAGGACGACACGACGGACGACACGACGGACGACGCGACAGCGACAGCGGGGGAAGAGATGGGAGACGTGACGAACGGAACCGTCGGGGAGGGGCCGGCCGAAGGCCGGGCCCACCCGCAGGACGAGGAAGACACCGAGCGCACACTGCGGCTGTTCGACACCGACGGCGAGCGGGCGGCCCGGCGGGACGAGGCCGTGCGGGCGGCGGTGGAGCGGGGGCTGCTCGGCCCCGGTACACCGGTCGTCGCCCTGCTGGACGTCACCGGCATCCGGGCCTCGGCGGGGGCGCTGCGCAGGGCGTTCGACGCGGTGACGGCGCCGGGGACGCCCGTGCTGCACGCGTTCGCGGTGAAGGCGACACCGCTGGTGCCGGTGCTGCGGCTGCTGCGCGAGAGCGGGATCGGCGCGGAGGTGGCGAGCGCCGGGGAGCTGGCCCTGGCGCGGGCGGCCGGGGTGTCACCGGGCCGGACCGTGCTGGACTCGCCCGCGAAGACCCCGGCGGAGCTGCGGGAGGCGCTGGCGCTGGGGATCGCGGTCAACGCGGACAATCCGCAGGAGCTGGACCGTATCGACGCGCTCGTCCGGTCGGCGACGACCCGCTCGCCGATCGGCATCCGGGTGAATCCGCAGGTCGGCGCGGGGGCGATCGACGCACTGTCCACGGCGACGGCCACATCGAAGTTCGGGGTGGCGCTCCGGGACGAGGGCGCCCGGGAGTGGGTCGTCCGGGCATATCTGGACCGTCCCTGGCTGAGCCGGCTGCACGCGCACACCGGGTCGCAGGGGATGCCGCTGTCGCTGATGACCCGGGGGATCACGGAGACGTACGAGCTGGCGGAGGAGATCAACCGGCGGATCGGGCGGCGGCAGATCGACACGATCGACATCGGCGGCGGACTGCCGGTGAACTTCGCGTCGGAGGCGGCGACACCGACGTACGAGCAGTACGCGCGGCTGCTGGCGGAGGCGGTGCCGGGGCTGTTCGACGGACGGTACGGGCTGGTGACCGAGTTCGGGCGGTCACTGCTGGCGAAGCACGGCACGGTCGTCGCGCGGGTGGAGTACACCAAGAGCGCGGGCGGGCGGGCGATCGCGGTCACCCACGCCGGGGTGCAGGTGGCGACGCGGACGGTGTACGCGCCGGGGGCGTGGCCGCTGCGGATCGCGGCGTACGACGGGAAGGGCCGCGCGAAGGAGGGGCCGGCGGTGGTGCAGGACGTGGCCGGGCCCGCCTGTTTCGCGGGGGACCTGCTGGCGGAGGGGCGGGAGTTGCCGCTGCTCGAACCGGGGGACTACGCGGCCGCGTTGGACACGGGGGCGTACTACTTCGCGCACCACTACGCGTACAACTCCCTGCCGCGGCCGGGGATCTACGGGTACGCGCCCGGGGAGCGGGAGATGCGGTTCGCGGTGGTGCGGCGGGCGCAGAGCGTGGAGGAGATCGTGGCCGAGGCGGGGGGAGCCGACCGGGCGGGGCTGCTGGGGCTCTGAGAGTCGCCTTGCGGGGCGGGGGAGCTGACGTTCGGCGGCTGCGGGTCCGATGGGGTTGCTCGCGCAGTCCCCGCGCCCCTTGGGGGCTCCGGGGCGCCCCGGGGCGGCAGCCGCCCCCTCTCCTGCGCCCCTCGCGCCCCCCAGAATGGTTGGCGGTCGGCTTCTTGTCCGGGCCCGGTATGCAGGGCGGACACATAGGCCCACTTCAGGGCGCTGACGCGTCTCTCCGGCCTCAACAGCGGTGAAAAGCAGGCAAGTCGACCCACCTTAGTCACCTGTCCGCATGTTCCGCTGGAAAATGCCAGATCCCTCACTCCCTCGCGCACACGGTGCGTAGCGTCTGGGTCACTCAGCCGAACCGCAGGCAGGAGGGGAGCCACGGTGCCCGGAATCGACGAGTGTCTGGTGGAGGCCATGAGGCTGCCCGGTGCCCTGGGCGCCGCGGTGGTCGACTGGACCAGTGGACTGGCGCTGGGCACGGTCGGGGAGGCACCCGGCGGTGACCACGAGACGACCGCGGCGGAGGCGGCGGAGCTGGCGCGGCTCGCGGCGGAACACCGGGCGTTCGCGCCGGAGGAGGGTTCCGACTGGTCCGGGGCCGATCTGCCGGTCGAGGACCTGATCGTCAGCAACCGGGACACGTACCACGTGCTGCGGTTCGTGCGGACGACGTTCGACAGCAGTGTGTTCCTGCATCTGTGGCTGGCCCGTACGGACGGCAATCTGGCGCTGGCCCGGATCCGGCTCGGCGAGATGGCGGGACGGCTGGTGCTGGTATGAGCGTGATCACCACACCGGTGCCCACCCCGGCGCCCGCGCTGCCCGTGCGGGGCGAGCACTTCCGGCAGGCCGTCTCCCCGATGCTGAGCCGCCTCGCCGCCGAGCGGGCCACCGGCGTCCTGCTGCGCGAGACCGGTGCGCTGTATCTGTCCGACGGCGAGGTGGTGCACGCCGAGAGCCCCCGGTCCCCGGGCCTGGACGTGCTGCTCACCACCGGCGGTGTCCTGGACACCGACGGCTGGCGGGAGGCGGTCGACACGGCCGGGGCCGGGCTGCGGGTCGGGCGGTTCCTCGTGGACAGCGGCCGGGTCGCCCGGGGCGCGCTGGAGCTGTGCCACGTGGGGGCGCTCTTCGACGCGGCGTACTTCGTGCTCGGCCCAAGCAGCGCGCCGGCCAGCTTCCGTTACGGGGCCGCGCACTGGCTGGGGCCGATCCGTCCGGTGCCGCTGGCCGCCGTGGAGCGCGAGGCCCGGCGCCGCCGGGATCTGCTGCACCGGATCTGGCCCGACCCGGCCACGGACGACGCCCCGCTGATCAGGGCGGCCAGGCTGGAGGCACAGCCGGTCCCGGCCCGCCAGGGAGCCGTGCTCGGTCAGGTCGACGGGTTCCGCACGGCCGCCGAGATCTCCCTGACCCTGGGGCGCCCCGCCTTCCACACCCTCGTGGACATCCGAAGACTGGCCGCCGCGGGACTCATATCCACGGCCCGGCCCGGCCCGCCGAAGGCGCCGCGAACCCCACCGGCCCCGGCCGGCCCGGACCACTCCCCCGCCACCCACCAGGGCCCCGCCCCTGTCACCCCGCCGCAGCCCACGACCTCTCCGGCCGCCCCGGACCGTGTCCCTCCGGCCGACCCGGACGGTATCGCTCCGGCCGACCCGGACCACGTCGGCCCGGCCGCCACGGACCGCGCCACCTCGTCCGGCCCGGGCGACACCGCGTCTGCCGACCCGGGCCACATCGCCTCGACCGACCCGGACCGGCTCCCGCCCGCCTACCTGACCGACCTCGCGACGGGCGGCCGGGGCCACCCCTCGTCGGCGGCCCCGGACCACACCTCACCGGCCCACCCGAGCCGCACCGCACCGGCCGGCTTCACCGGCCGTCCGCCGGCCGCACCGGGGCACCCCCTCGCCGCCGGGCCCCCGTCCGGCGGCGGGGCGCCACCCCTCACCCCACCTTGGCCGCTCACCACCACAGACCCCGACGTGGCTCTACTGCAAAGGCTCAGGGATGCGCTGGAGGCCCTTTGAGCGGCAGCGGGAGCGTCCCGCCGAGAGGAGACTGATCATGGCCGCGGAGGCCGAAGTCCTCGACGAACTGCACCGGTTGAGGGCCCGTGTACCCCAGTTGACCGGCGCGCTCGCGGCCAGCGTGGACGGGCTGGTCCTCGCCCACGACACGCCCGGCGTGGAACCGGAGGGCCTGGCCGCGCTCACCGCCGCCGCGCTCGGTGTCGCCGTACGCATGACGGACGCCGCCGGACGGGGCGAGCTGCGCGAACTGCTGCTGCGCGGCGACCACGGCTATGTGGCGACATACGCGGCGGGCTCGTCCGCCGTGCTGACGCTGCTGGCCCAGGACCGGGTCAACGTGGGCCGGCTGCATCTGGAGGGCCGGCGCGCCGGCGGCCGGATCGGCGAGCTGATGGACGCCCTGCCCCGGCAGGACGCCACGGCCGGGGCGGGCGCCAGGGCGGCCACCAGGAACCCGGCCCGGTCGGTGGCGAGGACCACGGGCACACCCACCGCGCCCGCCACACCCGCCGGACCCGCCACGCCCACCACGTCGGCCACGACCACCACCCCGGCCCAGACACCGGCCAAGGCCACCGTCAGGTCCACCATGCCGCGCCGGACGCCGCGCGCCACCACCCCACGCCCCACCCCCCGAACCACTCCCAACACACCTACCACCAGTGAGAGTTGAAAGGACACCGCATCACCATGGCCAACACCGAGACCACGCTGAAAGAGGCCCTCGCGTCCATCGAGGGCGCGACCGGCGCCGCCCTGGTCGACTACACCAGCGGCATGGCACTGGGCACGATCGGCGGCAGCAAGGGGTTCGACCTCAATGTCGCCGCCGCCGGCAACACCGACGTCGTCCGCGCCAAGCTGCGCACCATGGAACACCTCGGCCTCAAGGGCGAGATCGAGGACATCCTGATCACCCTGTCCGACGCCTACCACCTGATCCGCCTGCTCACCGGCCGCGGCGGCAACGGCCTCTTCCTCTACCTGGTCCTCGACGCCAAGCGCGCCAACCTGGCCATGGCCAGGCACCAGTTGAAGCGGATCGAGGCGGAGCTGGAGGTCTGACCCACCCGGCACCGGGTCACCCACCCGGCACCGGGGCCACGGCCGCGCACCCCACCCGGGGAGCGCCGCCGTGGCCCCCGCTACCGTGTCCGCCCTGAAGCGAGAGACGAGGGTGAGGGTGACTGTGGGAAGAGCGGTACGGGGGACGGTGCTGGCGCAGGTGGCTCTGCTGGCCGGGGTGCTGGCGGGATGCTCGGAGCCGGCGGAGGACGACGGCGCGAAGCCGTCGGCGAGCGCCACCGGCGCGGCGACGGCCGACGCGAAGGACACCGCCGACACGACCGACGAGGCCGACGCCGACGCCGACGCCGACGCCGCGAAGAGCGGCGGCAGTGTCGGCGCGACCGGTTCCGCCTGCGAACTCCCGGTCACCTTCGACACGGCCGAGAAGTGGCAGCCGGAGGCGGTCGAGTCCGAGGAGGACGAACTGCCCGCCGAGTTGGCCGAGGGCCTGCTCCGCCAGGGCCCGTTCACCGCCGCGTGCGAGATCGACGCCAAGCCCGCCGGGAACATCGGCTTCCTCCGTGTCTGGACCGGCGAGGCCGGTGCGAAGCCCGGTGACGCTCAGGCGCTGCTGAAGGAGTTCGTGGCGGCCGAGGGCGACACCAGCAAGGCGAGGTACAGCGCGTTCACCTCGGACTCCGGCGTCTCGGGCAGCGAGGTCGCGTACCTCTACACCAGCGAGGCCCTGGACGAGACCAAGCGGGAGCGGGCCTTCGTCACGGTCACCCCGGACGGGCCCGTGGTCGTCCACCTCGGCGGCCTCGACACCGAGGAGCACGAGCAGATGCTCCCGGCGTACGAGCTGGCCAAGCGGACCCTCAAGACCGGCTGAGCACGACCCGGGCACGGCTGAGCACCGCCTGAGCACCGCCTGAGTACGACCCGGGCACGCCCCGTGCACGGGCCCGCCCCTCACCCGAAAGCTCCGAGAACCGGTTGCGAACGCATCCGAGGCCCGCGACCGGGCAGGAGTTCCCTGGACGGATGGACGGATCACCGACCGGGGGAGGTTCCTTGTCCACCACCGAAAGCGCCGCCGCGACACCCGCACCCGCCGAGGAGGGCGGTCTCAAGCGGGTGCTCGGCCCGAAGCTGCTGATCCTCTTCGTGATCGGCGACATTCTCGGCACCGGTATCTACGCGACCACGGGCAAGGTCGCCGGAAAGGTCGGCGGGGCGCTCTGGCTCCCGTTCGTCATCGGCTTCGTGGTGGCGATCCTGACGGCGGCCTCGTACGTCGAACTGGTCGGCAAGTACCCGAAGGCGGCCGGGGCCGCGCTCTACACGCAGAAGGCGTTCCGGCTGCCCTTCCTGACGTTCATCGTCGCGTTCATGGTGATGTGCTCCGGCCTGTCGTCGGCGAGCGCCGCCGCCCGCGCGTTCAGCGGCGACTACCTGGACGAGCTGACGAACGGCGCGCTGCCGCCCACCCTCGTCGCCATCACCTTCATCGTGCTGCTGGCCGCGCTGAACCTGCGCGGGGTCTCCGAGTCCGTGAAGACGAACGTGGTGCTGACCCTGGTCGAGCTGACCGGTCTGGCGATCATCCTGGCGATCGGCGCCTGGGCGGTGCTGAGCGGTGACGGTGAACCCTCCCGGCTCACCGAGTTCGAGTCCAGCGGCACCGGATACGCCCTGCTCACCAGCGTTCTGGGCGCCACGGCCCTGGGCTTCTTCGCGTTCGTGGGGTTCGAGGACTCGGTGAACATGGCGGAGGAGACGAAGGACCCGACCAGGACCTTCCCCCGGGCGATCTTCATCGGGGTGGCGGTCACGGGCACGATCTACGTCCTGGTGGCCCTGGTCTCGTCGCTCCTGGTGGACTCCGAGACCCTGGCCGGGTCGAGCGGCCCGCTCCTCGAAGTGGTGAAGGCCGGCGGGGTCGACTTCCCGCACAAGTTGTTCGCCCTGATCGCGCTCTTCGCGGTCACCAACTCGGCCCTGATCAACATCATGATGGCCTCGCGCCTCTGCTACGGCATGGCCAACGAACGCATCCTCCCGCGCGGCATGGCCCGTGTCCTGCCCCGCCGCCGCACGCCCGTCGTGGGCATCGTCTTCGTCACCGTCCTCGCCATCGGTCTGGTCTCCACCGGCGAGATCGAGGGTCTCGGCGACACCACCGCGTTCCTTCTCCTCTGTGTCTTCGCGGTCGTCAACATCGCGGTCCTCGTACTGCGCCGCGACCCCGTCGACCACCCCCACTTCCGCACACCGACCGCGCTCCCGGTCCTCGGCGCCGTCACCGCCCTGATCCTGGCAAGCCCGCTGGCCGACCGCCCGGCCGACGTCTACATCCGCGCGGGCGTGCTCCTGGCCATCGGCATCGGCCTGTGGGCGGTGAACAAGCTGGTCCTGCGCGCCCGGGACGAGTGACCCGCCCCGGCCCCGGGCCTCGGCGGCAGTCCTACGACCGCCGCCGTCCACCCCCCGGCGCCGCGTCCCCGGCCCCGATACCGGTGACCCGGTACCCGGCCACCCGCTTGCCCGTCGGCCGGCCGCCGCGCCGGGACAGCCGGTCGACGCGGACCCAGAAGAGCCGGCCCTCGGCGAGTTCGCGGCGGCCGAGCCGGGCCGCCTTGAGCCGGAGGCCGGTGCCGAGGCCGGCGAGCAGCAGGCCGCCCGCGGCCGGGAGCGCGAAGGACGAGCCCAGGGCGGCCGCGAAGCCGAGCAGCAGCCACCATCGATGGCCCCGGCGCCAGGTGCGCAGGGTCACGGCACGGTCCTGGAGGACGTCGTGCTTCCCGGCGCGCACGGCGTCACGCACCGGCGCGAGATATCGCCTGCGCCCCGCCCACACCACCCCGCCGACGGCGACGAGGAACAGCGCGGCCCCCGCCAGCACCCCGATCCGCCGCCCGGTCAGCCCCGACGGCAGGACCCCGACCCCCGCCGCGACCACTCCGAGCCACCACAACGGCGCCGCCCCGGCCCGCACCACGACGGCCACCCGAGCAAGCCCCTGTCCTCCGCGCCCCACGCTCCCCGCCTCCCGCGATCCCATGGCCGTACGGCGTCCCTGGCCGCACGACACCCCGAGGCCGTACGACCTCTCCGGGTCGTCCGACAGTCGCGGGCACGCTAACCGGCGAACGTGAAACGCGCCTGAGAATCGAGGCCTCCCCGAGCCGGAGAGCCTTCCGCACGGCTACTCGACGAACAACCCCCTGGCCGCGGCCTTCGCGTCGAACTCCTCCAGCCGGGCCTGCGCCTCGGGCAGGTCGTCGCACATGGCCTCCAGGAGCACCCGGCCCAGCAGCATCGGGGCACAGGCGGTGTCGAAGGCCAGCCCGGTGCCGACGGCGGCGGGCAGCAGCAGGTCGGAGACCTTGGCGACCGGCGCGAACGCGGAGTCGGCGACGGTGACGACGAAGAGCCCCGCCTCCTTGGCGTACGCGAGGGTGTCGACGACCTCGCGCGGATGCCGGGGCAGCGCGAAGCAGAGCAGGGCGCTCGCCCCGGCCCGGACGGCCGAGTCGATACGGTCGTGGAGCATGGTGCCGCCCTCGTGCAGCGGCCGTACGTCGGGGTGGACCTTGGCGGCGAAGTAGGCGAAGCCGTACGCCTGGGAGGCGGCGGCCCGCAGGCCGAGCACGGGCAGCGGGCGGGACGCGGCCAGCATCCGGCCGGCGCGGGCCACCGGGGCGGGGTCGGCGAGCACCTCGGCCAGATGCCGCAGATTCTCGATCTCCGCCTCGACGGCCTGCTGGTACTCGTTGTACGCGGTGGTGTCCGGGGCGGGTTCGGCGGGCGCGACGTCCCGCAGATGCCGGCGCAGCGCCGGGTAGCCGTCGAAGCCCAGCGCCACCGCGAAGCGGGTCACGGAGGGCTGGCTGACCCCGGCCAGTTCGGCCAGTTCCACGCTCGACAGGAACGGCACGTCGGCCGCCCGGCGCACCATGCTGTGGGCGATGCGCCGCTGGGTGGGCGTCAGCCGGTGCCCCTCGAAGAGCGTCTGCAGCCGCGCGGCGGGACTGTCCGTCGCACCCGCCGCTCCCCCGACGGAACCGGGCGTCACACCCGTACCGTTCTCCGCGCTCATCACGCGCTCCCCCTCCGCAGGTCGTCCTGGACGTCCGTCCAGATCTCGGTGAACCGGTCGAGCAGTTGGGCCGCCGCGCTCACGTCGGCCGTCAGCGGCCGGTCGGCCGGGTCCGGGTCGAGCACGGCCTCCGCCAGCTCCATCGCCCGCCCGACGGGCAGTTCGGGGTCCGGCTTCAGGTCGCGCTGGCGCAGCGCCCGTACGGCGGCGACGAGTTCGCAGCCGACGACGAGCCGGTACGCGCCGCACGCCCGCAGCGTCTGCCGGGCGGCGAGCGAGGCGAAGCTGGCCTGTTCCTCGACGCCCCGGGAGAGTACAGCGTGGCCGAGCGAGGCGGGGGCGGAGAAGGCGCGCAGGTCACCGAGGGCGGCCCCGGCGGCGTACTCCAGGATCATCACCCCCGACGAGGCGGGTTCCTGATCCGCGAGGAAGGGCCTGAGGCGGGTGTAGGCGGGCTCGTTGAGCGAGGAGAGCCGGGAGGTCGACAGCCGTGCCACCTGGGTCACGGCGAGTCTGAAGTGGTCCAGGGCGAGGGCGAGCTGGGCCTGGTAGAAGCCGCCGTGGTGGTAGGCGGCCATGTCCTGCGGGACGATCAGCGGATTCTCCGCCGCCGCGTTGATCTCCACCTCCAGGACCCCCTCCAGCGCGTCCGCCGCGTCCAGCGCGGGCCCGTGGATCTGGGGCAGGCACCGGAAGCCGTACGGGTCCTGGATGCGCCCCAGCGGGGGCGTGGGCCGGTCGGCGGACCCGATCAGCACCCGCATGCGCCGGGCCACCTCCCGCGACCCCCGGTGGGCGCGCGCGAGGTGCACGGGCGCCGCGTACGCCTCGTGCGAGCCGTCCACGGCGAGCAGGGACAGCGCGGCGACGACCTGGGTGGCGGCGATCAGCCCCCGCAGCTCGTGCAGGGCCAGCGCGGCCTGTCCGAGCGTGAGCGCGTTGCTGCTGATCAGCGCGAGCGCGTCGTTGTTGTCGAGCGGCTGCGCCTCGGGGACGCCGGGCCCGGCGTGTCCGAGCCCGGGAGCGGCGCCCCCGGCACCCGGTTCCACCGGTCCTCGCCACGGATGCTCTCCGGCGAGCGCCAGCCCCATCTGGGCCAGCGCGGCGATGTCACCGGTGCCCACCGACCCGAACTCGTTCACCACGGGGTGCACCCCGCTCTCCAGCGCCTCGCAGAGCGCGGTGACCACGGTCGGGCGGAGCCCGGCGCCGCCCGCGAGCAGCTGGTTGGCGCGTACGGCGAGCATGGCCCGGACCTCCCGGGCGGGCAGTTCCTCCCCGATGGCCCCGGCGTGGCTGCGCAGCAGCCGCAGCCCGTGCTCGGCGGCGGCCTCGGTGGGCACGTCCTCGCTGCGGTTGGCGCCGACGCCGGTGGAGCGGCCGTACACGCGTCCGGTCGCCGCGATCTGCCGGGCCGCGTCCCAGGACTCCTCGACCCGCCGCATCGCCTCGCTGCCGGGCACGGGCCGCGCGGTCCCGTCGGCCAGCCGGACGACGTCGGCGACCCCGAGCGCGTACCCGTCGAGGACGACGAGACCGGCCGTACCGGGCGCTGTCGCGACACCGGCCGGCGCGGTGGCGCGGGCGTCCGACGCGCCCACGATCCGAGAAGACATCACCCACGGCCTCCAGCCCCGAACCGATTCCGAATATTCAGACACCGAGAACTCTGCATGAGGTCATACAGGACGGGCAAGGGACGGCGGGCGAACCATCCGGCGGAGGAGGGGAGGGAGGACGGACAACAGGGGGGCTAACCCCAGTGCCAAGCGGCCCCCGGCTCCCTACGGTGAACGGTATGACCGGTATGGATGCCCGTGACGCGCAGCTCGCAGACACCGAGCTCAAGAAGGAACTCGCCGCCACCCTGCACGCCCGCAGAGAGCTGGGCGAGGACTACGAGTCCGCGCTCGTCGACTCGTTCCTGGAGAAGGTCGACCAGCGCATCGACGGGGCGGTGGACCGCCGGGTCCGGCGTCAGGTCGCCGAGCAGCAGATGGTGGTGGCCCGTGGCAGCCGCTCCCCCGACAAGTCCACCGACACCTGGGGCGAGCGCTACGGCTTCGGTGTGGTCTCCCTGGTCGTCGCCATCCCGCTCTCCGGTATCGGCGGCGGCGTGGCCGACCTCGCCGGGCTCTTCGTGACCTGGGCGGGCATCGTGGGCGTGAACGTGGCGTGGGCCCTGCGCAACTCGCCCGCCCTGAGCGGGCGCCGGAACAAGGGCGGGGACTCGGACTGGCAGGAGTGACCCGCGCGAGGGGCCCGTACCTCGGGAGGCCGGACCTCGGGGGCCCGGAAAAGATATGCGCGGGGACCGCCGCACCCCCGTGTGACGGGGGGCGGGACGACGGCGGTCCCCGCGAGGGACGCGGGCCGGGTCAGGACCGGGCTGACGCGTCCTTGGCGTCCATGGAGGTCCGGGAGCCGCTCCGGAGGTCCTTGGCGCCGTTTTGGTTGCCGGCCCGGGCGGGGAGCCGCTCCCGCCCTGCCGACACCCATCAATGTGCCGGATCTGTGTTAAGCGGGTGCTGCGCGGACGTGACGCGCTCGTACCACTTCTGCGAAGTCAAACTCCCGACCCGGACAAATCTTCGACGCGAACGGCCCGTCGCGGGAGATTTCCCTCCGGAACCGGCACCCCCGCCTCGTCCCCTACTGCTTGGCGCCGCCCTTGGCGAGGAACGCCAGCAGGTCCTGCCGGCTGACGACACCGGTCGGCTTGCCCTCGACCAGCACGATCGCCGCGTCCGCCGAGCCGAGCACGGACATCAGGTCGCCCACGGGCTCACCGGAGCCGACCTGCGGCAGCGGGGCCGACATGTGCTTCTCCAGCGGGTCGTCGAGCGAGGCGCGCTGGGTGAACAGGGCGTCCAGCAGCTCCCGTTCGACGACGGACCCGACGACCTCGGCGGCCATGACGTCCGGGTGCCCGGCGCCCGGCTTCACGATCGGCATCTGCGAGACGCCGTACTCGCGCAGCACCTCGATCGCCTCACCGACCGTCTCGTCCGGGTGCATGTGGACGAGGGAGGGGATGGCGCCGTGCTCCTTGTGGCTGAGGACGTCGGCGACACGCGCGCTCGGGCCCTCGTCCTCCAGGAAGCCGTAGTCGGCCATCCACTCGTCGTTGAAGATCTTGCTCAGGTACCCGCGCCCGCTGTCGGGCAGCAGGACCACGACCACGTCGTCCGGACCGAGCCGCCCGGCGACCTCCAGCGCGGCGACGACGGCCATGCCGCAGGAGCCGCCCACGAGCAGGCCCTCCTCCTTCGCCAGCCGCCGGGTCATCTGGAAGGAGTCCTTGTCGGACACGGCGACGATCTCGTCGGCGACGGTCCGGTCGTACGCGGTCGGCCAGAAGTCCTCGCCGACGCCCTCGACGAGGTACGGCCGCCCGGACCCGCCGGAGTACACGGACCCCTCGGGGTCGGCACCGATCACCTGGACGCGGCCGTCACTGGCGTCCTTGAGGTACCGGCCGGTGCCGGAGATGGTCCCGCCGGTGCCCACGCCGGCCACGAAGTGGGTGATCCGCCCCTCCGTCTGCTCCCACAGCTCAGGGCCGGTCGAGTGGTAGTGGGAGAGCGGGTTGTTGGGGTTGGAGTACTGGTCCGGCTTCCAGGCGCCGGGCGTCTCGCGGACCAGCCGGTCGGAGACGTTGTAGTACGAGTCGGGGTGCTCGGGGTCGACGGCGGTGGGGCAGACGACCACCTCCGCGCCGTACGCCCTGAGCACGTTGATCTTGTCCGTGCTCACCTTGTCGGGGCACACGAAGATGCACTTGTACCCCTTCTGCTGGGCCACGATGGCGAGGCCCACACCTGTGTTTCCGCTGGTCGGCTCGACGATCGTGCCGCCGGGCTTCAGCTCCCCGCTCTTCTCCGCCGCCTCGATCATGCGCAGCGCGATGCGGTCCTTCACGGAGCCGCCGGGATTGAAGTACTCGACCTTGGCCAGGACGGTTGCCTGGATACCCTCGGTCACGCTGTTGAGCCGCAGCAGCGGGGTGTTGCCGACGAGGCTGATCATCGAGTCGTGGAATTGCACCGTTGTCTCCGGAGCCGCAAAAGGGATGGTCGTAATGTCCCGCCAGCCTAAGCCCCGCCCTCACCCTTCTCCCCCCTGATCACCTCGCACCGGGATTGGCCGAGGGCCGGTACGGGGCAATGAGTGGGTGTACGGGTACGAGGAGGTGGCGGCGACGCATGACGAGCATGTCGAGAGCAAGGGTGGCCCGCCGCATCGCGGCGGGCGCGGCGTACGGCGGTGGCGGCATCGGACTGCTGGGCGCGGCGGCCGTGGGGGTGCTGCTGGCCGAGGTGCGGATGGCCAAGCGGGTCGTGGGCAACGGGCACAGCCCGCACCCGCCGAGCGCGGAGGGCGTGTACGGCCACACGCACGGCAGCCGGTACGGCCGCGCGTACGGCTACGGCTCCTACGGCAGTACGTACGACGTCCCTGACGATCCCCCGCTCCGTCTCGTCATGCTCGGCGACTCCACCGCCGCCGGCCAGGGCGTCCACCGGTCCCGGCAGACCCCGGGCGCGCTGATCGCCTCGGGGCTCGCGGCGGTGGCCGAGCGCCCGGTGCTGCTGCGCAACGTCGCGCTGCCGGGCGCCCAGTCGGACGATCTGGACCGGCAGGTGGCCCTGGTCCTGGAGGATCCGGCCCTGGTCCCCGACGTCTGCGTGATCATGATCGGCGCGAACGACGTGACCCACCGGATGCCGCCGACCCGCTCCGTCCGCCATCTCTCCTCGGCGGTACGGCGGCTGCGGACCGCCGGGGCCGAGGTGGTGGTCGGCACCTGTCCGGACCTGGGCACGATCGAGCTGGTGCAGCAGCCGTTGCGCTGGCTCGCCCGCCGGGCCTCGCGGCAGCTGGCGGCCGCCCAGACGATCGGAACCGTCGAACAGGGCGGCCGTACCGTGTCGCTGGGCGACCTGCTCGGACCCGAGTTCGAACAGAACCCGCGTGAGCTGTTCGGCCCCGACAACTACCACCCCTCGGCGGAGGGGTACGCGACCGCGGCGATGGCCCTGCTGCCGACGGTGTGCGCGGCGCTGGGGCTCTGGCCGGCGGAGGAGGAGCGGCCGGACGTCAGCCGTCGCGAGGGGTTCCTGCCGGTGGCCCGGGCGGCGGCGGAGGCCGCGTCCGAGGCCGGCACCGAGGTGACGGCCGCGATGCCTACGGGGCCGCGTGGCCCCTGGGCCCTCCTCAAGCGGCGCCGGCGGCGCCGGGTGCCGGTGTCGGACCCAGCGCCGGCCGCCGCGGCGGATGCGCAGCCGGGTGCCTCATAGCTCGGGGGTGCGGGTCTCGTCGGCGGGTGCGGGTGGGTGGGGGCTGGTCGCGCAGTTCCCCGCGCCCCTGAAAAGCAGGGGCTGCGCCCCAGGCTTTTCCCCACCCGCCTCTGCCATCTGTCATCTGTCATCTGTCATCTGTCAGGCCCGCGGGGGCCTGGTCTTTCAGGCCCGCAGGAACCTGGTCTTTCAGGGGCGCGGGGAACTGCGCGAGAAGCCCCACCGGCCCCGCGCCCGCCCACGAACCCCGCACCCCCACCCCTTAGGGGTGCTTTCAGAATGCCGGGTGCTTGCGGGCGAGGGTCATGCAGTGGGCGAGCTGGAGGAATGCGTCGTGCATGTCGTCTCTGGTTTCCCAGCGGGTCCGTAGGCGGCGGGGGCCGTGGAGCCAGGCGATGGCGGACTCGGCGACCCACCGGACCTTTCCCAGGCCCGAGCCGTGAGCCTGGCCGCGCCGGGCGATCTTCGGTGTGATGCCGCGCTCGCGCAGACGGCGGCGGTAGGCGTCGTAGTCGTAGCCGCGGTCGGCGTACAGCGTGCGGGGCTTGCGCCGGGGCCGGCCCCGCTTGCCCCGCACCGGCCCAAGGCTGTCGACCAGCGGCAGAAGCTGGGTGACATCGTGACGGTGGCCGCCGGTCAGCGACACCCGCAGCGGAGTGCCGCAGGCGTCGGTCAGCACGTGATGCTTCGAGCCCGGCCGTGCACGGTCAACCGGGCTCGGACCGACTTTTGGGCTGCTTCGCCCCCGCTTGGCCTGCACATGGGAGGCATCGATCGTGGCGCGGGAGAAGTCGAGACGGTCCGCCGCCCGTAACCGGTCCAGCAGCACCCGCTGGAGTTCCTCCCACACCCCCGCCCGCTGCCACTCGGCCAGCCGACGCCAGCAGGTAGGACCCGAACCGAACCCCAACTCCTGCGGCAGGAACTCCCACTGGACACCGGTGTAGAGGACGAACAGCACCCCCTGCAGCGTCTTGCGGTCATCGATCCGCTTGCGCCCCGGATGCCGGAACCGCCGTTCATGCTTCGGCAACAGCGGCTCGATCACCGCCCACAACTCGTCACTGACCTCCCACGGCTTCCGCCGCGCCATGCTCACACCCCACAGAACACGGGATCACCTACACCTCCACCGTGCCACACCACGATCTTTCTGCAAGGACTCCTTAGGCGCCCCACCAAAAAGCAAGCGCTTAGAAAAGTGCGGCCGGAGTCACACCCGCCTTCCCGTGACCCCGCCCATACGTACGGGTAACTTCCCCCACAGCCCTGCTTATCCGTACGCGAACGCATGCCAATGGAGCCGTGATGCCCGAAGCCGTGATCGTCTCAGCCGCCCGCTCCCCCATCGGCCGCGCTTTCAAGGGCTCGCTCAAGGACCTGCGCCCCGACGACCTGACCGCCACCATCGTGGCCGCCGCCCTCGCGAAGGTCCCGGAGCTGGACCCGAGGGACATCGACGACCTGATGCTCGGCTGCGGCCTCCCCGGCGGCGAGCAGGGCCACAACCTGGGCCGTATCGTCGCCGTCCAGCTGGGCATGGACCACCTGCCGGGCTGTACGGTCACCCGCTACTGCTCCTCCTCGCTCCAGACCTCCCGCATGGCGCTGCACGCCATCAAGGCCGGCGAGGGCGACGTCTTCATCTCGGCCGGCGTCGAGGTCGTCAGCAGCACCGCGCGCGGCACGAGCGACATCCCCACCGCCCGCAACCCCCTCTTCGCCGAGGCCCAGGCCCGCACGGAGACCGTCTCGAAGTCGGTCGGCGCCTCCTGGCACGACCCGCGCGAGGACGGCCTGCTCCCCGACCCGTACATCGCGATGGGGCAGACCGCCGAGAACCTGGCCCGCCAGTGGGGTGTGACCCGCGAGGACATGGACGAGTTCGGCGTCCGCTCGCAGAACCTCGCCGAGGAGGCCATCAAGAAGGGCTTCTGGGAGCGCGAGATCACCCCGGTGACGCTGCCCGACGGCACGGTCGTCGCCAAGGACGACGGCCCGCGCGCCGGCGTCACCCTGGAGGCCGTGCAGGGCCTGAAGCCGGTCTTCCGCGAGGACGGCCTGGTCACCGCCGGCAACTGCTGCCCGCTGAACGACGGCGCCGCCGCCCTGGTCATCATGTCCGACACCAAGGCGCGGGACCTCGGGCTCACCCCGCTCGCCCGGATCGTCTCCACCGGCGTCTCCGGTCTCTCCCCCGAGATCATGGGCTACGGCCCGGTGGAGGCGTCGAAGCAGGCGCTGTCCCGCGCGGGTCTCACCGTCGGCGACATCGACCTGTTCGAGATCAACGAGGCCTTCGCCGCCCAGGTGATCCCCTCCTACCGCGACCTGGACATCCCGCTGGACAAGCTGAACGTGAACGGCGGCGCCATCGCCGTCGGCCACCCCTTCGGCATGACCGGCGCCCGTATCACCGGCACGCTCATCAACTCCCTCCAGTTCCACGACAAGCAGTTCGGCCTGGAGACGATGTGCGTCGGCGGTGGCCAGGGCATGGCCATGGTCATCGAACGCCTCAGCTGACCGGGAGCGGGAGACGGCCCGGAATCCCCCGATTCCACGGGGCTCCGGGCCGTTTTGTGATCCAATCTCCCCCAGGATGTGACCTATCTCCCTCCGGAGAGGGATTTACGCAGGTCAGAGCCGTTTCAGCACCAAACATCGGGGCAAAGAAACTGCCCGATTCGTGACGTTACGCACTGACAGCTGGTTAGTCCGCCCTTCAAGCTGATGTAGGAAGTCGGGGGTCGACTTTGAACCGGGAGTACGTCAGTGAGCGCTATGCCGATCGCCTTGCTGCTCACCACGGCCGCCACCGCCGCCGTGGGCGTCGCCGTCCTGCGCACCCTCGCGGGGCTGCGCCGACAGGTCGCTGCCTTGCGCACCGAGCTGGCCGAGAGCCGGACCGCCGGGGTGCGCGCCCCGGTACCGGCCGCCCGGCCGGCCGCCGACACCGAGGAGATACGCGCCGCCGTCGCCGAGGCGCTGGCCGAGGAGCGGGAGCGCGAGCTGGCCGAGGCGCGGGCCTTCTGGGCCGCCCAGGAGTCGCGTGACGTCTCCGACGCTCCCTCGCTGCTGGGTCTGCCCGAGAGCGATCTGTTCCTGCCCCGGCAGTCCGATTTCGCGGGTCTGGAGCACCTGGAGCCGGTGATCGAGCCGAGCCTGGAGGGCGATGAGTTCGCCGGGGACTCCGCGGAGCTGGCCGCGGCCCGCCGCCGCCACCCCTCGCACCCCGATTTCGTACCGGTGCAGTCACCTGTCACCAACGACCACGAGCGCACGGTCGCCTGCCTGGAGGACCTCGCCGCGTCCCGCACCGAGCTGGCCGACGTCCGCCCCGGCCCCCTCGGCACCCTCGACGTCTACGTCTTCGCCGACGGCACCACGCTCTGTATGACCCCCGGCCACCGCGAGACCGCCGAACGCCTCGCCACGGCTCTCCAGACCGGTGACGTCCCGGTCCTCCTGGGCGGCTCGGGCATATCCGGCGCCTACACCCTCACCTTCGAGTGCGGCGACGACATGGTCTACATCCTGGCGGACCGCGTCATCGCGTCGTTGTAGGGCCGATACGGCAAGGGCCGGCCGCGCCCTGAAGGGGCGCGGGGAACTGCGCGAGAACCCCCACCGGACCCGCACCCGCCAATGAACCAGGCACCCCCGAGCTACTGGGCGCCCGATCTCACACCCCGGCCCGCCGCTGAGCCTCCTCCACCAGCGCCACCGCCTCGGCCAGCGCGGCCTCATCGGCCAAGACCAGCGCGAGATCGTTCCCGGCGACCGTCACCTGATCCGCCGCCGCGAACATCCCCACGTCCGGCATCTCGTGAACAGGCCCCCCGGGCACCTCCAGCCGCTGCGCCCGCGTCACCATCTCCCTGGCCAGCGCCAGCGCCTCCGCGGCGGCGCCCCGCTGCAGCCGGCTCTGCGGGGCGGCCCGCAACCGGTCGGCGAAATGATCCACGGCACGGGTCAACGGCGTCGTATCAAGCACGCCGCGAGAGTACGCGCCTCCACCGGACTGTTGCCAACAGGCCGCCACTCAGGCAACGTGACCTGAAGGACCGGCTTACATTCCCTTTCGTCCGGAGGCGCCGATGTCCCAAGTCTTCTCCGAGGAGACCCACCGCAACCTGCTCGCCCGCATCCCCCATTGCACCGGTCGTGAGATCTCCGACTGGCTCCGCAAAGTCGACGACGGCCCCGCTCTCCCCAACTTCGAGGAGAAGGTCAGCTGGCTCCGGCACGAGTACGACCTCGCGTACGGACACGCCAAAGCGATCGTTCACGAGTACGACCTGAGGAGGGCCGCGCGGAAGCTCCGTTGAAGCCGCCGAGAACCTACGAAGGGCCCCCGAACCTCGCGGTTCGGGGGCCCTTCAACACTCACTCACCGGTCCCGTGGGACCGGCCGGCGTCCTAGTCGTCGCCGCTGAAGATGGCGACCAGACGGAGCATCTCGACGTAGATCCACACGAGGGTCATGGTCAGACCGAACGCGGCCAGCCAGGCCTCGTCGCGCGGGGCGCCGTAGGCGATGCCGTCCTCGATCTGCTTGAAGTCGAGGGTCAGGAAGAACGCGCCGAGCAGGATCGCGAGGATGCCGACGATCGCGCCGAGCGGGCCCATGCTGCGCAGTCCGCCGTCGGGGGCGACCCCGAAGACGACGAGGAGCAGGTTGACCGCCATGACGAGGATGAAGGCGATCGCGATGGTCATACCGATGCGGGCGTACCGCGCGGTGACCCGGATCCAGCCCGCCTTGTAGACCAGGAGGGTGGCGCCGGAGACGGCCATGGTGCCGAGGACCGCCTGGAAGGGCGCGCCGGACCACCGCGAGTTGAACATCTCGCTGAGCACGCCGAGGAAGACACCCTCGAAGGCCGCGTACGTCAGGATCAGCGCGGGTGAGGCCTTGCGCTTGAAGGACTGCACCATCGCCAGGACGAAGGCGATGAGCGCGGCGCCGATGGCCAGGCCGTAGCTCGTGGGCGACACCGGCAGGAGGGCCCAGGCGAGGGCCGCGCCGACGACGACCGTACCGAGCGTCATGGCCGAGCGCAGGACGACGTCGTCCATGGTCATGGCGCCCGTGCGGGCCGGAGCCTGCGGCGGGACGCCGTGCTGCGCGTCCTGCTGGGCGTACGGGTTCGTCGCGTACGGGTTGCCGCCCTGCTGGGCGTAGGGGTTGCCCTGGGTGCCGACAGCTGCTCCCCCGGCCTGCGGCGCGGTGTTGAAGCCCGCGTAGCCGTTGTCGCGGCTGAACCCCCGTCGCGAGAAGACCGGGTTGCTGCTCCTCATTTCACTCCTCCATGGCCACCCTGCGTGGCCTTGGCTCAAGAGTAATAGGTAGGCAAAGGATTGACTCTACTGCCTGGGGAGGATCTTTCCCTGACGGATCTTTCCCTGCCATGTCACCGAACACGCTACGCGTCTCCGTGATTCCCCGTCCCATCCCCCTCAACCCATGACCAACCCGGTACCGACCCGCGATCGTCCGGAGATCAACCACTCCGGGTCGCACGAGGGAGGGTTGTGAGGGTATGGGGAGAAACATGCATGTTTGGTCGGAGGTGCCCGGAACCGGACTTGAACCGGTACGCCCGCGAGGGGCAGCGAGGTTTAAGCTCGCCGTGTCTGCATTCCACCATCCGGGCAGGCCATGGGCTCCGCAATGAGGTCCCGAGCCTATCGGGGCGCTTCCCCCGAACAGTCGAAGCACGGACCGATGTTGTCTTATTTTATTGACGTCTGAGGGTGCATCAGCCCACGGAACACGCCATCCGCACTTGCCAGTAGCCTTTCGGACGGCTCGACCGGGCGTGTGCGGAATGACGGAATTTCACCGCCCGAACGAGCGCCCACACCGGACCCACACGCGGTGACGCGGTGACTCGTGTCGGTGATGACCCCCCGCGGCGGGTCGGACTCCCCCGTCATCCCCAGGTATGACGCGACGCCCCCCGGTCCGTCAGAAGTCTGCCCCCGGAACCGGAACAGCGGCTGACTACACGGCGCCCCCGCGTCGCGACGATGGAGGCATAGCAAACGCCGTCGCCCCGCTAGGAGTTCCCACCCGTGACCACCACTCCCCTCGCCGACCGGGCCACCGCCGTGGCCGCCCGCGCCACGGAACTGTCGAAGGTCTACGGACAGGGCGAGACCCGGGTGGTCGCGCTGGACCAGGTCTCCGTCGACTTCCGGCAGGCCCAGTTCACCGCGATCATGGGCCCCTCGGGGTCCGGCAAGTCCACGCTGATGCACTGCGTCGCGGGTCTGGACACCTTCTCCTCGGGCTCCGTCCGTATCGGCGACACCGAGCTGGGGTCCCTGAAGGACAAGCAGCTCACCAAGCTCCGCCGCGACAAGATCGGCTTCATCTTCCAGGCGTTCAACCTGCTGCCGACCCTCACGGCACTGGAGAACATCACCCTCCCGATGGACATCGCGGGCCGTAAGCCCGACAAGCAGTGGCTGGACACGGTGATCGGGATGGTGGGACTCGCCGACCGGCTCGGCCACCGGCCCGCCCAGCTCTCCGGCGGCCAGCAGCAGCGCGTGGCCGTGGCGCGGGCGCTCGCCTCCCGGCCGGACATCGTCTTCGGCGACGAGCCGACCGGAAACCTGGACTCCCGTTCGGGCGCCGAGGTGCTGGGCTTCCTGCGCAACTCCGTACGGGAGTTGGGGCAGACCGTGGTGATGGTGACGCACGACCCGGTGGCCGCGGCCTACGCGGACCGGGTCGTCTTCCTCGCCGACGGACGGATCGTGGACGAGATCCACGAGCCGACGGCCGACTCCGTCCTGGACCGCATGAAGAGGTTCGACACCAAGGGGCGTACGAGCTAGGGCGGTTCGCCCCCGAGGCGCCCGCCGCCCCGACGCGCCCGTCCGCACCACCCCCAACTCCCACCCCGACCCCGAAACAGGGACCCCTTCATGTTCCGTACCGCCCTGCGCAACGTGCTCTCGCACAAGGCCAGGCTGCTCATGACCGTGCTCGCGGTGATGCTCGGCGTCGCCTTCGTGTCGGGCACGCTGGTCTTCACCAACACCATCTCGGACGCGCTCCAGAAGAGTTCGGCCAAGGGCTTCGACCACGTGGACGTCTCCATCGGGCCGGGGTACCGCCCGAACGAGGGCGACACCGTGGCGGAGCAGCCGAAGCTGACGCCCGAGGTGCTGAAGAAGGTCGAGAGCGCGCCCGGCGCCGAGTCGGCGATCGGTGTGGTGAGCGGGTTCACCGCCCTCGCCGACAAGAACGGCAAGCTGATCGGCGGCGGATTCCAGTCGCAGGGCGGCAACTTCTGGGGGAAGGACGACCCCCGGTACCCGATCCGGGACGGCGGTCGCGCGCCCGAGGGCGCCGACGAGATCGCCATCGACGCGAAGACCGCGAGCCGCGCCGGGTACAAGGTGGGCGACACCGTCCGGATGTCCGTCGACGGCCCGGTCCTCACCCCCACCGTCAGCGGGATCTTCACCACGGACGACGGCAATGTCGCGGCCGGCGGCAGCCTCGCCCTGTTCGACACGGCGACCGCGCAGAAGCTCTTCCACAGTGACGGCGAGTACGACGAGATCGCCGTGACGGCGGCGCCCGGCACCAGCCAGGCCCAGTTGCGGCAGGCCATCGACCGGATCCTGCCCGAGGACACCGCGTCCACGATCACCGGGCAGCAGCTCGCCGACCAGCAGGCCACGCAGATCGCCGCCGAGATGAGCGGTCTGAAGAACGGACTGCTGGTCTTCGCCGGCATCGCCCTGTTCGTGGGCACGTTCATCATCGCCAACACCTTCACGATGCTCGTCGCCCAGCGCACCAAGGAGCTGGCGCTGCTGCGCGCGGTCGGTGCCTCCCGCCGTCAGGTGACGCGGTCCGTGCTGATCGAGGCGCTCGTGGTGGGTCTGGTCGCCGCGGTCACCGGTCTGGCCGCCGGTGTCGGCATCGGCGCCGGGATGCGGGCCCTGATCGGCACCCTCGGCGAGACCGTCCCCGAGGGCCCGCTGGTGGTCTCCCCCGGCACGGTCGCCACCGCCCTGCTGGTCGGCGTGCTGATCACCATGCTGGCCGCCTGGCTGCCGGGCCGCCGCGCGGCGAAGATCCCGCCGGTCGCCGCGATGAGCAGCGTCCACGCGAAGGCCACGGCCAAGTCGCTCGTCGTACGGAACACGATCGGCGCGCTGTTCTCCGGCGCGGGTGTCGCCACCGTCCTGTACGCCACCACGATGGACGGCTCGGACGGTCAGGCCCCGATGGGCTTCGGCGCGGTCCTGCTGATCATCGGCGTCTTCGTCCTCACCCCGCTCCTCTCCCGCCCGATGATCGCGGCGGCTGCGCCCCTGATGCGCGTCTTCGGGATCTCCGGCAAGCTCGCCCGGCAGAACTCGGTGCGCAACCCGCGCCGTACCGCCGCGACCGCCTCGGCGCTGATGATCGGTCTGACGCTGATCACCGGTATGACGGTGATGGCGGGCAGCCTGCAGCAGTCCATCGCCAAAATGGCCGCCGACGCGATCAAGGCCGACTACGTCGTCTCGATGGCCAACGGCAACTTCCTCTCCCCCGATGTGGAGAAGAAGCTCTCCACCACCGAGGGCGTCACCGCCGTCTCCCCGCTGCGCAACGCGGAGTCCCGGATCGGCGACGAGACCGAGTACCTCACCGGCGTCAACGGCTCGGCCATCGGCAAGCTCACCGACTTCCCCATCGACAGCGGCACGTTCAAGGTGGACGGCTCGGACGTCGTCGTGGACGCGGAGACCGCCGACCGGCGCGGCTGGAAGGCCGGTTCGGAGTTCACCGCCGCGTTCGAGGGCGGGGAGAAGCAGAAGCTGACGGTCGCCGGGGTCTACCAGAGCAACGAACTGATGCGGGGCATCCTCCTGGACAACGCCACGCTCACCGGGCGGCTGCCGGCCGCCGCCGCCCCGGCCGACATGATGGTCATGGTGAAGACCTCGGCCGGTGCCTCCGACGCCACCAAGGACCGGCTGGAGAAGGCCCTCGGCGAGAACCCGGCGATCAAGGTCCAGAGCGGGCAGGACCTCTCCGACGACATCGCGAAGATGTTCACGCTGATGCTGAACATGCTGTACGGCCTGCTGGCCATGGCCGTGATCGTCGCCGTCCTCGGGGTCATCAACACCCTGGCCATGTCGGTGTTCGAGCGGTCGCAGGAGATCGGCATGCTCCGCGCGATCGGCCTCGACCGGCGCGGCATCAAGCGGATGGTCCGGCTGGAGTCCCTGGTCATCTCGCTCTTCGGCGGAGTCCTCGGCATCGGCCTCGGCGTCTTCTTCGGCTGGGCCGCCGGCGAGCTCGTCGCCAGCCGTATGCCGACCTACGAACTGGTCATCCCCTGGGCCCGGATGGCCGTGTTCCTGCTGCTCGCCGCCACGGTCGGCATCCTGGCCGCGCTGTGGCCGGCCCGCCGCGCGGCGAAGCTGAACATGCTGGCGGCGATCAAGTCGGAGTAGCCGCGGGCGCATCGGCGTACGTACGGGGGCGTGTGCATGCCGCACACGCCCCCGTACGGGCGTTCAGGCCCCCCGGGTCCCCCAGGTCCGGGCCCTGAGCGGGAGGCCCGACGCGCCCCCTTCCGGGGGCCGTACGGCCAGGACCTGGTTGACGCCCAGGTGGTTGCGTTCGAAGCCGAGGGCGGAGGCGGCCATGTAGAGGCGCCAGACGCGGGCGCGGCCGGGTCCGGCCAGGGCGACCGCCTCGGCCCACCGGGCTTCCAGGCGGGTGACCCAGGCGCGCAGGGTGAGGGCGTAGTGCTCGCGCAGGGACTCCACGTCACGGACCTCGAACCCGGCGCGTTCGAGCTGGGTGACGGTGGTGCCGACCGGGGCGAGTTCGCCGTCCGGGAAGACGTACGCGTCGATGAAGCCGTCGACGGAGTACGTGCTCTCGTCGCGCTGCGGGCGCCGGGAGATCTGGTGGTTGAGCAGCCGTCCGCCGGGGGCGAGCAGCCGGTACAGGTCCTCGGCGTACGCCAGGTACCTGTCGGCGCCGACGTGTTCGGCCATACCGATGGAGGAGATCGCGTCGTAGGGCCCGTCGGTGACGTCTCGGTAGTCCTGGACGCGGATCTCGACGCGGTCGGTCAGGCCCTCCTCGGCGACGCGTTTACGGGCGTACGCGGCCTGCTCCTGGGAGAGGGTCACGCCGACGACGCGGACGCCGTACTCCCGGGCGGCGTGCACGGCCATGGAGCCCCAGCCGCAGCCGACGTCGAGGAGCCGGGTGCCCGGGGCCAGACCCAGTTTCCGGCAGACGAGGTCGAGCTTGTCGTGCTGGGCGGCTTCGAGCGTGGCGGTGCCGTCGGCGGCCGGCCAGTAGGCGCAGGAGTACACCATCGACGGGCCGAGGACCAGCTCGTAGAAGTCGTTGCCCACGTCGTAGTGGTGGCTGACGGCCCGTCTGTCGGTGCGCCGGGTGTGCCGATGGCGGCTGCGGACCTCCTCGCGGGGCGGTTCGGGCGGGACGAGGACGGCGGGCCCGGCCAGCTTCAGCAGCTCCTTGACGGCCGCCCGCGCCTCCGGCTCGCGCAGGGCGTCGGTGAGGCTCCGGGCGTCCTCGTCCCGCTCCCACACATGGCCGGCCATCAGGTCCAGTACGGCGTACAGGTCCCCCTCGACGCCGAGGTCACCGGCGACCCAGGCACGGGCGAGGCCCAGCTCGCCGGGCTTCCAGAGCAGCCGGCGCAGGGCCCTGCGGTTCCGTACCACCAGGGCGGGGGCCTCCGGCGGGCCGGCCGTCGATCCGTCCCAGGCCCGCAGCCGGACCGGGAGCGGGGCCCCCGACACCTGCTCGAACAGGGTCTTCAGCCGCGACGCGGCGTCCTGCATGGCGCACACCTCCGTGACAAGAGATCCCGGAATGTCCAACGCCAAACGTAAACATGTGCGGGTGCCTGTCGTAGTCCCGCTGCGGGGTGTGTTGTCCGGGTGCGGGCGGGGCGGGCTGAGAAGCACGGGGCGCAGCCCCTGCTTCTCAGGGGCGCGGGGAACTGCGCGAGAAGCCCCACCGGACGCGCACCCGCCGAAGAACCCGCACCCCCGAGTTCTCCCGCGCACACCGAAGGGCCCCCCGCACCACGGATGGCGGGAGGCCCTTCGGATGGATCAGCGGGTCAGGAGGCCTTGGCCTTCTCTTCGGTCTTGGCCGGAGCGGCAGCGACCGGCGCCGGCTTCGCCGCCTCGTAGAACTCCTCGCGGGGAGTCTCGATGGCGCCGAGGGAGACGACCTCGCGCTTGAGGAACATCGCGAGCGTCCAGTCCGCGAAGACGCGGATCTTGCGGTTCCAGGTCGGCATGGCCAGACCGTGGTAGCCACGGTGCATGTACCAGGCCAGACGGCCCTTGAGCTTGATCTTCATCTTGCCCATGACGATCATCGCGACGCCCTTGTGGAGGCCGAGGCCCGCCACCGCACCCTTGTTGGAGTGCGCGTACTCCTTCTGCGGGAAGCCCCGCATGCCGGAGACCACGTTGTCGCCGAGGACCTTGGCCTGACGCAGCGCGTGCTGCGCGTTCGGCGGGCACCAGGCGTTCTCGACGCCGGCCTTGCGGGCGGCGACGTCCGGGACCTGGGCGTTGTCGCCGGCGGCCCAGATGTAGTCGGTGCCGGTGACCTGGAGGGTCGGCGAGGCGTCCACGTGACCGCGGGGGCCGAGCGGGAGGCCGTAGCGGGAGAGGACCGGGTTGGGCTTGACGCCGGCGGTCCAGACGATCGTGTTGGAGTCGACCTCCAACCCGTTCTTCAGCACGACGTGGCCGTCGACGCAGGAGTCCATCGAGGTGTTGAGGTAGACCTCGACCCCACGGCCCTCCAGGTGCTCCTTGCCGTAGCTGCCGAGCTTCGGGCCGACCTCGGGGAGGATCTTGTCGGCGGCGTCGACGAGCACGAAGCGCATGTCCTCACGGGACACGTTCTTGTAGTACTTCGCGGCGTCGCGCGCCATGTCCTCGACCTCGCCGATCGTCTCGGCGCCGGCGAAGCCACCGCCCACGAAGACGAAGGTCAACGCCTTGCGGCGGACGTCCTCGTCGGTCGTGGAGTCGGCCTTGTCGAGCTGTTCGAGGACGTGGTTGCGCAGGCCGATGGCCTCCTCGATGCCCTTCATACCGATGCCCTGTTCGGCGAGGCCGGGGATCGGGAAGGTGCGGGAGACCGCGCCGAGCGCGATCACCAGGTAGTCGAAGGGCAGCTCGTACGCCTCGCCGACCAGCGGGGCGATCGTGGCGACCTTCCGGTCCTGGTCGATGGTGGTGACCCGACCGGTGAGGACCTCCGCCTTCGGCAGCACGCGTCGCAGCGGGACGACGACATGCCGGGGGGAGATGCTGCCGGCGGCGGCTTCGGGGAGGAAGGGCTGGTAGGTCATGTACGACCGGGGGTCGACGACCGTGACGGTCGCCTCGCCGTAGCGCATCTTCTTGAGGATGCGCCGAGCTGCGTACAGGCCTACGTACCCACCGCCTACTACGAGGATCCTGGGACGCTCCGTGGTGCTCATGCCATCGAGTATGTACCCGCCATACGGGGGTCGCTCGTGCGCCCCTTCACAAGCTTCCCCACCCCCTCTGCTACACTGCGCGACCCCCTTGGGCGAGGGCCCGCTCCACCAGGGGACCGGCCGGGGGGTTTGACCGTTGTCAAGGGCGCGTGAACTGCCGTTCCGGCCTCTCGAAGGCTCTGGACCACCCTTCGGTTTCACACGGACGAGACCCCCGCGAAAGCCCGCCGGGGACGCCCTGTTGACCCCCCGGAGCCCCGGAACCCTCCGTGAAGCCTCAAAACATCGCTCAACAGGGGCGATTCTCTTGTGAAGAACTTCACGAAGTTTCTCGGCGCCGGGTCCGCGAGAGGTGCCGGAGCACCCCTCGGGCGCGCTCATACGTTATCCGCACAGCTCAAGCGAGGCTACCGGCGAGTAGTAAATTCTCGGTCTCAGGTCAGGGACCAGGCGATCCCGTCGAGGATGTCGTGCTCGCTCACCACGACCTCCGCCGCCCCGATCCGCTCCATGATCGACAGGAGCACCAGGGCACCGGCGGCGATCACGTCCACCCGGCCCGGATGCATCGACGGGACCGCCGCCCGCTCGGCGTGCGTGGACCGCAGCAGCCACTCGGTGATCTCGCGGACCCGGTCGTGGGAGATCCGGGAGTGGTGGATCGCGACCGAGTCGTACGCGGGCAGGTCCTGGGCGATCGAGGACAGGGTGGTGACCGATCCGGCGAGCCCGACCAGGGTGTGCGCCTCGCCCAGCGGCACGCTCCGCTCGGCGAGGTCGAGCGCGGCCTCGATGTCGGCGCGGATCGCGGCGATCTGCTCCGGCGCGGGCGGGTCGACGACCACGCCGTCCCGGACGAGATGCCGCTCGGTCAGCCGGACGCAGCCGATGTCCACGGACCGGGCGCCGCGCACCCGGTCGTCGCCGACGACGAACTCGGTGGAGCCGCCGCCGATGTCCACGACCAGATACGGCCGGGCGAGGTCGGTGCGGCCCGTCAGCTCCTTGGTGGCACCGGTGAAGGAGAACGCCGCCTCCTGGTCACCGGAGATCACCTCCGGCTCGACGCCCAGGATCTCGAACACCCCGCGCACGAAGTCGTCCCGGTTCTCGGCGTCACGGGAGGCGGAGGTGGCCACGAAACGGACCCGCTCGGCACCCAGCTCCTTGATGACGGCCGCGTACTCCCGGCAGGCCGCGAAGGTCCGCTCCAGCGCCTCGGGGGCCAGCCGTCCCGTACGGTCGACGCCCTGGCCGAGCCGGACGATGGTCATCCGCCGGTCCAGTTCGAGGAGTTCACCGGTCGCGGGGTCGGCGTCGGCGACGAGGAGCCGGATGGAGTTCGTACCGCAGTCGACGGCGGCGACCCGGGTCACGCGTCCTCCCCCTGCGCGGACTCCGCCGCCGGCACCACGCACGGGCCCTTGGCCCACCACTCCGGCAGCATCGCGATCGCCTCGTCGCCCAGCGGGTTGACGCCGGGACCGGCGGCCAGCGAGTGGCCGACGAGGACGTGCAGGCACTTCACCCGGTCCGGCATGCCGCCCGCGCTCGGGAAGCCCTCCAGGACCTCGATCTCGTCGCGGCGGGCGATGTAGTCCTCGTGCGCGGCCCGGTAGGCGGCGGCCAGTTCGGGGTCGGTCGCCAGGCGTTCCGTCATCTCCTTCATCACGCCGTTCGCCTCCAGCGTGCCGATCGCGGAGGCCGCGCGGGGGCACGTCAGGTAGTACGTCGTGGGGAAGGGCGTACCGTCCGGCAGGCGCGGCGCGGTCTCGACGACGTCCGGCTGTCCGCAGGGGCAGCGGTGCGCGATCGCGCGCAGGCCGCGCGGCGGGCGGCCCAACTGCTGCTGGAACGCCTCGACATCGGCGTCGGTCGGCTCGGTGCGCGGGGTGGGCGGCGGAGGGGTCTGCATAACCTGCTACTCAAGTCCTCGGTGTGGCTCAGCGGTTCATCGGTTCACGGTCACGGGGTGACGATCACGGGGTGACCGTTCGGCTGTCGGCGGCGTCGGCCTTGTCGACCCCGTCCCAGACATTGGTGTACCAGGGGCGGTCGGCCGCTCCCTGCGTCGTACGGGACTGCTTCGCCGCGTCCGGGTCGATCATGGTGTAGCCGGTCTCGCCCGGCATCACATAGTGCAGCCGCTCCCGGATGCGCTGCTCGGCGTACGCGTCGTCCTGCCAGCGCGCCTTGAGGTCGCGCAACTCCTCGACCCGCTCGCGCGCCTCCTGGCGCTGTTTCCGCGTGTCGGCGATCTCGGCGCGCTGGGAGACGTACTGCCTTATGGGATAGGCGAGCGCCACGATCATCGAGCAGAGGACGAGGGCGAGGAGCGCGGCCCGGCCGGTCAGCCGGGAGCGCCGGACCTGGCGCTTGGCCTGGGAGCGGTAGACCCGCGCGGCCGTCTGCTCACCGAGCACCTTCAGCCGGGTCGCGGTGGAGAAACGGTCCCGGTCCCGGTCCTTCACGGCCATGTCCCGCTTCCCCTTCTTCTGCTGCCTTCTGCTGCTGCCTTCTTCCGCGTGTACGTGTCTCCCACGCGCGTACGTCCCCGCACACGGTACGGGACCGGTACGGGGACGTACGTACGACTGGCGCGGGCCGGGCCCTTAACGGCTCAGCCCTTGGAGCGGCTCAGCCCTTGAAGCGCGGGAAGGCGCTGCGGCCGGCGTAGACCGCGGCGTCGTCGAGGATCTCCTCGATGCGCAGCAGCTGGTTGTACTTGGCGACGCGGTCCGAGCGGGCCGGGGCGCCGGTCTTGATCTGGCCGCAGTTCACGGCGACGGCGAGGTCGGCGATGGTGACGTCCTCGGTCTCGCCGGAGCGGTGGGACATCATGCACTTGAAGCCGTTGCGCTGGGCCATCTCGACGGCGTCCAGGGTCTCGGTCAGCGAACCGATCTGGTTGACCTTGACGAGCAGGGCGTTGGCGGAGCCCTCCTCGATGCCGCGGGCGAGGCGCTCGGGGTTGGTGACGAAGAGGTCGTCGCCGACGATCTGGACCTTGTCGCCGAGCTTCGAGGTGATGGTGTTCCAGCCGGCCCAGTCGTCCTCGAACAGCGGGTCCTCGATGGAGACGAGCGGGTAGGCCGCCACGAGCTCCTCGTAGTACTCGGTCATCTCGGCGGCCGAGCGGGACTTGCCCTCGAACTCGTACTTGCCGTCCTTGTAGAACTCGGACGCGGCGACGTCGAGCGCGAGCGCGATCTGCTCACCGGGGACGTAACCAGCCTGCTTGATGGCCTCGATGATGAGGTCGAGCGCGGCGCGGTTGGACTCCAGGTTCGGGGCGAAGCCGCCCTCGTCGCCGAGACCGGTGGACAGGCCCTTGGTCTTCAGCACCTTCTTGAGGGTGTGGTAGACCTCGGCACCCCAGCGCAGGGCCTCGGAGAAGGACTCCGCGCCGATGGGGGCGATCATGAACTCCTGGATGTCCACATTGGAGTCGGCGTGCGAGCCGCCGTTCAGGATGTTCATCATCGGAACGGGCAGCAGGTGCGCGTTCGGGCCGCCCAGGTAGCGGAAGAGCGGGAGGTCGCTGGCCTCGGAGGCGGCGTGGGCGACGGCGAGGGAGACGCCGAGGATGGCGTTGGCGCCGAGGGAGCCCTTGTTGTCGGTGGCGTCCAGGTCGAACATGGCCTGGTCGATCAGGCGCTGCTCGGTGGCGTCGTACCCGACGAGCTCCGGGCCGATCTGCTCGATGACCGCGAGGACGGCCTTCTCGACACCCTTGCCGAGGTAGCGGTTCGGGTCACCGTCGCGCAGCTCGATGGCCTCGAAGGCACCCGTGGAGGCGCCGGACGGAACGGCGGCACGACCCGTGCTGCCGTCGTCGAGGCCGACCTCGACCTCGACCGTGGGGTTGCCTCGGGAGTCCAGGATTTCCCGGGCTACGACGACGTCGATGGACGGCACGAGCATCTCCTTCATGGGATGTGACGCTGAAAGTGCGGGGCCCGCGGGCCTTGCGACTAGAGCCTAACCGCCCCCGGGCCGTCGGCAGCCGACCGACCGTCCCGTGGACAGACAGACGGTACCCATTGTTCCCTGCCGGAACAAAGGGGGGTGGGCGAGAAAGTGAACAGAAGGGGGAACGGCCCTCTCTCCGGACAGAGAAAAGCCCCGCCCCGGTGCGTACGGGGGAATGCGCACCGGAGCGGGGAGCCCGTGGGGACGGGGGGACGGCCCTCACGAGGCCTTCACTATGGAGGACACGGATGTGAGCGGGCTGTGGTTCAGCTGGGGAGCGGCCGGATTTTTCGGCCCAGCCCGACCCGCCCTCACCGAGCCGGATCCGTCCCCACCGGCTTCGACGGGTCAGCTCAGGTGGAGCTGCTGGCCCGGGTAGATGAAGTCGGCGTCGTCGATGATGTCCTTGTTCAGCTCGAAGAGCTTCTCCCAGCCACCCTTGACGTTCTTCTTCTCGGCGATGCCGCTGAGGGTGTCGCCCTTGACGACCTTGTACTCGCCGTCGCCCTTCTTGACCTTCTTGCCGGTCGGGGTCTCGACGGTGGCGCGCTCGGAGGAGCGGGAGGCGCGGGTGTCCTCGGTGCTCTTCTGCGCGCTCTTCTCCGTGCTCTTCTGCGTGTTCTGCTGCGTGGAGCCGGAGTTCGTGTTGCCGCCGGAGGCGGCGGCGCCGTCGTACGAGGCGCCGGACAGGCCGGTGCCGCAGACCGGCCAGGCACCCTTGCCCTGGCCCGCGAGGACCTTCTCGGCGACCGCTATCTGCTGGGCCTTGCTCGCCTGGTCGGCGGTGGAGGCGTACTGCGTACCGCCGTAGGCGGCCCAGGTGGAGGCGGAGAACTGCAGGCCGCCGTAGTAACCGTTGCCGGTGTTGATGGACCAGTCGCCGCCGGACTCGCACTGGGCGACGGTGTCCCACTCGGAGGCGGTGGCGGCGGAGGCGCTGCCGGCGGCCATCAGCGGGGCGGCGATGGCGGCGGCGCCGGTGACACCGGCGACGGCGATGGCGCGAGCGGCCTTGGACGGGCGACGGTGCTTGCCCTTGCTGGAGAACAGCATGGAGAGATCCCCTCACCGACGCCTGCGAGGTGAGCTGTCGGGTTCGGGCCGGTTGAGTTGCCCGGCCGCGCTCGCTCGCCTTCCGGCTCGCTTCACGCGGCTTCACCCCGAGCCGGTCCAGCGTGAACCGCTGGGCCCGGCACTTACCTTGGGTCCCCCGCTCCTGCCTACGGCGCTTGACGCGACGACTGTTCCTTGCGGCCGTTGGCAGGATTCGGCGTACGACCGCAGGGGCCCGCTGTGGCGAGCGGTCACGACCGTAAACAGGTGATTGCCCGAATTTCAAAGACGATCACGGGGTCTGTGATTCATCTCCCATGTAGATCAAAACGGGCATTCAGGGGCGAACCATGACCCGAACTACCGCTGCTTTTCGCCCGTTTCGGCACCGACTTCGAGGGTCTGACCGGGAAGGATAAGGTCCGGGTCAGTTCCGACCGTGTCCTCGTTCTCGGCGTACAGCCCGCGCCACCCGCCGTCCAGGCCGAGCGAGTTCACGATGCCCGTCAGACTGTCGCCCGCCTGGACGGTGTAGGCACCGTCGGCGGCCTCGCGCGCCGTGTCGCCGCCGCGGGAGGCGTGCCGGCCGGAGGACTTGGAGTCGGCGGCACGGGAGCCGTCGTCGGCCGCGTCCGCGCCGGTACCGGCCCCCGTGTCGGCGCCGGCGCTCTCGTCGGCGCTGGCGCCCCGGTGACGGCCGGTACCGCTGTCGCCGTCATCGGGAGCCGTGGAGCTGTCACTCTGGGGCGACTTGCCCGATTCGGTACCGTTCTCGGTCTTGGCGGAGCCCTCGGAGGCGTCGGCGTTCGAGTCGCCCGACGCACCGGAGTCGGCCGAATCGCCCGAACCGGCCGACTGGGTCGAGTCGGCCCCGTCCGCTGCGCCGGACCCGTCGACCCCGTCGGCCTCGTCGTCCCGATCGGTCGAAGCGGATGAATCCGATGAAGCGGATGAATCTGATGATTTCGATGAGTCAGACTTTTCGGACGAGCCGTCCGACCCCGACCCCGACCCCGACTTCGTCGAGTCGTCCACGACCCCCGTGTCCACGTCGGCGGAACCGGAGTCGCCGCCGAGGTTGTGGAGCAGTCCGCAGGTGGCCCAGACGCCGACGCCCTGGTCGGCGAGCACCTTCTCGGCGACCGCGATCTGCTGGGAGCGGCTGGCCTGGTCGGCGGTCGTCGCGTACTCGAGACCGCCGTACTTCTCCCAGTTGTCCTGGGTCAGCTGAAGGCCGCCGTAGCGTTCGTTCCCGGTGTCCGCGCTCCATGAGCCGCCGCTCTCGCACTCCGCGACCTGGTCCCAGGTGGTTCCGCTGGCCGCGCTCGCGCCGGTGGCGCCGAGGAGTGGGATGGCGATGGCCGATCCGGTCACTCCGGCCGCGACGAGGAGGGCCGGAGCCTGACGGGGGCGACGGTGACGACCGTTCCCGGAGAGCATGCGGTTGCCTTTCACACGACAGCAGTGACCTGTGCGAAGGGTGTGGTGCCCCCTTCGCACTGACGTGTGAACGTAGCCGCAGTCGATCAGTTGTCACAAGTTAATGCAGCGCAGATCACGTGAAGATCACAGACTTGAGGGAGCGTCATCTTCCTTCGCGGAATGGGGTAGTGCTACAGGCTGCCTGGGTACTACTACGTACCGCTCATGCCGGGCTGCTCACAGACCGCTCTCGCGGGGTGAATTCGACCGGAAGCGTGCGCAACCCCCGCATGATGAGCCCTCCTCTCCATCTCAGATCGGCCGGATCCACCGCGAGTCGCAGGTCGGGGAGGCGGGTGAGGAGCGTCGCCAGCGCGGTCTGTCCTTCGAGGCGGGCGAGGGGGGCGCCGAGGCAGTAGTGGATGCCGTGGCCGTAGCCGAGGTGCTGGTTGTCACGGCGGGAGAGGTCGAGGGTGTCGGGGTCGTCGAAGCGGGCGGGGTCGCGGTCGGCCGCGGCGAGCACGACGAGGACGGGGTCGCCGGGGGCGATGTCCTGGCCGCCGATGGTGAGGGGCTCGGTCGCGAAGCGCCAGGTGGCGAGTTCCACGGGGCCGTCGTAGCGGAGGAGTTCCTCTACGCCGGTCTCCAGCAGCTCGGTCTCGCGGGCGGCCAGGGACGCCTGGAGGCGGGCGCGCTGCTCGGGGTGGGTGAGGAGGGCGTAGGTGCCGTTGCCGATGAGGTTGACGGTGGTCTCGAACCCGGCGAACAGCAGGATGAACGCCATCGCCGCGGCCTCGTTCTCGGTGAGGTGCTCACCGTGGTCGGAGGCGCGGATGAGCGCGGAGATCAGATCCTCGCCGGGGGCGGGGTGTTCGGTGAGACCCTCGCGCTTGCGGTGGATGAGGTCGGCGAGATAGCCGCGCATCTTCTTGACCGACCGGGCGACGCCTCCCCTCGGCCCACCGCCGTGCCGGATCATCATCCCCGCCCAGTCCCGGAAGTCGTCCTGGTCCTCCCGGGGGACGCCGAGCATGTCGCAGATCGCGTAGATGGGCAGGGGGAAGGCGAACTCGTGGATGAGATCGGCCTCGCCCTTCTCCGCGAACCGGTCGATGAGCTGATCGGTCAACTCCTGGACCCGGGAGGCGAACTCGGCGACCCGGCGGGGTGTGAACGCCTTGGAGACGAGCCGGCGCAGCCGGGTGTGGTCCGGCGGATCGATGTTCAGCAGATGCGTCATCAACTCGGCCTTGCGCTCACCGGGGATACCGGTCTTCCCCTTGGCGTGCGCGGGCTCGTCGTGATGCGCGGGGTTCTTGGACAGCCGCCCGTCGGCCAACGCCTGCTTGGCGTCCCCGTACCGGGTGACCAGCCAGGCCTCCACCCCACTGGGCAGCCGCGTCCGGTGCACGGGCGCGTGCTCCCGCAGCCAGGCGTACGCCGGATACGGATCGGTGGCGAACTCCCAGGTGAAGAGCTCCGGAGCACCGGTTCCCGTGGGGGTGTCTTCGGGGGTGCCGGTGGGTGTTCCGGTGGATGTTCCGGTGGATGTTCCGGTGGGTGTGTCTTCGGAGTTGCCTGTGGGGCTGCCGGTCGGCGGGGGTGCGGGCTGGTTGGTCACGCGTCGACGGTATCCGGCCGCCGCGGTGCTCCTCCGTCCGTCCCCGGTGCGGGGTCGGGGAGGAGGACGACCCGGTCGAGCGTGGGGTCGAAGCCCAGCACCGGACGGTCGTACGCGCCCTCCGGACACATCAGCACCGGCTTGCCGAGGCGGCGGCCGATGGAGCGCAGGAAGTGGCAGAACGCGTCGAGCCGGTCCTGGTCCTGGATCTCCCGCAGGTCCACGTCGAAGTCGATCTCCTCGTCCGAGAGGAAGCGGAAGATCGCCAGCAGGTCCCCTGTCGGCCAGACCCTCAGTCGGGGGCATTCCGCGTCGAGCGGTCGCGTCAGTATGTGGACCGCGCTCGGCACCGCGAGACGTGTGGCTCCCTCCTCGTACTCGTGGTGCCAGCCGCTCTCCTCGACGAGGTCGAGCAGGGCCTGCCAGTCGCCCGGTGCGGTGTCCGGGACGTAGAGGTCCGGCAGTGAGCCCATCAGGTCGGGGTCGAAGTCGTCCTTCGCCTCGTCCCACAGCAGGTCGGGAGTGGCCCGGCTCCGGTGCATGTCAGTCGGCGTCCAGGCCCTCCGCGGCGCGGATGGCGTCGCGGTAGGTGCGGGCCGCCGCTCTCAGTGCGGCTTCCGGGTCGATGCCCTCGGATTCGGCCTGGGCGGCGAGGGCGAGGAGTCGGTGGCCGATGTCGTCGGCGGACGGCAGGGCGACGGTGAGGCCGGCGGTGCGGACGCGGGAGGAGAGCTTGGCGGCGAGGGCGAGGCCGGGCTGGCCGAGGGGGATGCCGTCGGTGACCGACTCGCGCCGCTTCTCCACGGCCTTCGTGCGGAGCCAGTGCGCCTTGACCTCCTCCGGGGTCGTGGCCGTGGCGTCGCCGAAGACATGGGGATGGCGGTGGATGAGCTTGGTGACGATGCCGGCGGCGACGTCGTCGACGGAGAAGGGGGTGTCGGGGTCGTCCTCGGCGATGCGGGCGTGGAAGACGACCTGGAGGAGGACGTCGCCCAGCTCCTCGCGGAGTTCGTCGCGGTCGCCCTCCTCGATGGCCTCGACGAGTTCGTACGCCTCCTCGATGCCGTACTTGGCGAGGCCCTTGTGGGTCTGCCGCGAGGACCAGGGGCATTCGGCGCGGATGCGGTCCATGACCTGGACGAGGTCGAGGAGGCGGGCGCCGGGGAGGTCGTAGGAGGCGGGGAGCAGCTCCAGGGACGGCATCCGGACGCGGCCGGAGCCGGCGAGGCGGGCGAGGCCGTCGGTGAGGCGGGGTTCGCCCTCGGCGGTGGCCAGGACGACCACCGTGCGGTCGCCGGCGCAGGCGTCGACCAGGTCCTCGGCCGTCGGAGTCGCCCGCTCCACCACTATGCCCGCCTCGCGGAGATAGGGGAGCTGGGGATGCGCCTCGTCCGCGCAGAGGACGCGGTCCGCCCCGTGCAGCGCCTGCCAGGCCGGCCAGGAGAGCAGGCCGGGCGCGACCCGGTGGCTGGTGGTGAGCAGGACGACTCGGCCCGGGGAGGGGGAAGGGGTCTCGGGGGCCATGGGGGCGGGGGCGCCGGCGGGGCGGTGTGCGTTCACACGACGAACGTAACCCACGTCACGGACGACCCCCGAAGTTATCCACAGGCCGACGGACGGACTCGCGCCACATCCACAGGCGGGGCCCGCCCGTCCACATCCACAGGCCCGCTCGTCCGCGTCCACAGGCGGGGTCCGCCCGTCCGCGTCCACGGGCCGGGGCAACGCGCGCCCCGCGCCCGGGCGCGGGGCGTGTCCGCCCGCTACGCCGGCTTCTGCGAGGCCGGCGCCGTGACCTCCTTCAGCCAGGGCGTCTTCGCGTCCAGCAGGCCGACCCTGCCGGACGTCGGGTCGACGCCCCAGCTGCCGTAGCGGGGGTTGAGGTCCACGTCGAGCTTCTTCGAGGCCTCGGAGAGGGCCTTCCAGAAGACGACGCCTCCCTCCTGCGTGTTCAGGTCGGCGCCCACGGCGGTGGAGAGCTTCTGGACCTCGACGTCGCTGCGGAGGCTCTCGTCCAGCTGCTCGGGGGCGACGCTGTAGCGCTGCAGATAGGCCGTCTCCAGTGCCTCGGCCCCACCGGCCTGCGCCTCCAGGTCGGCACGGTACTGCTGGACTTCCTTGCGGGTGACGGTCACACCGGCGTCGACGAGCGCCTGGTCGAGGACCTTCTCCAGGACCATGCTGTTCAGGGTGTTCCGGGTGAGGGCGCTGCTCTGGGCGACGGCCTGCTCGTACTGGCTCTCGTCCGTGCTGGCGGCGCGCTGGGCGGTGCGCACCTCGTTCACCCGGTTCTCCAGCTGCGCGACCGTGATCCGGTCGTCGCCGACGACGGCCGCCGCGCCGGGATGCGCGTCGTTCCCGCAGGCGGTGAGGAGCGGCGCCGCGGCGGTGATCGCGGCGGAGAGGACGAGCGCGGTGCGACGGCGGCGGTGCAAGTGGGCCTCCCGAGGAGATTGTGCGGCGGTGCACAAAGTCTTGCGGTGATCGATGGTAGGCAGTGGCCCTGCTCTCGGCCAGCCATTCGACCAACGATTCACGCCGACTTCGGGCACCGCCCTCCGCCACGTCCGGCTCAGCCCACGGCCGGGGACGGCCGCCGCCGTCGGCCGGGGTGGTGCGGACAGGCGGCCCGGCGGGAGCGTCAGCCGCGTACCTGGCCCAGCCACTGCAAGGTCCGCCGGACCTCGCCGACCAGCGGGTGGGCCGGTCCGCGCAGTCGCTCCACGTCGAGCAGCAGCCGGCCCAGGGTCTCGTGGGCGGCGCCGCGGTCGCCGAGGGCGAGGAGCAGATGGCCGATGCGGCGGCGGACGTCGAGGGAGAGCTCGGGGTCGCCGCCGACGTACTGGTTCTCGTAGTACGGCAGCAGGGAGCGGTACTCGGCGAGGGCCGCGGCCGGTTCGCCGAGCTGTTCGAGGCACTGGGCGGAGTCGTAGCGGTAGCGCAGCGCCTGGGGGTCGGCCTGGCCCGCCTCGGCGGCCCGCTCGTCGGCGAGGCGGCGCAGCTCGGGCAGGGCGCGGCGGTACTGGCCGTCGTCCATCAGCGTGGCCGCGTACTGCTTGCGCAGGGTGCGGACGACGGGTGAGTGCTCGCCGTGCTGGGCGGCGGCGGCCGGGAGGATCGCGCCGAGGATGTCCACGGCCTGGGTGATGCGGCCCTCGCCGAGGAGCCGCTTGACCTCGTCGACGGCGCCCGCGACATCGGGCTTGTCGGCGGCGGGCGCGGGGTCGGGCGCGGCGGACGGCTGCGGCGCGGGGATGCGGGCCCGGTCCGGCCAGGGGGCGTGCGGGCGCAGGAAGGGGCGCGTGGGGTCGAGCGGGGAGCCGGTGGGCATCCCGCGCGCGGGGAGCAGTGGCAGGAGCTGTTCGTAGGTCTCCTGCGCGGAGGACGGGCGGTGCTGCGGGTCCTTGGAGAGCAGCCGCAGGACCAGGGCCTCCAGGGTCTCGGGGACCTCGGGGCGCAGCCGGCGGACGGGGACCGGCGGCTCGTAGAGATGGCGGTGGAGGACGCCGAGGGCCGTGGAACCGGTGAACGGGACGTTCCCGCTGAGCAGTTCGTGGATCAGCACACCCAGCGCGTACAGGTCGGTGTACGGGCCGACCGCGCCGCCCATGGCCTGCTCGGGGGCCATGTAGGCGGGGCTGCCGATGGGCGAACCGGTGTGGGTGAGACGGGTGGTGTCGGTGTCCATCACGGAGGCGACGCCGAGGTCGAGGACGGTGACCGTGCCGTCCTGCTTGACCATCACGTTCCGCGGCTTGAGGTCGCGGTGGACGATCGGCACCGCGTGCACGGCGGACAGCACGGCGCACAGCTGCGCGGCGACCGACACGGTCCACTGCCACGGGTACGGGTCGTGCTCGGCGAGATGGTCGGCGAGGTCGGCCCCGTCGACGTACTGCATGACGAGGAACAGCTCCTCGCCCTCGCTGCCCGCGTCGTGCACGGTCACCAGGCCGGGGTGGTCGACCTGGGCCGTGACCCGGCACTCGCGCACGAAGCGGCGGCGCAGCTCGTCGGCCTCCTGGCCCGCGACCTTGTCGGGGCGCAGCAGCTTGACCGCCACGCGCCGGTCGAGACGCTGGTCGTACGCCGTCCACACCTGGCCCATGCCGCCCTGGCCGATGAGCGTGGACAGTTCGTACCGTCCGGTGATCAGGCGTCCGGTGCCCGGTCCCTGGGTCACCGGTCTCCCTCGTGCTTGCGGAGGTAGTCGCTCAGCTCGTCCAGCTCGGCGCGCACCTGGTCGATACGGGCCGGCCCGGGACGCTGCGGCTCGGGCGCCTGCCGCGGCGGGGGCTGGTGCTGCACGGGCGGCTGCGGGGCCGGCGGGGCGGGGGTGTGCGGAGCCGGTGTGTAGGGCTGCGGAACCTGGACCGGCGGGTAGCTGTATCCGGTCTGCTGGGGGTTGTACCCGGTCTGCTGGGAGTACGCCGTGGTCTGGGCGTACGGCGACGGCTGGACCCGGCGGCGGCTGAAGTGGCGTATGTCCGCGGCCAGGTAGTACGCGACGATCGCTATCAGGCCGCCGAACAGCAGCGACATGCCGACATTGCCCCTCCAGGTGGTGAACTCCTCCTTGCCCGGGTCGGAGCCGATGATGTACACCGTCACGACGATGTGGACGACCGCCAGGGCGAACAGCCACCAGTCGAGGGTCTTGCGGGTCACCGAGGCGAGCCGCAGCAGGCAGGCCCAGGCGAGCAGGCCACAGCTCATGACCGCGACCACCACGAAGATCACACGGAGTGTGACCTGGCCCCCCTGGTCGGGGCCGGGGGGCGGTGTCGGCGCATAGCCGTGGCCTTGCATGGCTGCTCCTGAGGGCCTGGTGAGAGCGGATGTGCGATGTCGTCCCGAGGGTATCGGTCGACCACGACATGAGGTCCAGGGTTGTGGACAACCGTTGTAGTACCGCAGTGCTGGTCACGCCGCCGCGGGCGGAGCGGTTCCGTCCGGTAGGGGTGGTGCGGGCTCAGTCGGGGGCGACCGAACCGTCCGTGAGCCCGTCGTACATGCCGCGCACCAGACGTTCGCCGAGGCGGCCGGCCTGGCGGAGGGCGTCCTCGAACGCGGCGAGGGCGCGGAACCGTTCGCCGTAGCGGCGCTGCTGGTCCAGGGGGAGCCGGGGCAGTTGGAGGCGGCGTACGTCGAGGCGGGTCGCGGTGGAGGCATAGCTGGTGGCCTGGCGGCTGTTGGCGGTGGAGCGCAGGAAACCGGCGACGAACCACGCGTCCAGCGCGGCCCCGTCGGGGCGCAGCAGGGTGAGGTTGCGGCCGAGTGCGGCGCCCGCGGTCTCCTCGTCGATCACGCGCGCGACCCCGCCGCCGCCGAGGACGGGGACGACGACATCGCCGGCTTCCACGAGCACGGCGGGCTCGCCGGTCTCCGGGAGCGTGCCCGAGGGGGCCGTACCGGACAGGACGTCGTGGTCGGTGAGCACGCGCGCGTGAGGGCCGCTCCCGCCCGTGCGCAGCACCAGGGCTCCCCCGCGCGCGAGTTCGCCGACCGTGGTGAGCGGCCAGCGCGCGGGGTGCTCCTCGTCGGCGAGCGGAGGCGTGAGGTCGGCGGCCAGCCGGAGGGTCTCGCCGAGGCGTTCGCGTACGGCCGTCAGTTCACCGGCGCCGCCGCCCGCGGCCGGGGGCGGCAGATGCCGGGCCGGGGCCAGGTCCACATCGTCGTCCAGCAGTTCGATGACCGGCAGCGAACGGCTCAGCCCCGGCCGCTGCGCCACCTCGCCCTTGCGGTCGAAGGGCCGCCAGGCGTCGAGGACGGCGGAGCGCACCGCCGTCCAGTCGAACCCGCTCCGCCCCTCGTGCACGAGCCGCCCGGTGTCGATGAGCAGCAACTCGGGCGGCACCGGCGTCTTTCCGGGCCGGCGCAGCACCCACAGGTGCAGCGGGATGTTGTACGGGGGTGCCGCGCCGACCGGCAGGGCGATCACGGCGCGCAGGGCGCCCCGGCGCAGCAGATCGGCGCGGATCCGGCGCCCCGAGCGACGGCTGGCGGCGGCGGGCGGCATCAGCAGGACGGCCGTGCCGCCGTCCTCCAGACGGGCCAGCGCGTGCTGCACCCAGGCGAGTTCGGATTCCGTGCGGGCCGGGAAGCCGTACTCCCAGCGGGGGTCGTAGGCGAGTTCGTCATGGCCCCAGTTGCGCTCGTTGAACGGCGGGTGGCACAGGACGGCCTCGGCCCTGAGGTGTTCGTGGGCGTCGGCGCGGAGGCTGTCGCCCGGGGCCGTGCGGACGGTGCTCGTGGTGCGCAGGGCGAGGCGGAGCGCGGTGAGGGCGGCCAGTTCGCGGGAGGTGTCCTGCCCGTACAGCTCCTGGCCGGGGCGGGCGGCGACGGCGCGCAGCAGGGCGCCGGTGCCGCAGGCCGGGTCGAGCACCGAGCGGGCGGGACCAGCGAGTTCGGCCATCAGCTCGGCCAGTTCGCCCGGAGTGAGCGTGTACTGGCGGGGGTTGGCGTCGAGGTGCCGGGCGAGCAGGAACTCGAAGGTCTGCTTCGCCCCCAGGTCCGCCGCCAGTTCGGTGGCGCCGCGCAACAACGGGATCGAGGGCAGCAGTTCGGCGGGCGTGGGCGGCGCGACGGCGGGCTGGCGGGCCGGGCCGAAGCGCGGGGCGAGGACCTCCCCGAGCGCCTCGGGCAGCAGCCGGGACAACTGCTCGTCGTCGCCGCGGGCGCTCAACTCCAGCCAGGCCAGGGGCCGGTCGTGGAGGTGGAGCAGGGCGCAGCCCGCGTGCACGAGCGCGGTGACGGGGCCCTCCGGGTGGCCGGTGACCTGCTGCCAGACGCGCTCCCTCAGGGGCACTTCGGCGAGCTTGCCCTGAGCGCGCAGCCACTCCTCGACCTCGCCGAGCGCGAAGGCCGGGCTGGTCTCGGTGCCGCCGACCGGTCGGGGGAAATCGGCGTGCCGTCGGCGCCAGTTGCTGACGGCGGCGCGCCCCACCCCGGCGAGCCGCGCGATGTCCGCGGCCGTGACCTCTGTCCCGTTCCCCTGCACGCGCCCGGCTCCCCTCGTACCTGGTGGTGTGACGTCGAGCATACCGACGCACGCAAGATCTACCCATACACATCGTGTACACACTCGACTCCGTGAATCGTGTTGACTCGGTTCACAAGCTCTGCTGTCATTGACCCATCGAACGACGTGCCGCCCGATCCGGGTGGTCACACGTCGGCAGCGTTGTCACATTCCCAGGGGGGAACTCTCATGCGTCGCACCAGCCGCACCGCACTCGCCGCTCTCTGTGTCGCCGCCGCGGCCACGTTCTCGCTCACCGGCTGCCTGCCGGGCGACGACAAGGCCGACGGCCCGTTCGCCGGACTGACCGGCGGAGAGATCGCCGACAAGGCCGTGAAGGCCACCGCCGAGGCCGACTCGCTCCGGATGAAGGGCGAGATGCAGGACGAGTCCGCCGGCGGCACGGTCCGGATGGACATGGCGATGAACAAGAAGGGCGACTGCGCCGGCACGCTGAGCATGAACGGCGAGGGCGAGGCCGAGCTGATCAAGGTCGGCGACACCCTCTACATGAAGTACGACGAGGCGTTCCTGCGCGCCCAGTCGAAGGACTCCTCCAAGGAGGAGGCAGACATGGTCGTCGACATGCTGGCCGGCAAGTGGACCAAGACCTCCGCGAAGGCCGCGGACTCCAAGGACATCGCGGGCTTCTGCGACCTCGACACCGTCCTCGCCGACTTCGAGGACGTCAACTCCGACGCCACCCGCGGCAAGACCACCGAGACCGGCGGCACCCCCGCGATCGTCCTCGACGAGAAGGACGGCAAGGACCGCTACACCCTGTACGTCGCGACCGAGGGCAAGCCGTACCTCCTGCGGGTCGTCAGCAAGTCCGCGAAGGAGCCCGGCGACCTCACCTTCACCGACTTCGACAAGCCGGTCCCGGCCGAGGCGCCCAAGGGCAAGGTCATCGACCTGGACAAGGACTTCAGCTGACGCGCTCTCCCGCCGGGCGGCACCACGGCCGCCTCAGTCCGCGTGGAAGCGGGCCGGGGCCTCGGTCGGGTTGCCGCCCGTCGGCAGTTCCTGCCCGGGGCAGGTGGTCAGGACCCGCTTCATCGCGGTCTGTTCGGCGGAGGTGACCCAGAGGCCGTACTTCGTCTTCACCGCGACCTGGGCGGCCACGTACGTGCAGCGGTACTCCTTGTTGGGCGGGAGCCAGGTGGCCGTGTCGCCGTCCCCCTTGCCGCGGTTGGTGCCGGAGTCCACCGCGAGGAGGTTCAGCGGGTCGTTGGCCAGCGCTATGCGCTTGCTGTCGTCCCACTTCTGGGCGCCCTTCTGCCAGGCGTCGGAGAGGGCCACGATGTGATCCACGTCGATCTTGCTGCGGCCCCGGACGTACGGCACGTCCTCGCCGGTGTACGGGTCCGGGTCGAGCACCCCGGAGACGACCGTGCAGTCGCCGTCCCGGAACTTCACGTCGTCCAGGTCGCGTTTGAGTATGTCGTCGCGGGTGTCGCAGCTGTTGGAGTCCGTGTCGGCCCAGGGGCTGCCGAACTCGTCCCGGTCGTAACCGGTCCTGGGCGCCCTCCCCTTCACGGTCAGCGCCTCCGCCGCGGCGAGCGCGGCGCCGCCCCCGCCGGGGCTCTCCTGCGGTCCGGCCGAACCGTCCGTGCCGTCCAGTTCGCAGCCGGTCGCGGTGACCAGCACCAGAGCGACGACGGCGACCCCACCCCTCCAACGCACCACGCGACACCCCTTTCCTCTGTCCGTGCTTCACGCGGTCCCGCGTGGGTTCCCCGTCCCGTCCGCTCAACACCGTAACCGCCGACGGGCGCGGCCCCCTGCCGTGCGGGACCGTCAGGAGCCGTTCACACCTTGCCTATACCCAGGGTCGTCTCCGCCGGCAGCAGGCCCGAGCCGATGACGGCGACCCAGAACTCGCCCAGCAGATCGGCGAGTCGGGCGGTGCCGTCGGCGCCGAGGAGCCGCCAGGGCGTGGCGGCCAGCCGGTCGGTGCGCTGCTCGACCTCCCGGCGCAGACTCCGGCCCGCCTCCGTGGCCGTACCGTCCGGCAGGGTCAGACCGCGGGCCGTGAGGCGGTCGAGGGCGGCCGTCCACTCCTTGGGGCTCCACCCACGGCTCTCGAAGCGCTCCACGGAGGCGGCGCCGATCGCGGCGAACGAGACGAGGGACTCGACGGGGTCGAGGTCCGCCGTCAGCAGGGCCGCGAGGTGGCCGTCGCCCCGGTGCTCCCGCAGGATCGTGGCCGCCCGCCAGAGCTGGAGAGGGGCGGGCCCGGGCCAGGGCAGCTCGGCATTGGCCGCGGCGAGGGGGCGGCCCTCGGTGTTCACGGACTCCGCGGCGCGGCGGGCCAGGGCCGCGGCCTCCGCCAGCTCGGCACTGTCGACGCGGTCGCCGAACAGCGCGCGGTAGGCCCGGTCGACCGCCCGGTCCCGGGCCGCCAGCACGGCGTCCGGTGTCGCGGTCCGCCAGGCCGGCCCGATGTGCTCCGCGACCATGCGGGGGCTGAAGCTGTAGAAGGCGGAGGCCGTGCGCCCGACCCCCACGGCGCCCAGGGGTGCCGCACGGAACGGGAAGTAGCTCGGCCATCGCTCCGCCACGTCGTACCCCAGCGCGGACGCCTCCTCGAAGGCCTCCGGCGCGTAGTAGAGGACGGCGTGCAAGGGCTCCAGCAGGTGCCACATCCGGCGCACCTCGCCCTGGTCGACGGTGTCGCGCTCGGCTTCGCTTCCGGTGTCGATGCCGGTGCCGGTGCCGTACTCGGACATGACGCATCCTCCCTGCCGCTCCTTCCGGCCGCCGCCGACGACGACCGGAGCGCAACTTGTCACTGACTAGATTGCCGGGCCCGGGGCGAACTTGTCAACGACTAGATGGAAGCCTCCGAGGGACCTACGCTGTCTCCATGCCTCGCGACACCACGACCGATCGACAGCCGGATCAGGCCGCGCAGCCCTCACCGACCCCGCGCGCCGACCGGCCCGACCGCCCCTACCACCACGGCGACCTCCGCCGTGCGATCCTCCACGCCGCGCTCGACGTCATCGCCACCGACGGCCCGTCCGCGCTGAGCCTGCGGGATCTGGCGCGGCGCGCGGGGGTCTCCCATGCCGCGCCCGCCCATCACTTCAAGGACCGCACGGGTCTGCTGACGGCCATCGCGGCGGAGGGGCACGCGCTGCTGGCGGCCGCGCTCGCGGAGGCCGGCGACCTGCGGGACTCGGGCGTGCGCTATGTCCGGTTCGCGCGCGAGCACCCCGCCCACTTCCAGGTGATGTTCCGGCCGGAGCTGCTCCGCGAGGACGACCTCGAACTGACCACCGCCCGCGCCCTGTCACGCGAGCGGCTGCGCACCGCCGTCACCGACGCCCGCCCCGGGACGCCGGGCGCCCTCGACACCGACCCGCGGCTGGCCGGGATCGCCGCCTGGTCCCTCTCCCACGGCTTCGCCACGCTGCTGCTCAGCGGCAACCTCACCGGGGTCGTGGGCGACCAGGACCCCGAGGAGGTGTTCCGCACGGCCACGGAACTGCTGTTCCCGGCCGCGCCTCCCGCACCGACGTCCTGACCGCGCAGCCACCCCCGGCCCCGTTCCCGGACCCGTTCCCGGACCCGGCTACGACCCGAGAATCGAAGCGAGGAACTCCCCGGTCCACCCCAGCAGATCCCGCCCGACCAGCGGCTTCCCGCCCACCTTCGCCGTCTTCGGGCGGGGCACCAGCACCTGGTGGACGGCCGGCTTGATGACCGTCCCCGGGTACAGCCGCTTCAGCCGCAGCTCCTGCGACTCCCTCAACTCCACCGGTGCGAAGCGGATGTTGGTGCCCTGGAGGACGATCTCGCCGACCCCGCAGGCCCGGGCGAGCATCCGCAGCCCGGCCACCAGCAGCAGGTTCTCCACCGGCTCGGGCAACTTGCCGTAGCGGTCGACGAGTTCCTCGCGCACGGCGGCGATGTCCGCCTCGGTGTTGACGGAGGCGATGGCCCGGTAGGCCTGCAGCCGCAGCCGCTCGCCCGGCGCGTAGTCGTGCGGGACGTGCGCGTCGACCGGCAGCTCGATCTTGACCTCGAGCGGCGGCTCCTCCTCGATCTCCCCGGTCTCCAACTGACGGCGGTAGTCGGCGACGGCCTCGCCGACCATCCGGACGTACAGGTCGAAGCCGACGCCCGCGATATGGCCGGACTGCTCGCCGCCCAGCAGGTTGCCCGCGCCCCGGATCTCCAGGTCCTTCATCGCCACGTACATACCGGCGCCCATCTCCGTGTGCTGCGCGATGGTGGCCAGCCGCTCGTGGGCGGTCTCCGTCAGGGGCTTCTCCGGCGGGTACAGGAAGTACGCGTAGCCGCGCTCGCGGCCTCGGCCCACCCGCCCCCGCAGCTGGTGCAGCTGCGACAGACCGAAGGTGTCGCCGCGCTCCACGATCAGCGTGTTCGCGTTGGAGATGTCGATGCCCGACTCCACGATCGTCGTCGAGACGAGGACGTCGAACTTCTTCTCCCAGAAGTCGACGACGACCTGCTCCAGGGCCTGCTCCGACATCTGGCCGTGGGCCGTCGCGATCCGCGCCTCGGGGACGATCTCGCGCAGCCGGGAGGCCGCGCGGTCGATGGACTCCACCCGGTTGTGGATGTAGAAGACCTGGCCCTCGCGCAGCAGTTCGCGGCGGATCGCCGCCCCGATCTGCTTCTCCTCGTACGGGCCGACGAAGGTCAGGACCGGGTGGCGCTCCTCCGGGGGTGTGGTGATCGTGGACATCTCACGGATGCCGGTGACCGCCATCTCCAGGGTGCGCGGGATCGGGGTCGCGGACATCGTCAGCACGTCCACGTTGGCGCGCAGCTTCTTCAGCTGCTCCTTGTGCTCGACGCCGAAGCGCTGCTCCTCGTCGACGATGACGAGCCCGAGATCCTTGAACTTGGTCTCGGAGGAGAACAGACGATGCGTGCCGATGACGATGTCGACCGCGCCCTCGCGCAGTCCCTCCAGGGTGCCCTTGGCCTCGGTGTCCGTCTGGAAGCGGGACAGGGCCCGGACGTTGACGGGGAACTGCGAGTACCGCTCGCTGAACGTGCCGAAGTGCTGCTGCACCAGCAGGGTCGTGGGCACCAGCACGGCCACCTGCTTGCCGTCCTGGACGGCCTTGAAGGCGGCCCGCACCGCGATCTCCGTCTTGCCGTAGCCGACGTCGCCGCAGATCAGCCGGTCCATCGGGACCGTCTTCTCCATGTCCTCCTTGACCTCGGCGATCGTCGTCAGCTGGTCCGGCGTCTCCGCGTACGGGAAGGCGTCCTCCAGCTCGCGCTGCCAGGGCGTGTCCGCGCCGAACGCGTGTCCGGGGGCCGCCATTCGCGCGGAGTACAGCCTGATGAGGTCGGCGGCGATCTCCTTGACCGCCTTCTTCGCGCGCGCCTTGGTCTTGGTCCAGTCGGCGCCGCCGAGGCGGTGCAGCGTGGGCGCCTCGCCACCGACGTACTTGGTGATCTGCTCCAGCTGGTCCGTCGGGATGTAGAGGCGGTCGCCGGGCTGGCCGCGCTTGGCGGGAGCGTACTCGACGACCAGGTACTCGCGGGTCGCGCCCTGCACCGTCCGCTGGACCATCTCGATGTAGCGGCCGACGCCGTGCTGCTCGTGGACGATGTAGTCGCCCGGCTCCAGGGTGAGCGGGTCGATGGTCTTGCGCCGGCGCGCGGGCATCCGCGCGCCGTCCTTGCCGGCCGCCTTCTGGCCGGTGAGGTCGGTCTCGGTGAGGACCGCGAGCTTGAGGGCGGGGTCGATGAAGCCGTAGTCGATCGAGCCGCAGGCGACATGTACGACCGACGGGGTGATCCGCCCCAGCTCGGCCTCCAGCCGGGCCGCGATGCCCTCGCCGCCGAGCACCTCGACCGTGCGGGCGGCCGGGCCGTGGGCCTCGGTCACGAACACCGTGCGCCAGCCGTCGGCGAGCCAGCCCTTGGTGTCGGCGAGCGCCTTCGCGGTGTCGCCGCGGTAGGTCTCCGGGGCGTGCATGCCCAGCTTGAGCGTGTCGGCGTCCCCCGCCGCGGCAGCGGCTGATGTCCAGGTCTCGTCGGCCGCGAACGGCGACACCGACCACCACATCATGTCCAGCTCACGGGCCCGGTCGCGGACGTCCGCGATGGACCGCAGGGAGGCCGCGCCCACGTCGATGGGCGCCTCGCCGCCACCGGCGGTCGCCGCCCAGGACGCCTCGAGGAACTCCTGCGAGGTGGCGACCAGGTCCGCCGCGCGCGTGCGCACCCGCTCCGGGTCGCACACGATCGCCATCGCGCCCTTGGGCAGGACGTCGATCAGCAGTTCCATGTCGTCGACCAGGACCGGGGCGAGGGACTCCATGCCCTCGACGGCGATGCCTTCGGCGATCTTGTTGAGCAGCTCGCCCAGCTCCGGGTGGCGCTCGGCGAGGGCGCGTGCGCGGGCGCGTACGTCGTCCGTGAGGAGGAGTTCGCGGCAGGGGGGCGCCCACAGACCGTGCTCGGCGACCTCCAGCGATCTCTGGTCGGCGACCTTGAAGTACCGGATCTCCTCGACGTCGTCGCCCCAGAACTCCACCCGCAAGGGGTGCTCCTCGGTCGGCGGGAAGACGTCCAGGATGCCGCCGCGCACCGCGAACTCGCCGCGCTTCTCGACCAGCTCCACCCGCGAGTACGCCGCTGCCGCCAGCGCCTCGACCGTACGGTTCAGGTCGGCCGACCCGCCCGTGCGCAGCGCGACCGGCTCCAGGTCGCCGAGCCCCTTGACCTGGGGCTGGAGGACCGAGCGGACGGGGGCGACGACCACCGAGACCGGGCCGGTCTCCGGGTCGTCCGGGCGCGGGTGGGCCAGGCGGCGCAGGACGGCGAGGCGGCGGCCGACGGTGTCGCTGCGCGGGCTGAGCCGTTCGTGCGGGAGCGTCTCCCAGGCGGGGTACTCCACCACGCCGTCCGGGGGGAGCAGCGAGCGCAGGGCCGCCGCCAGGTCCTCGGCCTCGCGGCCCGTCGCCGTGACGGCGAGTACGGGGCGGCCGGCCTCCCGGGCCAGGGCGGCCACCGCGAAGGGGCGGGCCGCCGGGGGGCCCACCAGGTCGATGTGGGTGCGGTGGCCGTCGGATGCCGCCCTGATCGCTTCGGCGAGGGGGGCGTCCTGGATTACGGCGTCTAGCAGGCCGTGGAGGCTCATTCGGGGCGTTTCCCGTCCGGGTGGGCTCGGCTGTGGGGCGGCGGATTGGGGGTGCGGGTCGGCTGCGGGTCGGTTGCCGGGGCAACACGAACGCCCGGACTCGTGGGAACGGCCGGGGGTGTCCAGGGTACGACGAGCGGTGTGGGGGGTGCGGGTGAGTTCTTTCGCCCCCGCCGCCCCTACCCGTCCCATCCTCAAAGGGCTGCGCCCCTTCGACCCCCCTTTCGCGCTCCGCGCGGGGGTGCGTGGTCGGGTGCGGATGCGTCGTGGTTACTCGCGCAGTTCCCCGCGCCCCTGAAATGCGGGGGCTGCGCCCCCTGCTTTCCGGGCCCGCCTAGTCTCTAGGGGCACCCCTGCCCCCACCCGAACGTGAGTACCCATGGCCTCGTCGAGCACCCAGACCCCGGCGGTCATACCGGCGCCGGTCGCGGCGGCGGGCCCGGTTTCGCCTCGTGGCCGGTGGTTTCGTCTCGCGGGCCGGGAGCCGTATCTGCTGGCGGTCGGGCTGTTCGTGGCGTACGCGACGGTGTCCGTCGGGCGGTATCTGAGGCTGGGGACGCGCTCGTACGACCTGGGCATCTACGAGCAGGCGATACGGGCGTACGCGCACTTCCAGGCGCCGATCGTGGAGCTGAAGGGGCCGGGGTACAACGTGCTCGGGGACCACTTCAGCCCGGTCACCATGCTGCTCGCGCCGTTCTACCGGGTGTTCCCGTCCCCCGTGACGCTGCTGGTGATCCAGGCCGCGCTGTTCGCGCTGTCGGCGGTGCCGGTGACCCGGGCGGCGACACGGGCGCTGGGGCGGGCCCGGGGGCTCGCGCTCGGGGTGGCGTACGGGCTGTCGTGGGGGCTGCAGAACGCCGTGGACTTCGACTTCCACGAGATCTGTTTCGCGGTGCCGCTGATCGCGTTCTCCCTGGAGGCGCTGCTCCGGCGCCGATGGCGGGCGGCGCTGCTCTGGGGGCTGCCGCTGGTGCTGGTCAAGGAGGACCAGGGGCTGACCCTGGCGATGATCGCGGTGGTCGTCGCGCTCCGGGCCCGGCGGCACGGCGCCCCTCGCGCGGTGCCGTACGCCCTCGGTGTCGCGGCGTTCGGCGCGGTCGCCACCCTGCTCGCCTTCACCCTGATCATCCCGGCCTTCAACACCACCGGTTCCTCCGACTATCTGACCAAGGTCGGCGGTGCGGGCCCTCTCGACGGCCTGGACATCAAGATCCGTACCGTTCTCTGGCTGCTGATCCCGACCAGTGGGCTGCTCGCCCTGCGCTCCCCGCTCCTCCTCGCCGTGCTGCCCACCCTGGGCTGGCGGTTCGTCTCCGCCGACGACAACTACTGGAGCACGTCCTGGCACTACAGCGCCGTACTGATGCCGATCATCACGCTCGCGCTCGTCGACGTGCTCCCGGCCGTCCGCCACAGCGCCCGCCCCTGGCTGCGCTCGTACGCGCTGCACCTGCCCGCCGCCGTCCTCGCGGCCTCGCTGGCGCTGACGACCTCGCTGCCGCTGGCCAACCTGACCAGGGCCGACGCCTATCGGGTGCCGGACGCGGTCAAGGCCGTGGAGAAGCTGATCGCCACCATCCCCGACGGGTCGACCGTCGAGGCCAACATCGCCCCGATCGCCCGGCTGACCTCCCGCTGCCGGGTCTTCTGGATCGGCCGGACCAAGGGCCTCGCCCCCGACTACATCGTGTTCAACAACAACTCGCGCTGGGTGAAGGACGTCCCCGCGTTCGCCCGTCAGCTGCATCCGCGTGACACGTACGTCCTGCGGGGTGTCATCCAGGGATTCGTGCTCCTGAAGCGCACGTCTCCGGCGACCGGCGGGCCCGCGCCGTCCTGAGACGGGTGGAGCCCGGCGCCCGGAAGCCTCCGCCTCCGGACGCCGGGCTCTCCCCCGGTTTCCCCCGTGTCCCCGTTCCCCCGTTCGTTCCCCCGTGCTCGGTGGTCTCGCCGGTTGCTACTCGGTGGCGATCGCGTTCAGGACGTTCATCCGGCCCGCCCGGAACGCCGGGACCAGCGCGGCGAACAGGCCCACGAAGGCCGAGCCGACGAAGACGCCGAGGATGGTCGGCCAGGGGATGTCGAGGACGTTCAGTCCCTCCAGGGCGAGCAGCTGCTGCGCGGTGGCGCCCCAGCCCATGCCCAGTCCCAGGCCGAGGAGCGCGCCGAAGAGGGCGATGACGACCGACTCCAGGCGGATCATGCGGCGCAGCTGGCGGCGGGAGAGGCCGATGGCGCGCATCAGACCGATCTCACGGGTCCGCTCGACGACCGAGAGGGCCAGCGTGTTCACGACGCCCAGGATCGCGACGATGATCGCCAGGGCGAGCAGGCCGTAGATCATGTTCAGGAGCTGGTCGATCTGGCCCTTCAGGGCTTCCTTGTAGTCGGTCTGGTCGCGGACCTCGTACTGCGGGTAGTCGTGCAGCGCGTCCTTGAGGGACTTGTACGCGGCCGCGTCCTGGCCCTCCTTCGCCGAGGCGAAGAGCAGCTGGTCGAGGGGCATCTTGTCGGCGGGGACGTACCTGGCCATCGTGTCGATGGAGGTGTACATCGCGCCGGCGTCGATGACGACGTCGCTGCTGGTGATGGCGCGGACGGTCAGGTCGGCCGTGCGGCCGTCCTTGAAGGCGACGGAGATCTCGGAGCCGAGCTTGATGCCGTGGTCCTCGGCGAACTTCTCGTGGACGGACATCGAGTCGGGCTTGTAGGCGTCCGGCAGCTTGCCCGCGACGACCTCGGTGGCGAGGTCGGTGGCGTAGCTCGGGTCGGCGGCGGTGATCGCCGTGTCCTTGAGCGTCTTGCCGTCGGGGGTGGTGAAGTCGGCCTTGGTCCACTTGTACTCGGTGACGTTCTGGACGCCCTCGGCGGACTTCGCGGCCTTCACCGCCTGCGGGGTGATCAGCTGCCCGGTGTCGGACTGGATGATGAAGTCCGTGCCGACCGTCTTGTCGAGCTGCTCGGTGGCCGAGGCGACCATGGAGGAGCCGACGACGGAGAGACAGGCGACCAGGGCGAGGCCGATCATCAGGGCCGCGCCGGTGGCGCCCGTACGGCGGGGGTTGCGCAGCGCGTTGCGCTCGGCCATGCGGCCCACGGGGCCGAAGGCCCGCAGGACGACCGCGCCCAGCACCCGCACCACCGCGCCGGCCAGGAGCGGGCCGATGACGACGAAGCCGATGAGGGTCAGGACGACCCCGCCGCCCAGCCACATCGAGCCCTCGCTCGCCTTGTCGGCGGCGGAGGCCAGGTAGAGGCAGTAGCCGCCGGCGCCGGTCAGGACCAGACCGATCACGGCCCGGACGATGCCGGCCTTGGCGTCCAGCGGGGCCCCGGCGTCGCGCAGGGCGGCCATCGGGGAGACCTTGCCGGCGCGGCGGGCCGGGACGTAGGCGGCGAGGACGGTGACGACGATGCCGAGGAGCAGACCGACCGCCGGGGTGGTCCAGGCGACGGTGAGGTCGTCGGTGGACAGGTTCATGCCGGTGGCGCTCATCAGCTTCATCAGGCCGATGGCGAGCCCGACACCGCCCGCGACACCGAGGATCGAACCGAAGACACCGAGGAGCAGCGCCTCGACGAGGACCGAGCGGTTGACCTGGCCCCGGCTGGAGCCGATGGCCCGCATCAGACCGATCTCGCGGGTCCGCTGGGCGACCAGCATCGAGAAGGTGTTGATGATCAGGAAGATGCCGACCAGGAAGGCGATCCCGGCGAAGCCGAGCATGGCGTACTTCATCACGCTCATGAACTCGCCGACGTCCTTGGCGTTGGCGTCCGCGACCTCCTTGGCGGTCTGCACCTTGTAGGCGGAGCCCAGTTCGGCGGAGACGTTCTTCTTGACCTGCGCGTCCGTGAAGCCGCTCGCGGCGGTGACGTTGACGTTGGTGTAGACACCGGTCTCGCCGACGAGGGTCTTCTGCGCAGTCTCGGTGTCGAGGTAGAAGATCGCGGCGCCCGGGTTGGTGACCTGGAACTCGGCGATGCCGGAGATCTTCGCCTCGTGGGTGCCGACGGCGCTGATGACGCCGATCCCGTCGCCGAGCTTCAGGTCGTGCTTGTCGGCGGTGTCCGCGTCGACCACGATCTGGTCGGGGCCGCGCGGCGCGTTGCCGGACGAGATCCTCATGGTGCGGGCGTCGTTGGCGTTCCAGTTGCCGACGATGGTCGGGGCGCCGCTGGTGGGCGAGAGGCTGTCCTTGTCGGCGTCGACGACCGTCACCGAGGTGGAGAAGACCGTCCCCTCGGCCGACTTCACGCCGTCCGCGCCGCCCACCTTGTCGACGACCGCGGCGGGCATGACCGGCGGCTTGCCGGTGTCGGACTGCGTCTCGCCGCTGTCCGAGGCGCCCTTGGCGCTGACCGTGACATCGGAGGAGGTGGCCGCGAACAGCTTGTCGAACGTGGTGCCCATCGTGTCGGTGAAGACCAGCGTCCCCGTCACGAACGCCACCGACAGCATGACCGCGATGGCGGAGAGCGCCATGCGTCCCTTGTGCGCGAAGAAGTTGCGCATCGAGGTCTTCATGACGGTCATGACGTACGCCCCCGGGCGTCGAAGTCCTTCATCCGGTCCAGCACGGCGTCGGCGGTCGGCTTGAACATCTCGTCGACGATGCGGCCGTCGGCCAGGTACAGCACCCGGTCCGCGTACGAGGCGGCCACCGGGTCGTGGGTGACCATCACGATGGTCTGGCCCAGCTCGTCGACCGACCTGCGCAGGAAGCCCAGCACCTCGGCGCCGGCCCGGGAGTCCAGGTTGCCGGTGGGCTCGTCACCGAAGATGATCTCCGGCCGGGCGGCGAGGGCGCGGGCCACGGCGACCCGCTGCTGCTGACCGCCGGAGAGCTGGTTGGGCCGGTGCCTGAGCCGGTCGGAGAGGCCGACGGTGTCGACGACGCGGCCCAGCCACTCCTTGTTCGGCTTGCGCCCCGCGATGTCCATCGGGAGCGTGATGTTCTCTATCGCGTTCAGCGTGGGCAGCAGGTTGAACGCCTGGAAGATGAACCCGATCCGGTCCCGGCGCAGCTGGGTGAGCTTCTTGTCCTTGAGCCCGGTGATCTCGGTGTCGTCGAGGTAGATCTGCCCCGAGGTCACGTTGTCGAGTCCGGCGAGGCAGTGCATGAGGGTGGACTTGCCGGACCCCGAGGGGCCCATGATCGCGGTGAACCGACCCCGCGCGATGTCCACATCCACATGATCGAGGGCGACGACCCGGGTCTCACCGGACCCGTACGCCTTCACGACCTGCCGCGCCCGCGCGGCAACGGCCGTAGTCCCTCCAGTACCCCCGTGCCTGGTGATGGTCACAGCCGATGTCACGGTATGTCTCCTAAGTCGGGCGCCGGAAGGTTCCGCCGCTCTGTGGATGAGCCGGTGAGCCGTAGGAGCGGCTCGACTTGGTATGCCGATGAGTCTGGCCCCCGGACGGGGTCCGGCGCGCTGGTGCCCGGCGCAGTCTTCTGCGGGGGAAAACCCCACCCCCGCGGGTCCGGTTCGCCGCCCCCCAGCGGCGTAAAGCCAGGTTAAGGACGGACGGCGTCCCGTCTCGTCCTCCGGCGGTACGAACCCGCCCTTAGCCGTAGTACGGAGGTACCCCTAAGGGATCTCGCCCCCTGGGAGGAGACCGTCTCGGGGTTCGCCTCCTCCCGGGGCCCGCCGTCGCGTTCCCGTCCGCCCCGCGGCGCCCGGCCCGCGCGGTGCGACCAGGCTGCACCCTGCCGTGGCGTGAGGGTCAATGGCATGGTGGTCGGCGGCAGATAGGTGCAAGGGGAAGGCATCCGGTGGACGGCGAGCAGGCGGGCGGCGAACAGGCGGGCGGCATACGGTCCGCGGCACACGGCGCGGCAGGACCCACCGGAGGCACCGGGCGCCGAAGAGCCGTCACCGCCGCCCTGATGCTGGCCATGGGCCTGGCCGCGCTGGACTCCACGATCGTCTCCACCGCCGTCCCGCAGATCGTCGCCGACCTCGGCGGTTTCTCCGTCTTCTCGTGGCTCTTCTCCGGCTATCTGCTCGCCGTCACGGTGACCCTCCCGGTCTACGGCAAGCTCTCCGACACCTTCGGCCGCAAGCCGGTGCTGATCGTCGGCGCGGCCCTGTTCCTGCTGGGCTCGCTGCTGTGCGCGCTGGCCTGGGACATGGGGTCCCTGATCGCCTTCCGTGTCGTCCAGGGGCTGGGCGGCGGGGCCCTCCAGGGCACGGTGCAGACGCTGGCCGCCGACCTGTACCCGCTCAAGGAGCGCCCCAAGATCCAGTCCAAGCTGTCCACGGTGTGGGCGGTGTCGGCGGTGGCGGGCCCCGGGGTGGGCGGCGCCCTCGCCGCGTACGCGGACTGGCGGTGGATCTTCCTCATCAACCTGCCGCTGGGCGCGGTGGCGTTGTGGCTGCTGGTCCGTCATCTGCACGAGCCCGTGCGGGAGCCGACGGGCGGCCGGCCCCGGATCGACTGGGCCGGCGCGCTGACGATCTTCGCCAGTGGCGGCGCCCTGCTGATGGCGCTGGTGCAGGGCGGCGTGGCCTGGGCCTGGCTCTCCTGGCCGTCGGTGTCGCTGCTGGGCACGGGACTGGCCCTGATCGCCGTGCTGGTGCTGATCGAACGCCGGGCCGCCGAACCGGTCATCCCCGGCTGGGTGTGGCGCCGCCGTACGATCGCCGCGGTGAACCTGGCCCTCGGCGCGCTCGGTCTGCTGATGGTCGCGCCCACGGTCTTCCTGGCGACCTACGCCCAGTCGGTGCTGGGCCTGGCGCCGGTGGCCGCCGGTTTCGTGGTCTCCGTCTGGACGCTGAGCTGGCCGGTGTCGGCGGCCCTGAGCCAGCACGTCTACCGCCGCATCGGCTTCCGGAACACGGCGCTGATCGGCATCGCCGCGGCGGCGGCCCTCCTCTTCGCCTTCCCGCTGCTGCCCTACCCGGGCGAGGCCTGGCAGCCGATGCTGCTGATGCTCCTCCTCGGCGCCGCCCTCGGTCTCTTCCAGCTCCCGCTGATCATCGGCGTCCAGTCGTCGGTGGAGTGGGAGGAGCGCGGTACCGCCACCGCCTCCATCCTCTTCTGCCGCCAGACCGGCCAGACCCTGGGCGCGGCGGTCTTCGGCGCGGTCGCCAACGGGGTGCTGGCGTCCCGGCTCGGCGGCGCGGGCGACCTCGACGCCGTCACCCATTCCCTGGACGCCGGCACGGTCGCCGCCGAGCCCGTCCGCCGCGCCGTCGCCGACGCGGTCCACGCCGTCTACCTCGGCGCGGCCTGCGCGGCGACGGTCGCGTTCGTGGTGCTGCTGGTGGTGGCGCCGCGGCGGTTCCCGGTGCTCGCTTCGAGCGGCGCCGCCGAGCCCAGCCCCGATCCCCGCCCTGACCCTCGTTCAAAAATCTGAGTTAATCCGGGTAACACCCGAGGTCAGCGCCAGATCCTCCAAGTAAGCGCATACCGACCGATCAGTTTGCCGAAAGCCTCGCGTATCACCGAACCCACGAGTAGCGTTCACGCCCGCCCCCCTCCCTGCGGTCCGCACCGGACCCGAGCCGCGCAAGGAGACCAAGGGATGACCGACGCGTTCTCGTCACCCCCGCACCGCCCGCCGTACCCACCGCGGCATCAGCCGCCGTACCCCCAGCCGTACCCGCAGCCGCACCAGCCGTCGTACTCGGCGCACACCTCGTCGCCCTCGTACGCCACCGACCCCTGGGCGCCCCACGAACCGGCGCCCGCCCCCCGGTCCGCCCACCGCGCCCCCGCCGGCCACCACAGCGACCTCCGCGTCCTGCGGAGCGCGTACCGCTGGCAGCGGCGGGTGGCGACGCTGACGGCGCTCGGCTACTTCGTGCTGTTCCTCGTCCTGTCGGCGTTCGCCCCGTCGTTCATGACGAGCGAGGTCACCGGCGGACTCTCCACGGGCCTGCTGCTCGGCCTGCTCCAGGTACCGGTGACGTGCCTGGCCATCTGGCTGTACGAGTACACCGCGCGCCACCGGGTCGACCCGCTGGCCGACCGCATCCGCGAACTGGCCGCGGCGGACGCGAGGCGGGACGCCCGGCAGGGCGCGGGACAGGGCACGGGACACGGCTCGGGACAGGGCACGGGGCGGGGGCCCGCACGATGACACGCACCACCACGGCCGTCGGCGTCCTCGCCGAGTTCAGCGGCTCGGCCCAGGCCATGTCGCTCGTCGGGTTCACGGCGGTCGCCACGATCACCCTCCTCCTGTGTGTGATGACGGGCCCGGACCGGGACGACCTCGACGAGTTCTACACCGGCTACAGCTCGCTCTCCCCCATGCGCAACGGCCTCGCCATCGCGGGCGACTACATCTCGGCCGCCACCGTGCTCGGCACCGGCGGCGTGATCGCCCTCTTCGGCTACGACGGCGTCGTCCTCGCCCTCAGCACGGCCCTGTCCCTGATGCTGCTGATGTTCCTGCTGGCCGAACCCCTGCGGAACGCGGGCCGGTTCACGATGGGCGACGCGCTGGCCCGGCGGATGCCCGGCCGCTCGGTCCGCATCACCGCCTGCGTCGTCACGATCGCCGCGCTGATGCCGATGATGCTCGTCCAGCTCGCGGGCACCGGCGATCTGCTCGCCTTCGTCCTCGGCTTCTCCAACGACAGCCTCAAGACCGGTGTCGTGGTCGTCGTCGGCGCGCTCATGATCGGCTACGCGGCCATCGGCGGGATGAAGGGCACCGCCCTCATCCAGATCATCAAGATCGTGATGCTGCTCGGCTCCGGCGCGCTGATCGCCGTACTGATCCTGAGCAAGTTCGACTGGAACCCCGGCGCCCTGCTCGGCGCGGCGGCCGACCAGAGCGGCATCGGCGCCGGCTACCTCCGCTCGGGGCTGCAGTTCTCCGGCGGCCCGCACCCCGAACTCGACATGATCAGCGCCCAGTTGACGGTCGTCCTCGGCGGCGCCTGCCTCCCGCACGTCACCATGCGCATGTACACGGCCGACAACGCCCGTCAGGTGCGCCGTTCACTGTCCTGGGCGGTCCCCTCCGTCGCCTTCTTCGTCCTGATCATCTCGGTGATCGGCTTCGGCGCGACGGCCCTGATCGGCCGTGAGGTGATCGCGACGGCCGACCCGCAGGGCAACACGGCCTATCTGCTGGGCTCGATGGCCGCGTTCGGCGCGGAGGTGTCCACGGCGGAGACCCTGCTCTTCACCACGGTCACCACGGCGGTCTTCCTGACCCTCCTCGCCTCCGTGGCCGGCATGATCCTCGCCTGCGCCAACTCCCTGGCCCACGACGTCTTCGCGGCCCTCGCCACCCGCCCGCTCACCCCGCGCCGGGAGATGACCCTCGCGAGGCTCTCGGCGGGCGCGGTCGGTGTCACCGCGATCGTCCTCGCGACGCTGGTCCAGCACCGCAACCTCCAGCCGCTGGTCACGCTCTCCTTCTGCCTCGGCGCCTCCGCGATCGCGCCCGCGCTGGTCTACGGGCTCTTCTGGCGCCGCTACACCCGTACGGGGCTGATGTGCACGCTCGTCGGCGGCACGCTCTCCGTGCTCGTCCTCATGACCGGCACCAACCTCGTCTCCGGGGCCCCCTACTCGGCGTTCCCCCGCGCCGACTTCAACTGGTTCCCGTTCACCACGACCGGCCTCGTCTCCATCCCGCTCGGCTTCCTCGCCGGCTGGCTCGGCACGGTGGCCTCCGGCCGTACCAAGGCGGTGGAGCAGCGTCGGGAGTACGAGGCGGTGGAGGGCCGGATCCTGGCGGGCGCGACCCGGGGGGACCGGGGCGCCTGATCACTCGGGGGTGCGGATTTCGTCGGCGGGTGCGGGTCCGGTGGGACTTCTCGCGCAGTTCCCCGCGCGCCTTAAAGGACCAGGCCCCGCGCCCCTGAAAAGCAGGAGGCGCAGCCCCTGCTTTTCAGGGGCGCGGGGAACTGCGCGACCAGCCCCCACCGGACCCGCACCCGGCAAAGAACCCGCACCCCCCACCCCCTAATCCGTCAACGCCGACAGACTGTCCCGGATGGAGTCCATCTGGGCCCGCACCCCGTCCCACCTCTCCCCGTGCTCCCGCAACACCCGCTCCGTCTCCCGCACCACCCACTCCTCCCGCCGCCGCGCCTCGGCCAGCGCCTCCGCCGCCCGCTCCTCCGCGTCGTCCTGCATCCGCACGACATCGGCCTCGGCCTCGGCGAACTCCCGCTCGGCCTCGGCGAGAGCCGCCTCCGCACGGGCCACCCGGTCCGCCTGCCCCGCGTCGAACGCGGCCTCCCGCTCGGCGACCTCCCGCTCGATCCCGGCCACCCGCTCGTCGTACTCCTTGCCGAGTTCGGCGAGCATCCCCTCGGTGCGCTCCCGTACCTCGCGCAGCGCGGCCAGCGCCTCGCCGCGCTCCTCCTTCACCCCGCGCCGGGCCTCGATCCGCAGTTCGTCGGCCTCGGTCTGGGCGGCCAGCAGCAGCTGCCGGGCCCGCTCCTCGGCCTCCTCGCGCAACCCGTCGGCGTACGCCTGCGCGGCGTCCCGCAGCCGCTGCCCGGCCTCCTCCCCCTCGGCGACGATCCGCCGGGCGTCGTCCCGGCCGCCCGCGCGGACGGCCGCCGCCTCCTCGACACCGAGGGCGAACAACTGGCGGGCGCTCTCACCGAGCGCCTCGTACGTCTGGGGGGCCAGTCCGGCGACCGTCTCGCGCAGCTCGTCGAGGTCCGCGCCCATCTCCCGGGCCAGCACGGTCAGCCGGGCGGCCCGCTCCCACGCGGCGTCCCGGTCCCCGGAGAGCGCCGCCGTGTGGGTGTCGACCTGGTCGGGGCGGTACCCACGCCGTACGACGTCGTACTCGAAGTCAGGGGATGCCGTCGGTGCGCTGCTCATGCTGGGCCCTCTCCGCCGGACGCACACGAAATGATGATTTCGCGCACATCTTGATGTATCGGGCAGAAGTGTTCATAACGCGACACTCCGTGCGGGGGTCACGGGAGACGGCGGGCCCGCGCGGCGGACACGGCGAAGGGCCGGGCCCGGTCTCCTACGAGACCGGGCCCGGCCCTTGCGTCATGTGCGGGGCGGCCGACATGGACATCAGCCGCGACGGATCACAGCAGTCCGTCCCACATCTGCTCCAGCAGCACCGACCACCAGCTCTCCGGCGAGGCGAGCGCCGCCGGGTCGAGACCGGCGAGCTGCGCCTGGAAGTCGACGGTCCAGCGGCCCGCCTGCTCCTGGTTGAGGCCGAAGCGAAGGCGCCACATCCGGCCGAGGAGCGCCAGACAGCGCGCGAACTCGGGCAGCCCGGTGTTCACGAACTGCGGCGGCACGGGAGCGCCGCCCGGCCCCGCCTCCACGGGTACGGCCACGATGTTCGCCGTGCCGTACTGCACACAGAGCGCCTTGCCGAAGTCGCTGCCCATCACCAGGTACGAGCCCGCGTCGGCCGCCGGCTGCACACCCCGCTCCTGGGCCAGCTCCGCCAGCGTCGGCACCGGGCGGCCCGGCTGGGCCTGAGCCCAGAAGAACGGGCCCATGTCGACGGGGAGTCCGGCCACGACGAGCGTGTGCGCCACGATCGGCGGGACGCCCTGCCGCGACACCGCCTGCTGGTCGAAGCGGAACACACCCGGCCCGAACGCCGCCGCCAGCTCCTGCCCGATCGCCTCCGGCGGGATCGGCGGCGCGGGCTGCACCGGATGCAGCGGCGCCCGCACCGGCGCGGGCCGGGCCGGACCGTCCGCGACCTGGTGCAACTCGCCCTGGTGCGCGATGAGCTGGGCCATGCCCTGCTGCCGGCTGGCGTGGTCCTTGCCGTACGGGGCGATGGACGTGATGCGCGCGTTCGGCCACTGCTCACGGATCATCCGGGCGCAGTACGCGCCCGGCAGCTCGCACGACTCCAACTCGGTGTGCAGCTCCAGCACGGCCTCCGGCGGGATGTTCATCCCCCGCAGCTCATGGAAGATCTGCCACTCCGGGTGCGGGGTGCCCGGCTGCGAACGCCGGATCACCTGCTGCTCGGAGCCGTCCGGCGCCCGGAACCGCAGCACGGCCTGGTAGCCGGGGCCGACGGTCGGCTGCCCGGCGGGCGGCTGCGGATAGCCGTACGCCGGCGGAGCCCCCATCGGCGGTCCGGGCTGACCCGGCATCGGCTGACCGGGCATCCCGTGGGGCGCCCCCGGCGGCATCCCGGGCGGACCGGGCGGCACACCGGGACCACCGACGGGCGGCCCGGCCAGCATCGTCTCGGCGTGGTGCACGGGGCCGGGGGCGGCCGGCGGCTGTCCCGGAGCCCCGGGCGCACCCGGAGCGACCGGACCGCCGACGGCGGGACCGGCCAGCATCGTCGCCGCGTGGTGCACACCACCCGCAGGCGTACCCCCCGGCGGATTCGGCGCACCAGGAGCCCCGGGAGCCCCCGGGGCGCCGGGAGGCCCCGGCGGAAGCGGCGCGCCCGGACCGCCCACGGCAGGCCCGGCCAGCATCGTCGCCGCGTGGTGCACACCACCCGCAGGCGTACCCCCCGGCGGATTCGGCGCACCAGGAGCTCCCGGGGCGCCCGGGGCGCCGGGGAAGCCCTCCGGCCCGTTCGGGCCGAGGGAGGAGACCAGTTGGGTCGGCACGTACCCGCCCGCCGGGGTGCCCGGCGCGCCGGGCCCGGACTGCGGCGGAGGCGTGGCACCGGGCCGGGCGCCCGGTGTCCCCGGGGTGCCGGGCGGAGCCGGGGGCGGCGGCGCGCCCGGCCCACCGCCCCGGCGCGGGGGCGGCGCGGCCTTGCTCGTGGCGGCGTCGGCGATGTCACCGGCGTGCGGCGGCAACGGCCGCCCCGGCGGCGGCGTACCCGGACCCTGCGCACCACCGGGACCCTGCGGATAGCCGTACGACGACGCACCGGGCGGCGGCGTACCGGGACCCTGGGGGCCGCCGGGACCCTGGGGGTAGCCGTACGACTGCGCGCCCGGCGGCGTCCCCGGACCCGCGGGCGGTTGCTGCTGCTGTTGCTGTTGCTGTTGCGAAGGGCCGGCCGGTGCGCCCGAGTCGGGGCCGGGGCCGCCGAGGGCCGGGGCCACCGTCGTACGCGGGAGCTGGCTGCCGCCGGAGATCAGCGCGGTCCTGGCCTCCGGCAGGACACTGGGCGGCGGGGTGTCGTCGTCCTCGCGCACCTCGGAGAGCTGCGGCGCGAACACGGTCTCCGGCAGCGGCACCGAACGGTCGTCCTCGGCATCCGCGTTGGTGTCCGTACCGGCCCACGGGGTCGCCCCCGGCGGCACGGCGTCCTGGGCGTCCGTGTGCCTCGGCGGCACCGCGTCCCGTACCTCGTCGTCCACCGACGCGGCGGCCGGCCACGGTGTGGCGTCGGCCGGCGTGGCGGGCGTCCCCTGGTCGGCCGAGGGCGCCTGCCCCACCGGCCCGGCCAGCGTCTCGGGCAGCGCACCACCACCGCCCCCGGACGCCCCGTTGGCACCCGAGGCGGCGGCCGGACGCGACCCGGCACCGTCGGACGCGCCGGCACCGGCGCTCGCGCGGTGGTCCGGGATGCCCAGCTTGTCCGCCGCGTCCTGCAGCCACTCCGGTGGAGTCAGCAGGAACGACGTCTGGTTCAGATCCACCCGGGCGGGGGGCGCCGGCGCGGCGGCCGGCGCCTCGTCCGCGCGGCCGTACTCCTCCTCGAACCGGCGGATCACCTCACCCACCGGCAGCGACGGCCACAGCGTGGCCTCCCCGCTGTCCCGGGCGATGACCAGCCGCTGCGCGCCGCCGTCGGACCGCGGGCCGTCCGCCCGGTCCTCCGCCCACACCACGAACCCGAGGTCGAACTCCCGCACCCGCACCTCACGGTGCTGATAGGCCGGAAGATCCCCGTTGATCCACTCCTCGGCGCGCTCCTGCGCCTGAGCGAACGTCACCATCGAAAACTCACTCCCCCACCGACGCGGCGCCCGCGGCGACCGGCACGGCGCGTGCGAAGCCACCGTCCACCATCAGATTGGCGACCGTCTCCAGCTCCGGCGGATTGCCCGCCAGCCTGGACAGGAACACGTCGAAGTCCTCACCGGCGGGGAGCAGCAGCCGCTCCACCCGCTCGGCCGGCGGCCACGACGGGTCGACGTCACGGGCGTCGTCGTACGCGCAGAACCAGACCGACCCGATCCGGTCGCCCTTCGCCTTCACCGCGAGGATCCCGCCCTGCGCGAACGCGACGGCCAGGTAGTCCTTGGTGAGATGGTCCCGCAGGCACTTGTTGACATACACGAGGTCGTTGACCGCGGCCTCGTCACGCACCGTGAAGAACGGCTGGTCGACCAGCAGCCCCAACTCCGCGTCCAGCGCCGCCCCGACGGGGGCACAGCCGCCCGCCGCCTTCAGGAACGACCGGTAGGCGCCCGGCAGCCGGTACCCGAGGTCCTCCTCGACCCCCTGGACCTGCGCCTCGGTCACCGCCACCGCCGACGACTTCGGCAGCCCGAAGTGCGCCGGACGGGTCTCCTGCAACGGCCGCGTGCCCCGCTTGTGCTGGTCCACGCGCGCCGTCGCGATGCCTCCGTGATGCCGCAGCAGCGCCTTCACCTCGACCGGCACCAGCTCCAGCCGACGCCCGCCCGGCGCGTGATGCCACGTCCAGCCGTGCGGCGTCGCCACCGGCGGGATCGTGTCCCACAGCTCGTGCCCGCTCGCCGCCAGCGCCGCGTTCGCGGACACATAGTCCGTCAACCGCAGCTCATCGACCCCGAAACCCTCCGGGGGATCGGCGATCTCCGCGGCCGCGCGCGCGTAGGGCGAGAAGTCCGGATAGCCGTGCGCGTCAACACGGACACCTCTCGGATGACGCGCGGCCCGGACGGGGTCCGGGAACTGCACGACCTGCCCGGCGTAGGCCGCGTTCGGCGGCACGGCTTGTCCCCCGGCCTGGCGGCCGGGAGGTGCCCCCAGCCCGAGCCGACCTGTCGTCATGGCGTTAGCCCCCTGCGGCATTCTGTAAGACGTGTTCTGGCTGCTTCTGGCTGCGCTGTCGCTGTGTCGCACCGTTCTCCGGCAGCAGAAAAAGCCCCGTTACGGCCTGTTCTGTCCGCCCTCGATCGCAAGACCGAACGGATCGCGGTCGTCGACAGCCTATGCGGTACGGCGGCACCGGTCACCGGGCCTCCGCTTCCGTGACCAGCCGTCACACCACCCTTACGGAACGCCGAAGCCCGGGCGTGTCGTACTGCCCCAGCTTCCGCACGGGCCACGCCGTTTGGCACTCTGTGTCCGCTGGCGGGGGATGTAACAGGAGGGGATCACGACCATGAGCGCGACGCAGGCGGGACCTTCGGGAGACCCCCGCATCGGCTGGAGCACCGCGGAACAGCCGCACGCCCCCGCCCTCCTCCACCGCCGCGACGGCATCCTGCCGACCGTGGCCGCCGCCCTGTCCGTACGCGGCGAGACCCTCACCGGCACCGCGGCCCGCGGCGACCAGGCGCCGCCGCTGCACCCGCTGGTGCAGGAGTTCCTCGACTCCCTCGCCACCGCGCAGCGCGACCGCTTCACCGGCCGCTGCGCCGAGGCCATCCTCATCTCCCGGCACATCACGAGCGCGGACGCGACCCGCAGCAGGCGCGCCGCCCGCAGACCCATGTCCAACGGCGAGGCCCGCAAGGTCCTCAAGCAGGCCAAGCTCACCACCCGCCACATCCGCGAGGACGGCGACCCCCTGCACGGCGCCTTCGCCACGCCCTGCCGCTCCTGCACCGCCCTCAGCGCCCACTTCGGCGTCCGCATCGTGGACCCGGCACAGGAGAACTGAGCGGGCCGCGGAACGCGTCCCACCACAGGACACGCCCCGAACACACCCCGCACGCACCCCGGACCCGGTCCGACCCGAGTTCGAACGACCCACGAACCACCGCCGAACCACCGACCGACCACCGACGAACAAAGGGCAGATGCACACCGACCGCACCTCCACCACGCGCTTCTCCGTCCCCGTCGACGCCGCGCTGCGCGCCGCCGGATGGCAGCCGGGACGCTGGGACATAAAGCAGGCCGAGATCTGGGCCGACACCCTGCGCGAGCACGTCTCCCCGGCCGGCCACCGCCACGCGGTCTTCCCGGCCGCGGTCGAGGCCTGGGCCGAGTTCGGCGGCCTCCGCCTCACCGCCCAGGGCCCCGGCCGCCGGCTCGCCCCCGCCGACCTCGACCTGGACCCGCTGCACGGCCTGCACATGGCCCGCACGCTCGGCGACCTCGGCCGCGCCCTCGACACCGAGGTCTGCCCCCTCGGCCACGAGACCGCCACCGGCTCCCTCCTCGCCATCGACACCGAGGGCCGCGCCTACGCCCTCGACCACACCGGCGACTGGTACCTCGGCCCCAACGTCGACACGGCCCTCACGACCCTCCTCGCGGGCACGACCCCGGTACGCCTGACCGCGCTCTGAGACCACGGACCCCGACCGCCCCGACCGCCCCGGGCGCCGTCCCGTCGCAGGGGCGCAGGACGTCTGCGGACACCGGTCGCCCGTGGCCGGTCGCGCCGTTCCCCGCGCCCCTCGCCGGGACGCTCCCCTCACCGGGGCGCCCTACGCCGCCGGGATGACCGCCGACACCCGGAAGCCGCCGGCGTCCGTGGGCCCGGACACGAAAACGCCCCCCAGCTCGGCCACCCGCTCCTTCATCCCGAGCAGGCCGTTCCCCCCGCTCGGCAACCGCACGGCCCCGGCCGCCCCCGGCTCCGGCGGCGCGCCGTTCTCCACCTGCATCGCGATCTCCGCCGTCCGGTGCGCGAGCCGCACCTGCGTCTTCGCCCCCGCCGCATGCTTGTGGACGTTCGTCAACGCCTCCTGCACCACCCGGTACGCCGTCTGCTCCACCTCGGCCGCGTACACCCGCACCTCCCCCTCCACCGACAGCTCGACGACCATCCCCGCCGCCGCCGACTGCCCCACCAACACCTCCAGCTCGGTCAGCCGGGGCCCCTCGCCCGCCTCGTCCTCGGCCCGCGAGGCCGCCGCCGCGGCAGCCGCACCCACCGCCGCCAACGGCACCGGCGCCGGCCCCGACACCGCGTCCACCCGTGCCATCGAGGAGAACCCCTCCCCCGACCGCAGCACCCCGAGCATCTCCCGCAACTCGGTCAGCGCCTGCCGGCCCATGTCCCCCACGAGCGCCGCGTTCCGCACGGCCTTCTCCGGGTCCTTCCGCGCCACCGCCTGCAACGCGGCGGCGTGCACGACCATCAACGACACCCGGTGCGCGACCACGTCGTGCATCTCCCGCGCGATCCGGGTCCGCTCCTCGCCCCGGGCCCACTCCGCCCGCTCCTCCGCCCGCTCCGCGAGCAGCTGCAGCTCCCGCTCCAGCGAATCGGCCCGCTCCCGCAGGCTCTCCATCAGCCGCCGCCGCGCGCCCACATACAGCCCCAGCAGCACCGGCGGCGCGGTCAGCCCGATCGCCATCGTCAGCGCCAGGAACGTCGCGAACGCGTCCCCGCTGCCGACCGCCCCGCCGCCCTCCAGATCGCTCTGCGTCGCCTGCACGAACCACACGATGAACACACCGGCGAACGCCATCCCCGACAGCGCCGCGATGATCCGCCGGGGCGCCTCCGACGCCGCCAGCGTGTACAGCCCGACGAGGCCCATCAGATACCCCATCTGAGCGGGCGCCACGGCGATGAAGACGAGCACGACCGCGACGGGCCACATCCGCCGCACCAGCAGCACGGACCCCGCCAGCGCCCCGAAGACGACCCCCACGCCCTCCGGCAGCGCGGCGTTCCGCGCGAACTCCACACCCTCGATCGAACACTCCACGGCCGACACCAGCGCCAGCCCGCCGTCGAGAACCGCCCCCCGCCACCGCTCCCACCACCACGGCCCGGCCCTGCCCCCTGCCTCGGCCCCGGTGCGGTCTTCCCCCGTCGTGGTCATAACCCAAGCCTACGTTCGAGCGCCCCCGCTTTTCCGGCGAGTTTCCCGTACGGGCCCACACCACGCCCCACCCTCGAACAGAAGCGAAACCACCCACAATCGCTCGAACTGCTGAATCGCCCACCGTTCGACCCCGGAACCCCTCATTCCGCCCGGACGGTATGCCCATGGCACATCCCCACAGCAAATACGCCGACTTCGAGGGCCTCCGCGAAAGGGCACGAGACCTTCGACGACAGGGCTGGACGTACAACCAGATCCAAGCCGAGCTGGGCTGCTCGAAGAGTTCGGTGTCGCTCTGGGTACGGGATCTTCCGGCTCCGGCGCCACAGTGCACGCCCGACGAGCAGCTCGCACGCATGAACGCGGGACTCGCACGACTACGAGCCGCACAGAACCTTGAACGCGAAGAAGTCAAGCAGGTCGCGGCAGCCGCGGTCGGCGCCCTTTCCGACCGAGAGTTGTTCCTTGTGGGAGTCGGCTTGTACTGGGCCGAGGGCACGAAGGACAAACCGCACGCCCGCCGCGAAACCGTCGAGTTCGTGAACAGCGACCCCAATATGATCGCCATGTTCCTCGCCTGGCTGGACCTCGTCGGGGTCGAGCGGGATCGCCTCCACGTCCGCGTCATGATCCACGAGACCGCCGACGTGGAAGCCGCCGAGCGCTACTGGGCCCACCTGGTCGGCATCGACAGATCCCTCCTGGGCCAGACCGTACTCAAGAGGCACAACCCGACGACACATCGCAAGAACGTGGGCGAGACCTATCACGGCTGCCTGGGGATCAAGGTCCGCCAGAGCGCAGACCTATACCGTCGCATCGAGGGCTCATGGTGCGGCATAGTAGAAGCCATCACTCGACAGACCAGTTAAATGTCCGGTTTAGTCGAGATTGGTCCCCTGTGGTGTAATTGGCAGCACTGTGGCTTTTGGTGCCATATGTCCGGGTTCGAGTCCTGGCGGGGGAGCCAAGCTCAGTTCGGGTCCTGACTCAGCCCCACGGGTCAGGACCCACTCACATTTCCCCCTCACAACGCCCCGGTATCCTGCGGATGACAACCCCCTCCTCATCCACAGCCGAAGGGCATCCCCGTGAGCGCAACCCGCCCGGCAGCCGTCGTCGTCCTCGCAGCGGGTGAGGGCACCCGTATGAAGTCGGCCACACCGAAGGTCCTGCACAGCATCTGTGGCCGTTCGCTGGTCGGCCATGTACTCGCCGCCGCGCGCGAGTTGGACCCCGAGAACCTGGTCGTCGTCGTGGGGCACGCCCGCGAGAAGGTCACCGCGCACCTCACCGAGGTCGACCCCGGCGTACGCACCGCGGTGCAGGCGGAGCAGAACGGCACGGGGCACGCCGTACGGATGGGGCTGGAGGAGTTGGGCGGGGTCGTGGACGGGACCGTGGTCGTCGTCTGCGGTGACACCCCGCTGCTGACCGGCGCCACGCTCCAGGCCCTCGCCGCCACCCACTCCGCCGACGGCAACGCCGTGACCGTGCTGACCGCCGAGGTCCCGGACGCGACCGGTTACGGCCGGATCGTGCGGGACGGGGCGAGCGGCGCCGTCACCGAGATCGTGGAGCACAAGGACGCGACGGAGTCGCAGCGTGCGATCCGTGAGATCAACTCGGGCGTCTTCGCGTTCGACGGCCAGCTGCTCTCCGACGCCCTCGGGAAGGTCAGGACCGACAACAGCCAGGGCGAGGAGTACCTCACCGATGTGCTGGGGATCCTGCGCGAGGCCGGGCACCGGGTCGGGGCCTCCGTCGCCGGTGACCACCGTGAGATCGCCGGGATCAACAACCGGGTCCAGCTGTCCGAGGCCCGGCGCATCCTCAACGACCGGCTGCTGACCGACGCGATGCTCGCCGGGGTGACCGTGATCGACCCCGCCACCACCTGGGTCGACGTGACCGTGACGTTCGAGCAGGACGCCGTCGTCCACCCGGGCACCCAGCTCCTGGGCGCCACGCATCTCGCGGAGGGCGCGGAGGTCGGGCCGAACTCCCGGCTGAAGGACACCCGGGTCGGGGCCGGCGCGCGTCTCGACAACACCGTCGCCGACGGTGCCGAGGTGGGCCCGCAGGCGACCGTGGGGCCGTACGCGTATCTGCGTCCCGGCACGCGGCTCGGCCTGAAGTCGAAGATCGGCACGTACGTCGAGACGAAGAACGCGAACATCGGCGAGGGGACGAAGGTCCCGCATCTGTCGTACGTCGGCGACGCGACGATCGGTGAGTACTCGAACATCGGCGCGGCCAGCGTGTTCGTGAACTACGACGGGGAGAGCAAGCACCACACCACCGTCGGGTCGCACTGCAAGACGGGTTCGGACAACATGTTTGTGGCGCCTGTCACGGTCGGGGACGGCGCGTACACCGCCGCCGGGTCCGTGATCACCAAGGATGTGCCGCCCGGTTCGCTGGCCGTGGCCCGTGGCCAGCAGCGGAATATCGAGGGTTGGGTGGCCCGTAAGCGTCCCGGGAGCGCGGCGGCCAAGGCCGCCGAGACGGCTGCCCGGGAGGGCGAAAGCGAAAGCTGACCGGAAACAGGTGCGCCAAGGACGTCGTACCGTGATAAGTGCACACCCGCACCCCAGCTGAGCCAGCGACTTCCGCCTGCCCGGCTGAGAACCTCTGAGGAGACAGTGCTGTGACCGGGATCAAGACGACCGGCGAGAAGAAGATGATGTTCTTCTCCGGCCGCGCCCACCCCGAGCTTGCCGAGGAGATCGCCCAGCAGCTGGGTGTCGGGGTCGTCCCGACGAAGGCCTTCGACTTCGCCAACGGCGAGATCTACGTCCGCTACGAGGAGTCGGCACGTGGTGCGGACTGCTTCCTGATCCAGAGCCACACGGCCCCGATCAACAAGTGGGTCATGGAGCAGCTGATCATGATCGACGCGCTGAAGCGCGCGTCGGCCCGCTCGATCACCGTCATCGTGCCGTTCTACGGTTACGCGCGCCAGGACAAGAAGCACCGTGGTCGTGAACCGATCTCGGCGCGTCTGGTCGCGGACCTGATGAAGACGGCGGGCGCGGACCGGATTCTGGCCGTGGATCTGCACACGGACCAGATCCAGGGCTTCTTCGACGGCCCCGTGGACCATCTGTTCGCGCTGCCGCTGCTGGCGGACTACGTGGGCGCCAAGGTGGACCGGAACAAGCTCACCGTGGTCTCGCCGGACGCGGGCCGGGTGCGGGTGGCGGACCGCTGGTGCGACCGTCTGGGCGCGCCGCTGGCCATCGTGCACAAGCGGCGTGACAAGGACGTGGCGAACCAGGTCACCGTCCACGAGGTGGTCGGTGAGGTCGAGGGCCGGGTGTGTGTCCTGGTCGACGACATGATCGACACGGGTGGCACCATCTGTGCCGCGGCGGACGCGCTGTTCGCGCACGGCGCGGAGGACGTGATCGTGACGGCGACGCACGGTGTGCTGTCGGGTCCGGCGGCGGACCGGCTGAAGAACTCGAAGGTGAGCGAGTTCGTGTTCACGGACTCGCTGCCGACGCCGGGCGAGCTGGAGCTGGACAAGATCACGGTGCTGTCGATCGCGCCGACGATCGCGAGCGCGGTGCGTGAGGTGTTCGAGGACGGTTCGGTGACGAGCCTGTTCGACGAGCACTGAGGGTCCTCGTCCGGCTTCGTGCCTGGCCATGCCCGGCGTCCATGCCTGGCTTCCTTGCCCGGCGTGATGTAGATCGATTTCTTGTACGGCCTTCCCGCTGCGTAAGCTGTCACAGTTGCTCGGCGAGGGAGGCCGTACCTGTGTGTACGGCGGTCCGTTATCGACGCGCTCTTCGTAGCAGGCCGACGGTGTGGCCGGGTGACCATGTTTCCCCAGTTCTCTACGAGGAGTGATCATGTCCGAGGTGAAGCTCGCCGCGTCCACCCGTACCGAGTTCGGCAAGGGTGCCGCCCGCCGTATCCGCCGTGACTCGAAGGTTCCCGGTGTTCTCTACGGCCACGGTTCCGACCCGCTGCACCTGACCCTGCCGGGCCACGAGCTGCTGCTCGCGCTGCGTACGCCGAACGTCCTGATCTCCCTGGACATCGACGGCAAGACCAGCGAGCTGGCGATCCCGAAGTCGGTGCAGCGCGACCCGATCAAGGGCTTCCTGGAGCACGTCGACCTGCTGCTCGTGAAGAAGGGCGAGAAGGTCAACGTCGAGATCCCCGTGCACGCCGAGGGTGAGCTGGCGGCGGGTGGCAACCTGCTGGAGCACGTCCTGAACGCGCTGCCGGTCGAGGCCGAGGCCACGCACATCCCCGAGTCCGTGACGGTCTCCGTCGAGGGCCTGGAGGCCGGTGCCTCCATCCTCGCGAAGGACATCGCGCTCCCCAAGGGCACCACGCTGGCCGTCGACGGCGACGCCGTCGTCCTCCAGGTGCTGGCCGCCCAGGCGGAGGAGCCGTCGGAGGAGTCCGCCGAGGGTGACGAGGCCGCGGAGGCCTGAGCCCCGGCTCTGTCATCGGTTCGTCAGCCGCTGCTTCCCTCCGGGGGGCGGCGGCTGGCGCGTATCCGCCCGCGTATCAAGGAGACATGCACGTGACGACCGATCCGAGTGCCCCCTGGCTCATCGCCGGACTCGGCAATCCCGGGCCCGAGTACGCGGCGAACCGGCACAACGTGGGGTTCATGGTGGCCGATCTGCTGGCCGAGCGGATCGGGGGGAGGTTCAAGCGGGCCGGGAAGGCGCAGGCGCAGGTCGTCGAGGGGCGGATCGGTCCGCCGGGGCCGGCGAACCGCCGGGTGATCCTGGCGAAGCCGATGTCGTACATGAATCTCTCGGGCGGTCCGGTGACGGCGCTGCGGGACTTCTACAAGGTGCCGGTGGCCAACATCGTCGCGATCCATGACGAGTTGGACATCGACTACGGTGTGCTGCGCCTGAAGTTCGGCGGTGGTGACAACGGTCACAACGGGCTGAAGTCGATGACGAAGGCGATGGGCTCGGACTACCACCGGGTGCGGTTCGGGATCGGTCGTCCGCCGGGCCGGATGCAGGTCGCGGACTTCGTGCTGAAGGACTTCTCGGCCGCCGAGCGCAAGGAGTTGGACTACTTCGTGGACCGTGCGGCGGACGCGGTGGAGTGTCTGGTGATCGAGGGGCTGGAGCGGGCGCAGGGGACGTACAACTCCTGAGCTGTTCCCCGTAAATGTCCGGTTTCGTCCGTCATCTCGCGCTGGCCTGCGGGAGTTGACCGACCGCAGTGCCATGGCCAATGATCCCCGCCATGCCTGCCAGCAAAGCCCCCGCTCCCCGTTCCCGGCGCCGTGCGCGCCCGGGCGGCGGCGGCACGTCGACCGCGCTGCGGTACGGGCGGCTGGGGGCCATGGGCGCGATCGCGCTGCTGATCCTGATCGCCGGGGTGTGGGGTTCCTGGGGCTGCGCGCAGCACGTGATGCTGAGCAAGGGCCGCGAACAGGGCACGATCACGGTGTCCCGGTGCGAGGACGAGACCTGCTGGGGGCCGTACGAGCCGGTGTCCACGGGGTCGCGGGCCCGGGAGCGGGTCGACATCGAACGGTCGGTGGCGGTGGAGACCGGACAGACCTACGACGTGGTCGTGAAGCCGGGCAGCAGCGATGTCGTACGGACCGGTCCCGCGGGTCTGCTGCACGCGTGGGTGCCGCTGGGTGGGGCGCTGTTGTTGGCGGCGGTCGTCGTGGCCGGTGGGCTGCGGCTGGTGCGGGTGGCGTGGGTGCTGGGCGGGCTGGGGGTCGCGCTGATCACGGCGGCGTGGGTGGCGCTGTGACGCTGCGGCGGATGTGCGGCTGACGGCCGGTGGGGGCTGGCCGCGCAGTTCCCCGCGCCCCTGAAAGCTTCAGGCCCCTGCGGGCCTGAAGGACCACAACCCCGCGGGCCTGAAAAGCAAGGGGCGCAGCCCCTGCTTTTCAGGGGCGCGGGGAACTGCGCGAGAAGCCCCACCGGCCGTCAGCCGCCATCGAACCCCCGAAGTCAGCCCGTGTTGCGCAACCCCGCCGCCACCCCGTTGACCGTGAGCAGCAACGCCCGCGCCAGCAACGGATCAGCCGCCTCGCCCCCCGCCGCAGCGTCCCGCTGACGCTTCAGCAGGGCGACCTGGAGATACGAGATCGGGTCGAGATAGGCGTCGCGGATGGAGAAGGTCTGCTGCAGAACGGGGTTCGCGTCGAGCAGCGCACCCTCACCGGTGACACGCAGCACCTCCCGGACGGTCAGCTCGTGCTCCGCACGGATCGTGTCGAAGACGTGCCTGAGCTCGTCGGGGACGAGCGTGTCGACGTAGTGCTGGGCGATCCGCAGGTCCGTCTTGGCCAGCGTCATCTCGACGTTGGAGAGGAAGTTGCGGAAGAAGTGCCACTGCTCGTGCATCTCGTCGAGCACGGTGTCGAGCCCCGCTTCGCGCAGCGCCTTCAGACCGGAGCCGACGCCGAACCAGCCGGGCACGATCTGCCGTGACTGGGTCCAGCCGAAGACCCAGGGGATGGCGCGCAGCCCGTCGAGCGAGACGCCCGAGCCGGGGCGGCGGGAGGGCCGCGAGCCGAGGTGCAGGTCGGCGAGCTGGTCGACCGGCGTGGAGGCGAGGAAGTACGTCGGCAGGTCGGGGTCCTCGACGAGCTCGCGGTAGGCCGCGTGGGCGGCGTCGCTGACCAGGTCCATGGCCGCGTCCCAGCGGGCCAGCGCCTCCACCGACTGGCGGGGGGCCGTGTGCAGGGCGGAGGCCTGGAGCGTGGCGGCGACCGTCAGTTCCAGGTTCTCCCGGGCCAGGGAGGGGACGAGGTACTTGTCGGAGATGACCTCGCCCTGCTCGGTCACCTTGATCTCGCCCTCCAGCGTGCCCCACGGCTGCGCGAGGATCGCGTCGTGCGAGGGGCCGCCGCCGCGGCCGACGGTGCCGCCGCGGCCGTGGAACAGCCGCAGCCGCACTCCGTACCGGTGCGCGACGTCGCGCAGCCGCCGCTGCGCCCGGTGGATCTCCCACTGCGACGTCGTGATGCCGCCGAACTTCGACGAGTCGGAGTAGCCGAGCATGACCTCCTGGACGTCACCGCGCAGGGCGACGAGCCGCCGGTAGGAGGGGTCGGCGAGCATCTCCTCCAGGATCGTGTCGGCGGCCTTCAGCTCGTCGGTCGTCTCCAGCAGCGGGACGATGCCGATCTTGGCCCAGCCGGCGTGGAGGTCGATGAGCCCGGCCTCGCGGGCGAGGACGGTCGCGGCGAAGACGTCGTCGGCGCCCTGGCACATCGAGATGATGTACGACTCGATGACCTCGGGGCCGAAGACGGCCAGCGCCTTCTTCACGGTCTCGAACACACCGAGGGTCTTGGCGCCGTCGGCGTCGAGCGGCGCGGGTGTGGGTGCCAGCGGCCTCCTCGACCGCAGCTCGCGGGCGAGGAGCTTGTGGCGGTACTCGCGGGGCATGTCCTCGTACCGCCAGGACTCCTCGCCCAGGCGGTCGAAGAGCTGGCCGAGGGCGTGGTGGTGGGCGTCGGCGTGCTCGCGGACGTCCATGGTGGCGAGCTGGAGGCCGAAGGCGGAGAGGGTGCGGATCGTGCGGTTCATCCGGCCGTCGGCGAAGAGGCCGCCCCGGTGCTCGCGCAGCGAGGTCTGGATGAGGGTGAGGTCGCGCAGCAGTTCGGCGGTGCCGAGGTAGTCGCGGCCGTCCTCGTGCGGGGTGCCCTTGGCCAGGCGCTGCTTGGTGTTCTCCAGCTTCTGCCGGATGCAGGTGGCCTTGAGGCGGTAGGGCTCCTCGGCGTTGAGGCGCTTGTAGCGGGGGCTGATCTCGGGCAGCGCTTCGAGGTCGGCCCTCAGGGACGTCAGCAGCTCGTCCGTGGCACCCGTGTAGCGGATGGAGTTGGAGAGGAAGCCACGCAGCTCGTCGATGAGTTCGAGGGCGTCGTTGATGCCGTGCTCGTGCTGGAGGATGAGGACGTCCCAGGTCACCTGGGGGGTGACATTGGGGTTGCCGTCGCGGTCGCCGCCGATCCAGGTGCCGAAGGTGAGGGGGCGCGTGGCGTCGGGGAGCTTCACGCCCACGCGCTCCAGCTCCGCCGTCAGATCCTCCAGGACGTCGCCGACCGCGCCGGCGTGCAGTTCGTCCAGGTAGTAGATGGCGTTGCGGGCCTCGTCGGCGGGCTCGGGGCGCACGACGCGCAGTTCGTCCGTCTGCCACACCAGGTCGATGTTCTCGGCCAGCCGGACGTCGTAGCGGCGGCGGTCGGACTCGATGACCGGGGTCTCCAGCAGCGCGGCGATCCGCCGGAGCTTGTTGAGCACGGACCGGCGGGCGGCCTCGGTGGGGTGGGCGGTGAAGACGGGGCGGACGTTGAGATTCCCGACGGTCTCGCGCAGGTGTTCGGGGTCGGCGTCCTTCAGGCGATCGGCCGTACGGGCGAGAAGTCCGCCCTCGGCGGCACGGCGTGCCCTCAGCTCGCGGCCACGGTGCACCTGCTCGGTGACGTTGGCCAGGTGGAAGTAGGTGGAGAAGGCGCGGACGAGCTTGGCGGCGGTGTCCAGCTCGGTGCCGCGCAGCAGGTCGGCGGCGGCTTCGCCGTCCTCGCGGGTCAGCCGGCGGACGCGCTCGACCAGCTCCAGGAGTTCGGGGCCCTCCTGGCGTACGAGGGTCTCGCCCAGCAGGTCACCCAGGCGCCGGATGTCGGCGCGCAGCTCGCTGCTGACCGTGGTGGTCTGGTCGTCGGCACTGCTCACAGGTGCGGCTCCTTGCAGTGTTGAAGCTCGTCTGAAGGGGAACCCGGGTGGGGGCCCCGGCGGCCCGGGCCGCTGTCGCGGGCCCTGGCTTCCGGGCTGGATTCAGAGCGGACCGCGCTGTCCGACCGAGTCCAGGATAGGTGGCCTTTCGGGCACCTCCGGCGACAGGTGCCACTTTTGCGGCACTGAGTGCCACCTGTCCACCGGGCCCGCCCGCTACACCCGTGACGCGCAGATCGGCGGGCCCTTGCCGCCCGGCACCGCGCTGCCATACTTACGATGCCGTAGGTTACGGAACCGTAGGGAAAGCCGACAGGTAGCCCCCGCACGCTGTTGCCGCAGGCACTTCCCCCCTCTCTCCACCCTCGACCCCACAGGGGACGCCCATGAGCACAAGGTCCGATGTGATCGAAGACGCCCCGAACGCGAACGGTTCCCCAGGCTCCGCGGCGACCGACCCCGCAGGTCCCTCGGCCACCCTGGGCGGCGAGAAGAAGCGTTCGATCGAGCAGATCAGTCTGCTGCTCTTCATCATCGTCCCGTTCCTCGCGCTCCTCGCGGCCGTGCCGCTGGCCTGGGGCTGGGGCGTGAGCTGGCTGGACCTCGGCCTGCTGGTGTTCTTCTACTACCTCGGCTGCCACGGCATCACCATCGGCTTCCACCGGCACTTCACCCACGGTTCGTTCAAGGCCAAGCGCCCGCTGAAGATCGCGCTGGCGATCGCCGGTTCGATGGCCGTCGAGGGCCCGCTCGTCCGCTGGGTGGCCGACCACCGCAAACACCACAAGTTCTCCGACGCCGAGGGCGACCCCCACTCGCCGTGGCGGTTCGGCGAGACGCTCCCCGCGCTGATGAAGGGCCTGTGGTGGGCGCACATCGGCTGGATGTTCGACGAGGAGCAGACCTCGCAGGAGAAGTACGCCCCGGACCTGGTCAAGGACCCGGCGCTGCGCGCGATCTCCCGCCAGTTCATCTACTGGACGATGCTCTCCCTCGCCCTCCCGCCGCTGATCGGCGGTCTGGTGACGATGTCCTGGTGGGGCGCGTTCACGGCGTTCTTCTGGGGCTCGCTCGTCCGGGTGGCGCTGCTGCACCACGTCACCTGGTCGATCAACTCGATCTGCCACGCGGTCGGCAAGCGCCCCTTCAAGTCCCGCGACCGCTCGGGCAACGTGTGGTGGCTGGCGGTCCTGTCCTGCGGCGAGTCCTGGCACAACCTGCACCACGCCGACCCCACGTCCGCCCGGCACGGCGTGGAGCGCGGGCAGCTGGACTCCTCCGCGCGGCTCATCCGCTGGTTCGAGGTGTTCGGCTGGGCGTACGACGTCCGCTGGCCGTCACGCTCGCGTATCGATTCCAGGCGTAACACGGGTGAGGACGGCTCCGGGCACCGGAAGGCGCCCGCCGAGGCGGCATGATTGACGGCGTGGCGACCGACTCCAGCAGCACCCCGAGCAACGAGAAGCCGCGGCGTGTGCGCCGCACCCGGATGACGGGCGCCGAGCGCCGGGCACAGCTGCTGGAGGTCGGCCGGGCCCTCTTCGCCGCGAAGGGCTTCGAGGCCACGTCGGTGGAGGAGATCGCGGCGAAGGCCGGGGTGTCCAAGCCGGTGGTGTACGAGCACTTCGGCGGCAAGGAGGGCCTGTACGCGGTGGTGGTGGACCGTGAGATGAGCCGGCTGCTGGACATGGTGACCAGCTCGCTGACGGCGGGGCACCCCCGGGAACTGCTCGAACAGGCCGCGTTCGCGCTGCTCGACTTCATCGAGGAGTACACGGACGGCTTCCGCATCCTGGTCCGCGACTCCCCCATCCCGCAGTCCACGGGGTCCTTCGCGTCCCTCATCTCCGACATCGCCACGCAGGTCGAGGACATTCTCGGCCGCGAGTTCAAGAGCCGCGGCTTCGATCCCAAGCTCGCGCCGCTGTACGCCCAGGCGCTGGTCGGCATGGTCGCCCTCACCGGGCAGTGGTGGCTGGACGTGCGCCGGCCGAAGAAGGCGGAGGTCGCGGCGCACCTGGTGAACCTGGCGTGGCACGGCCTCGACGGCATCAACCAGAAGCCGCGGCTGATCGGACACCGGAAGTTCTGAGCCGGGGGGGTGCGTGGGGGGTCCCTGTTTCGTCGTCGGGTGCGGCCCGGTGG